>JAFGMP010000036.1 GCA_016927495.1 Candidatus Latescibacterota bacterium | reverse complement strand
GTAAGAATCGTATCGTCGCCAAGACATACAACGCGTGTGGTACCACTCGTTTTATTTTCATCGATAATGGCATAGATATGGTAAAAATGAGGGCCACCACCGGCGGCTTCGTCATTCGGATACCATCCGGTAGCTGTAAAATCATCTTTCAAATTCCACTCATAATATGACATATGCTTCGATTCCGGATCCTCGAGAGCGCCGGAGTAGATCAGATGAACACCGGTCGGAGACACCGCTGCTGTTGAAGCAGTACGGATCGTAGCAGCGTCTGTGCTGCCATAATCAGCAGTACCGTTCTGGTCGGTATCGTAATCGATATAGAATTCGATAGTAGCCGAGTCGTCGATATCGATGTCACCGTTAACACCGCTCTTGCCCCAGCTCATCATAATAACATCAGACTGACTCGGATCGACGGTTACATCGGCGTTATTACCGGTGTCAGCACCAAGGTTGTATTCGGTTAATACATCGAGCGTCAGGTTTGGTGAATGCTTAATAGCGATTGTCTCATCGTCCCCGGCATCGGTACCCTGTGCTTTTTTGAGGGTAAAATGTTTACCGTCACAGGCGATTGCATAGAGTGTATAGCTGTTTGCGGCTACATAAGAGCCATCTGTATTAGGATTAACGTCCCAGTTCCATGACACGAAACCATCGATGTCTTCCTGGTTTTCATACAGCGTATCAACGAGTGCATTTGCTCCGGTAATACCGGAAACAATGAGATTAGGCGATGTACCGGATGTGGTAACGTTGCTTGCTGTTAGCGCTGTATTTGATGAATAGAATAAATACACTCTCGCATTATCATCGAGGTCGTCAACACTGACATAAAGGTCTGTGTTGGTTTGACTGTTCGGGGTTGCCGGAACGGCTCCATCGACATCGTAGTAATTACCGGTATCCAGAGTCAGATTGGCATCATCGAGATGTGTACCGGCATTATCAAAACCGTTTCCTGTTCTGTCCCAACCCATGAGGTTAACCTGCGGGTAGTGCAGTACTGTGAGTTTTCCGGACCGTGCGAGTGGGAAATCACCGGTTAAACTACTGGTAAGATAGAAATAATATTCTCCCTCGGGAAGACCACCGGTATAGTAGGCGTCGGTCTTCGCTGCGCCTTCCCTCTGTGTATAATCATCGGGAGTATCGTAATTGACTGCGTGGGAAACACCGCCTTCGAGTTCGGATACATGACTCAGAGTCGAATCGGTGGCAACCCATACATAATACATAATGTCGTTGGTATTGTCTGTGTCGGCTGTAACGGCATTACCGAAAGCCTGCGCTTCACCGGAATCCAATACGAAGTCGGTAAGAACGCCATATGTGGCTGCAGATGGTGTCGGATACTTAAGTCCGATATAACTATTTGCCGTTGTCGAGTCGTCATCTGCCGATAAATTGGCCAAAAAGTCAACTACCTGTAATGCGCCTGCGTCACGGTAGGTAATCTGAGGACCGGCCGTGGCTGCGATATCTGCATCATTTGTGTTGTCATTGAAATCGATGGCATAACCTGCCGAACTGACGGAAGGTGTACTTGCTGTTTCGACGGGAAACATAATCCATACATTGTCATTTGCGGCTGCTGCAGCGCTAAGTGAAATTATTATGGAATTTGCGATAGTACCGGCAGCTACCGAAAACACACCTGCGCCGGCAGTTGTGTAACTTACCGATATTTCATCAGCAAAACCGGCATCACCATCGGTATCGGCTACTGTCATATCTGTTGGCGGTGTAATGGTAATAGCCGCAGCGTTTGCCGCATGAGCTCCACCAAGCGTAATATGAACTGCCTGCCAGTAATAATTATCATCGGTGGCGCCACCGGGACCATTTACATATGCGCCTTTGGGAACTTGAGACAGCAAAGAAGTCACTGTCGCAGCCCCATAAGCCTGACTAACTCCAAATATCATCAGGAGTATGGCCAGAAAAATCAATAATCTTGATTTCATCTGTAACTCTCCTTAAAAAAACAATGTGCTATTTTCTAAATAATTTCATGTGTACATCAGGACCTATTTGATCCTTTAACCCTTTTTCGTTATTTTATCACGATGAAGCTACAAAAATATTAAGTTTGTGTGGAAATATATTCCACGGTGAATAGAAAAAAACTACATTATTTCCATCATGGGCATTTCTCCTTCCATGGATTTTTCTAAATCAGTGACCATACTTGTTATAAGAATCCTTTCTTTTTGAAATTTATTTTAACCGCTCGGAGATATAGATACTCCTTACGGTTTTTTTTCTGTCTACAATATTTATCGGTTACTCACTGAAAAACTTTAGGAAATAATGATTTTTTTTTGTAATTAGTCACGATTATAAGCTCTTAATATTGAGTTACAAATACACGATTTTCTTTCGGACACAAAAACTCGCATGTAATTAACGCACATTTAATGCCAATTCAGATATAGTGGGAAAAATTAACAGATTATAAAAATGTGCTGTTCATCATCTTGATATTTTTCGTCTTTTTCGTTGTTTGGTGTAATACCCAATATATTTAGGGGTTTATAGCAGTGAATCTTTTTGTTTTACAGGGAAATTATGAGGCAGGATTGAATAATAATGTATTATGGCTATATTATTTATTAACCAAAACAGTATTAAATGAATATCATATAATTGTGGTTTTGATATGACATTTTTTCAATAGCAGTTGGACAAAAATTCCTTCTGTTTAGAGGAAACATATTCCTGCAATATTAAAAAACAATGTTAAAAATTTACAGAGAAGATTCATAACATCGAGAAAAGAGATGGGAATCAAAAAACACAGCGCTGTTTGTTGGGGAAAGCTATTCTTATAGGTTGTTGATAAGACACTTATATTCCCTGAGTCGATTAAATCACATGACGACCACGGCGGTGTCATGGTCCGTGTCCGATAATGAGCCCGAGAACCGGGAATGGTCGTCTCCATGGCCGGACCGGATCGATGAGGCGATATTCAGATAAGAATTTCAGTTATGATTAGCGGGATTGAAAACTTTTTCCGGCTGACCGGTATATACGTTAAAGGGGCGCATCGCTATACGCCCCTGTTTTTAATGAGCTAACGGCATAACCGAAAAAATTTTCTATTCACCCAACATTCCTTCTTTCAGCCCTTTACTCGGGGGCGACGGACCGAACCAGATGGAGAAAAGGGCTTCCATAAAGTCTTTACCCTCGATAATACCCACGGCTTTTCCCCTGATGGTAACCTCCGTACCTTTGCCCGGTCGATAGGTGATTACCATTTTCTCGCCTTTCTTTATCGATTCGGTAAAGAAACCGTTAAAGCGGTCGATTTTATCTTTGAGATCGGTGATTTTATCCGGCGAATTTTTTTCGAAGCCTTCGTTCCATGCCTCGATCATCTGGTCGGCGCGAACCTCACTATACAGAAAATGCTGTACAATCTGTTTGATCTGGTCGCTCGCGATTATTTCCTCAGCATCTTGAGTGGGATTTTGGAGGTATAAACCGCCAAGATAAACGCTGATGACTAACTTTTTGCGAAGACCGACACCATTGAGTTTGCAGGTTGTTCCATCGATTGATGTCGTTTCAGGGAAATCAACACCTTTTACCTCGCGGCCCGAAACTGAGCCGGGGTAAACTGCCAAAAGGCAAACAAAAAGGAGGAGCATTACTTGTTTCATGATAACTCCTGACGATTATGTTATAGTTGGTCAAAATATGAATACGATGCAATGTGAATTCATGTGTGACGGTTGAACTTAAAAAATTTAATTAATATAAATTCTTGAATTGATTGATGAGCCATACTGTTTTTCCGGCAACCGCAATACAGATCACAAACTGGTTTTCGCCATCGATATAAGTAGCATAATTCATCGGATTTATTCAACGGCGAACAATTCTGAAACCTATATCGGAATAGTCCTTTTGTGGATTGTATCCTTTACGGCGTGCTGAACGGCATCCTTTTGCGTTTTCAATCCAGCTTCCGCCTCTGATTACCCGGTCTGAGCCGGATGAAGGTCCGGTGGGATTATTTTCCGGTGATTTACCGTAATAATCTTTGCCATACCAGTCGTTACACCATTCCCACACATTGCCGTGCATATCGAATAATCCCCATGCATTGGGTGTTTTTCGGGCTACCTGATGTGATTTTTCAGCGCTGTTGGCTGCAAACCATGCCGCACCGACTACTACTCGCGGGCCATCACCGGTGTAATATTCGGAACCTGTCGCGCTGCGGCAAGCATATTCCCATTCCGCTTCTGTGGGCAGGCGGAATCCGGTTTTTGTCATATCACAATCCCCGGATGACAAATTGTAGCAAGGCTCAAGCGATAATTTTTCACTGAGCTTGTTGCAGAATGTAATGGCATCGAACCAGGTTACACGTTCCACAGGATTATTTTCATATTCTTTGTTATACGATGGATTTTTACCCATTAAAGTGTTGTACTGCACCTGAGTGACTTCGGTCTCACTCATCTGAAAAGCATCCAGAGTCACTTTGTGAACAGGCTTTTCGTCTTCATCATCATTATTTGAACCCATCAGAAAATTTCCCGTCGGAATTGAAATAAGCCTGATCGAATATGCCGAAAGACCGAGTTTGACTTTTTCATTAAATGCTTCATGCTCCTTGAATGCAGAAATTTTGGCTCTTGCTTCACTATTGTGGTGGCCGTTTGGATATGTTATGAGGTAACTGTTGTAAGATTCGGGTGTGTTCGTACTGAGCGCAACCTGATAGGCCTGGTCATCTTTTTTTGCCTGTTCTTCCGCCTGTTGTTTTTGTTGCTCGGTCTCACGGCTGCCTATGGCAGTGATCTGTGTTTGAGCTTCCCGTGCGTGTATACCCTCCGGATAAAGCCTCAGATAGGTTTCATATGATTGTTTCGTGTTGACCATCTGAGCTTGTTGATATGCGAGATCGTCCTGTTTTTTTTGTTCGGCTTTATCTCGCTCCTCCTGAGCACGGCGGTCACGTTCCTGCTGTGCGAGACGGTCACGATTCTGTTGCTCTGTCCTGTCATTTTCCGCCTGCCGTTTTTCCTCTTCCTTCTTTTCTATGTCTGTTATCAAAGTATTTACTTCATCAACATGGGATCCGTTGGGATAGAGTTTCAGGTATGTTTCATACGATTGTTTCGTATTCATCATTTGAGCCTGCTGAAACGCGAGATCATCCTTGCTGACCGTTTCTTCAGGTTCAGTTGGTTTTGCCTGTTCACCGGTTATCGCGGGGGGCTTTTGCACCTGTTCCACGGGTTGTTTACGACTCATCTGATTCCATACCAATACAGCGGCAATAATTATCACAAGGACCGCTATAAGGCCTATCCATAAACCTTTGTTGCTTTTGGCAGGCGCTTCTTTCTCGATGTGTGTTTCGGTGAGTTGAGGTTTTTTATGTTCGGCAAGCGCTTTTCCCAGTTCCCCGGCTGTAACGAAACGGTCTTCCGGCTTTTTTGCAAGACATTTAAGGATAATATCCCGCAACCAGTCGGGAACTTCCGAATTACGGACATCGGGAGGTTCGGGTGCTTCATGAACATGCATATACATCAGCGATGCGGCATCCGTTGCCTGAAACGGCAGGCTTCCCGTTGCCATTTGGTAGAGCAGAACTCCCATAGAATACACGTCGCTGCGGCCATCGAGAGTACCGCCTCTGGCCTGTTCCGGGCTCATATACCGTGGAGTTCCGATTACTGCGCCTGTTTGTGTAAGCTTTGTTCCCATCGCGGCACGGGCGATACCGAAGTCGGTTACGATTGCACGGCCATGGGAGTCGAGCATGATGTTATCGGGTTTGAGGTCACGGTGAATAATACCACGTTCATGGGCATAATCGAGAGCTGAACACACCTCAGAACCCCAGCGAACTATATCATCGACGGGAAGCGGTCCCTTTTTTTTCAGTTTATCACCGATGCTTCCCCCCGGGATGAGGCTCATAACAAAATAACAGAGATTTTCCTCTTCGCTGATCTGGTAAATCCTGACGATATTCGGGTGCTCAAGGTTTGCTGCAACCTGTGCTTCACGTTTGAAGCGGGTAACAAAATCCTCATCACGAAGGAAAGCCTGAGGTAATACTTTAATGGCGACTTTGCGGTCAAGAGCGATCTCACGGGCCAGATATACTGCCGCCATACCACCTGCTCCGAGTTTACCCAGAATTTCATACCGGTCTGCAACGAGTTCTCTGAGAATTGTTTCCTCTTTGCTTCCGGCTTTCTCTCCCTGTGGTTTTTTTTCCGCAACTTCACCGGTACTTTCTGTATTTTCGGCTGATTCACCTGTTTTTTGAGACTTTTCCCCGCTTTGGAACGGAGTAATATCTAACAGTTCCTCGTCTTGAGAAGGAATACGGGTAATACCATCCAGAATAGCCCCGCAATGTACACAAAAACTACGGTCGTCCGGGTTTTGTTTCCCGCAATCAGGGCACAGCATGGAGTGAATCTCCCTCTTATTAGGTGTATTTTCTTATATCAACAAAAAAAATAATTATCGATTAAAAAAGTGTGATATTACATTCAGATGTATAATAACAAAAATTTACCGGATTTCAAAGATAACTACGGTCACATTATCCGGTGCGCCATATTCCAATGTTTTTGATATAAGAATTTCGCATGCTGTCTCACTATCGACAGCATTATTAACGATTGTAAAAATTTCATTATCGGTCATTACGCTGTTCAAACCATCTGAACAGAGCAGTAATTTCGAATTCGGCACAGCTTCAACAGTATATATCTCAGGTGTCGCATCTTTATGGCCGCCGATGTGACGGGTGATCACATTTTTTTGCGGATGCACCCGCGCCTGCTCCTCATTAATAATACCATCGTCCACATACTTTTGGACGAGTGAATCATCTTTTGTAATTTGAGAAATTTTATCCTTGTCGATATAATATGCGCGGCTGTCACCGATATTTGCAATTATATATAATTTATCCCAGTAGCATGCACATACAGCAGTAGCGCCCATACCTTGCTGCGAACTTTCATTTTTCATCGAGATAAGCACTTCCTGATTTGCCAGCCCGATACTGTTGGATAGAAGAGTTTTAACATCTTCGATTGTCTCAGACCTGGTAAAGCGTGCGGTAATCACTTTTTTAAAGGACTCGACCGCAATTAAACTCGCAACCTCACCGGCTGCATGTCCACCCATACCATCAGACACAATTGCTACACCAAGCTCAGAGTCAAACCAGAAGCTGTCTTCATTATGACCCCGCACAAGGCCTGTGTTTGTCTGGCCGATAACTTTTATATTCATAATTCTGTCTGAGTAGTTCATCCCATTAAACAATATTTTTTAATATAACTCAAATCAATGAATAGTACCAGTTTTGTCAAGGAAAAAGTTCAAACAATCGGTTACATAAATCTGATCTCAGGTTTTCCTTGCTTGCATGTAACATGTTTTAAATATATATATTGTAGAATAAAATATGAAGAACGAAAATTGAATACTGTTGTTAATCCGGGTGTTTTCATGACAAAACGTGAAATTGTAAAGCAAGCGCTGGAAGGGAAACCTCCGCCGTATGTTCCCTGGCATTTTATCTTTTCAGCACAAGCGGCTGAAAAACTTGGCACTTATTTCGAATCCTCCGATTTCGAATCGATAGCCGACAATCATCTGATAAGAATGGGAAGTGTTTTGGGATTTTTCACAGACCTTGGCGAAAACTGTGTTCAGGATCATTTCGGAGTCATCTGGGACAGAAGTATCGATAAAACATTCGGGTACATCAAAGAACCGGTATTAAAGGAGCCTTCACTGAAAGGTTATGAATTCCCTTTTGCAGTTTTACCGCGATTTGTCGAGGATATTCCGGGAAAATTAGAAAGTTACGGAGACCGGTTCAGGGTCTTCAACGTCGGCCTTTCACTTTTTGAACGGGCATGGTCTCTACGGGGTATGGAAAACATTCTGATGGATTTTCATGATCATCCTGCATTTGTACACGAGCTTTTTCATGTTCTCTGCGACTATAACATATCGATGGTAAGAATGGCGCTTGCATACGATATCGATGCTGTGTATTTTCTTGACGATTGGGGACAGCAGCACGGCCTTATTATGGGTCCTATACTCTGGCATGAATTTATTTTTCCTGTTTTAAAACGAATGTATGATTTTGTTCGTGATGCGGGTAAAAAAGTGATGATTCATTCCTGCGGCGATATTCAGGAATTGTTCGATAACCTGATCGGGATAGGTGTTGACTGCTTTAATCCTCTTCAGCCGGAAGTAATGGATGCATTATCGATAATGAAAGCTTACAGAGGGCGTTTGTCGTTTTATGGCGGAATATCAACACAGAGAACTTTACCTTTCGGGTCGGCAGATGCTTTAAGAAGTGAAACTCAACAGCTTATCGACATGGGAATTCATGGTGGGTACCTGTGCGCTCCCTCACAATCTGTCGAGGGGGATGTTCCCATTGATAATATTTTGGCACTTATTGATACCGTAAAAAATCAACAGGGGTATTTACAAAATAAATGATCGTAAATCATATAAACAGTTTTCTCAGGATATTTTATGAATAGTTTAGCTTATAAGAAAAACACTGATGACGTAATCCAACGTTTAACCTCGTTGTACGCAAAGCAGGCGCCGTATCAAATTTTTGCCAGCTTTGAGATTCCAAATAGTACATTGATGCATTTTCTGGAAACACATGAGGAAGGATTCTGTGCATTTCCCGATCCCAATGAACGAATATCGTTCTGGGATGCATATTACCGGGAACGGAGTGATATAGAGGATGACTCCATGCCCTGTGTATATTTAAGCGAGTTTGACCAGGGGTTGTATGGCGGTCTTATCGGAGGGGAAGTCCAGTTCATGTGCCACGATAACGGCTGGATATCATCGATGGTGCCTCCGCTTTTAACTGATTGGGCGTATTTTGAAAATTTGAGGTTCAGTAAAACACATCCATGGTTCGAACGTTTTATCGAACAGGTACGGATATTTAAAGAGGGTTCCGCAGGGAAATTCGGCATCAGTCACTTCATCCTTATCGATGGACTTAATTTCGTATTCGAGTTGGTTGGCGCAACCAATGCATATATGAGTGTTATAGAAAAACCGGAGATTGTAAAAAAAGCAATTGATTTTGCTTTTAACCTGAATGTTACTGTCCATAGGGAATTTTTCGATCAGGTAGGATTATTCAAAGGAGGCACGTTCAGCAACTTTGCCCAATGGATACCGGGGCGAATAGTTTCCGAAAGTGTCGATCCCTTTCATATGACCTCGACCGACTATTTCGAAGAATGGGGACGGGAAAATATCGAGCGTATGTTTGCTGCGTTTGACGGCGGTGTTGTACATATACACGGGAACGGCAGGCATCTCATCGAACATGTATGTTCGCTGAAAGGATTGAAGACGATGCTCATGCTTGATGACACCGGATTCCCTCTCGCTTTCGATATAATCGATCAATTAAAACAGCGTGCAGGTGATATACCTCTTGTCGTATACGCTCCGTTCAATTCATTTTTCGACAGACTAAAAAAACACAGTCTTCCCGGCGGTGTTTTTTATCAGGTAACAGGAACGCCGGATGCGGATACTGCCAACAGCCTCATGGATATGGTCCGGGATTATCGTGTTTAGGATATTTTTAACAATAAAAATATGGCGGTAATACATGAATTCACGGGAGCGCGTTTTAACGGCGTTGAATCACGAAGAACCTGACAGAGTACCTATTGATATACCGTACACACCTGAGGCGGCTGACAAACTGGTTACCTATCTCAGTCGTGAAAAACAGATCGAAGCAGGACCGGACGATATTCCGCTTGTGATGAATCATGATATTCTTGCCGCATCTCATGGTATCGGGTCGAGTTACTATGCTCGTGAGGAAGAGGAATACATCTGCGAGTGGGGGATAACTTGGAAATGGATAACGCTGCCGACCGGCGGACGTTATACCGAGATGGTGGGGCATCCTCTTGCGGACGAAAGCAAATTAAGCTCATATTCATGCCCCAATCCCGCAAAAACCACGCGGTATGACAGAATGCGTGAACTGATAACAGAATATGGCGCTACACATGCGATCTGCGGTGGTATGGGGAGTACATTGTTTGAACCGGCATGGCATCTTCGGGGATTCGAGACGTTCCTTATGGATTTGGTGGCAAATAAGGACTTTGCACATGAACTACTGGACAAGGTATTCGATTTTCAACTCGAAACGGGGAAGATACTCGCAGATATTGGTGCCGATTTATTGAAACTCGGTGACGACCATGGTACACAGTCATCGCTCATGATGTCGGTCGGGACATTCCGTGAATTCTTCAAACACCGATATGCGAGATTATTCAGCGCGTATAAAGAAGTGAAGCCGGATATCAAAATTGCATTTCACAGCGATGGCAATATCGAACCGTTACTGCCCGATCTCATAGAAACAGGTGTCGACATATTTCAGGCAGTTCAACCTCTGTCAATAGATCCGGGCAAAATCAAAAAGTTATATGGCGATCGTCTCTCGTTTTGGGGAACCGTCGACATTCAGGAGGTTATGCCTTTCGGGACTCCCGCTGATGTCGAAAAAGAAATCAGGCTTCGCATCGAGACAGTGGGAAAAGGCGGGGGATTGATTCTTGCGCCATCACATGCAATTCAGCCAGATGTACCACTTGAGAATATTCTATCATTTTATAGTGCTGCTGAGAAGTATGGATATTATCCGGTATAGGCAGGAGCCTAAAATAATCGTACTTTTGACAGGGGGAATACATGATTTTTAAACTCAATTGGTTTAAAAAATTATCAAGAACTAAATCGTATTGCAGATTAACATATAAACTGTTTTTAACCTTTATATTGCTTCAATCTTTGTTTACTGCAGCATATTTCGCGGATGATACACAATTTCTGCAGGCACAAAAAAACGGAATTGTCGCCGCCGAAGGATTCCGGCGATGCCGTCAGTTTGTCGACGGATGGCTCAAACATGCCGATCCGGAAACCGGCCTTATCCCGCGAAATTTAACCCAGAACAAAGACATTTGGAATGCACAGGACAGCGCTGCCGACAATTATCCCTTCATGGTACTGACAGCGGCAATTACCGACCGACCGCTTTTCGACGGCCGTATGCTCGATATGCTGAATACCGAAATAAAACTGACCTCGCGAATAGGCAGTCTTCCTGATACATACTCATTTTCAAAACATGGTTTTGGCGATGTCGAACCGGATATAAACCATATCATGTTTGGCTCATCGGAATATATCAAGGACGGCCTTCTTCCTCTCACCGAATGGCTGGGTAAAAGCCCCTGGTCAGACCGTATGATCGCGATACTCGACGACATGTGGGAACATGCCCCGATTGAGACACCGTACGGCAGGATTATATCGGAAAGCCATGAAATCAACGGCGAGATGCTGCAAACACTCTCCCGCATTTACTGGATGACCGATGACAAAAAATATCTCGAATGGGCGATACGTCTCGGCGACTATTATCTTCTCGACAGTCATCATCCGACCCGTGATGTTGATCATATCAGGCTTCG
>JAFGMP010000277.1 GCA_016927495.1 Candidatus Latescibacterota bacterium | reverse complement strand
CGGATCCCTTAATACTACTAAGCTCCAATGCTCTGCCATAAGCCTTGCTTTAAGAAATAATTCCACGGCAGCATAGAAATGAATTACAGAGTATTTTGGATTATCCTCGAATTCATCCAAAGAACGTTCAAAAAAATCAAAAGCATTTTCGATCAATTTGTTTAATTGATTATTTTTCATATTAATTTCCTATATACAGAACCAAATATATAGTATAATATAATATAATTTATTCATATAAACAACATTATCGTTTTAAATTACTCCAACTAAAACAATAATTACAGTTCTATGTATTCGTCTATTTCTACATACATTTTCTTTATTTCTCATTTAATACACGAAATCAATTTCTACCTCCCCACCTCTACACAATGCTTACCAGAACCAATCGACTCAAGTACAACAAATCCATCCTCTACCCTACCTTTGTGCTCAATACCATCTACCTTGACTTTAGGATTGTCTATGCCGTTCACCGGAACATGCACCTGTGCTTGTACATTGGCCGGAATAGTCACATTCAGCGTGAACGCCTCTTTGGGAGTTGAAGTAAAATCGACATGGATAGAACCCCGAATGGTGGGCAGATCGATTGCCGCACACTTCAGACTGCCGGGCTGAGGTTTGATCAGCACCTTACTAAAGCCGGGTTCCAGCGGCCGGATTCCCATAAGATACCGTGGAATAATATTTGCCGGAGCGGCGCCCCATGCATGGTTCCAGTCCTGATTCGGTTTGAAGCGATTGTCCCATGCCTCAAGAGAAATAGTGGAACCCACACCATAGATCATATGCGCCCAGCTACGTTCAGCGGTCGAGGTCAAAAGAGAGAACGCATAATCGGCGGCATGTGCCTCATACAGCGCTTCGAGAAGGAACTGCGAGCCGTACACACTGCATGCCATACCCCGTGTTTTGATGAATTCCACCACGCTCTCTTTATACTCATCGGGCACAATACCAAATGCCAGCGGAAACATATTCGCATGGAGTGAAACATGGTCGGTTTCTTCACCATCCTTATAAATGCCGCGCTTTGTATCGAACAGCTTGGCATTAATCGAGGCTTTTACTTTTTCCGCCTGCTGAGCGAAAAATTCGGCATCTGCGGAATTATCGAGGGCCTGTGCAATCTCAGCCATGAGCACAAGTGCGCGATAATGAAAAGTATTGACTACGGTGTTGATATCGGTCAGTATATAACCGTCACGTTCGCCCGGAACACCATCGCCGCCGAACGAAGCCGAGGGCCAGTCCACGATGTCTCGCAGCTTGTTATCGAGATGAATCGCGCGTAGAAGATCGTCGGAGACAAGGCCGGTTTGTGTGCTGATAAGGCCATCCTCGCGGGCAAGATCGACCAGCGTTTTGGCTTTCAGGTCATCATAATAGGTTACAATCGATTCCTTGTTGCCGGTGTACAGGTAATCCGCCCAGGCAAGCAAAACCGAGTGCAGAATCCATTCGGTCGGCCATGTGGCATGTGTCATCAGGTATTCATGAGTGAATCGCGCCATGGTGAATTCACGGTCGACACTGTAATGCCCCAACTGATTGATGTATGCATCCGCTTCATAGGGTATCCGTTCACGGTCGCCATCCACATATACGCCGCAGAAACTGGTCGCTTTGATACTGTATTTACACAGTTCCCACACATCGTTGAGCACCCTGTCACTCGATTCAAACCGGCAGGCAATATCATTGAACGGATAGGTGACAACTATCTGCGAAATCTTTGAAGCATCAATTTCAAAAGGGCAATTGACAAGCTCACAGTAACGGAAGGGCATAACATCGCCGATATCCGATGGCATTTTAATGGCAAAATCCCCGGTGTTACGTTTGTCGGGTGTGATCCGGACGGTGTATGGGTGCAGACCTTTTTGCACGGGGAGATGCATCAGACGGTACCGCCGTGAGCCGCCCGGTTCACGGTCGATGGTGTCGCTGTCTTTCAAAACCTCGCCGAGATGTATCTCGACAGTCTGATTGTCTTTGGGACAGTCCAGTGTGAGCTTCACCGTGCCGAAAGCGGCTTTACCAAAATCGACAAAGTAATGCCCTACCTTCTTCCTGATTATATTGACCGGTTTAACCTCATTTTTGACCAGCGGATACCTATTGGTGAAACTGTGCTGGTCTTTTTCTATAGCGATATTTTCCTGCGTTGCGGTTCGAAACGTTTGAACCGCTGACCACGGGCTTTCAGCACCGTGTTTATCCCAAGTTTTCACTTTCCAGTAACAGGTGATGTTTGGCTGCAACGGAGCGCCGTTATACTCGACGTTGATTGAAACATCGGATTTGACCTTCCCGGTATCCCACAGGTCACCGGTATCGTTTTTGATGCCGTCGGGCTGCGAGGCAACAAGAATTTGATACGCCGTTTGTAAATCGTTCTGCGTTGCTGAATTGACTATCCATGAAAATTCCGGTGTGAAATCGGAAATGGTTGTCTTTTCGGGATATTCCATTAATTCACACATCAGGCCCGATGGGGGGAGTGTGGCGGATTGTTTGGCGGTGCAGGAGGTAAGGGAAAGACATGGTATTATCAAAAAAATTAAAACAAGCACAAGTGATTTTTTTTTCTTTTATTATCATGGTCATCTTTCCATCATGGTTATCTGCAAGATACACGTTCAGACAGGTTTTTTATCATATACTCCTCTTACCCTATTATCCCATCCCCCATAAAGTCATTCCACACGTTCTCGAACCACTGTTCCTCATCGGGAATCGGCCTGACCGGCTCCCAATCGATGGTAAATGTACCATCTTTCCATGAAATTACCTGAATATGGTCGGCAGGTTTATCCGAACCGGGAACAAAACGGAAATCGTCCGGCAGATTTTGTGCTGGTAACTCTCCGGACTGCTCACACACCATAAACGACCCTCTGCTTGTTCCCCGGTTTTCAATATATGACGATATCGCTTTCAGGTACACATACTGGCTGAGCAGCAAATCGTAATTTTTAAACGCATAAGGGAGTTCCTGCAGTGTAGATATCCGGGTATCTTCAAAAAATCTCTCAAGTTGCCGGGCCACTGAAGTTAAACCACCCAGCACTGTTTCGAAAGACTGCATTATCATACTGCACCTGTCCATTCTTTGTTGTATTTTTTTTCTGATTGCAAGGACAGTGCTTTCTGTGCTGATTGATGCAACAATTGACTCACCCATTTCTACTTTTTGTCTGATTTGTGACTCGCAGTCCTGAAGAAAAGAGCTCACATCGGAAGGTTCGGCCTTGTACCGGTGCGCGATAAACTGAGCAGCCCTGAGACCGCCTACCTGTCCCGCGTTAAGGGCGCTGCCGCCCGGACGGTAGACGCCGTGGGTACCGTTCACCTCGCCGACCGGGAAAAAATGCTTGAGGTTGCTCTCCCACCAGATGTCGCCGTACAGCCCGCCATTATTGTGCTGGGCACACACAGCGATTTCGAGATAGTCGGTTTTGAGATCGAAACCATGATCTTTGAATAACTCATACGCCGGTTTGTTCATGTGAATGAGCCTGTCTATCGGTCTTCCGAAAAGTGCTTCCGATTGCGTCAGATACCGGTAACTTTCCTCACCAAGCAGAGTAAAATCCGGTTCATCGCCCTTTTGAGCGGATGATGGATTACGGGTATAATCGAGAAACACACGCCTTTCTTTTATGACGGTCTCGTGATACACCAGAATATCGATGAGGGATGATTTGCTACTTTCCCGAACCTTGCGGACATCAAACGGCCACTGGTATCCTTTCAGAAATACGGCATCGAGCATAGCACCGGAAGTATCGAAATACTCATCGAGAAATTCATGTTCGTCGCCGCCATCCGGGTTCGTCGATACATACCGTGGCAAAACCTGCTGGTAGGTACCCGACAGATTCCAGCGGAACTGCACGGAAGCGATACCGAACTGCCATTCGGTGAGGTTTTTACCTTTGACTCCAGACTCAAACGCGACACCACTCGCACCTGTCTGGCTTACGGGATATACCGATGCGCCGTACATACCGGCAGGACCGCCGGTAGCATATATGATGTTGGTGCAATTGAACAGCACATAGCGATGATCGGAATTTTCAATGCCATTCAGATTCAGGGTAAGGAATCCGACCGTTTTGGTTTTCTCCTTATTTGTCAGTAGGCCGATCACCAAATAACCGTCGAAGATTGTAATCTCCTTTCGCTTAACTTGCACCAGCAGTTTTTCGGTCATGAATTTCGATGTTAACGGCCCTGCGGAGGTTGCACGCTGTTTCGGGTCATGATCCGTTTTGTAACCGATGTATTCCCCATACCGGTTATGTGGAAACGGTACACCTGTCTCGATAAGGCGGTAAAAACACCGTGCCGACAATGCCGCTTCGACAAGAGCAATATCGCCGTGCATAGCACCACCATCATAGAGGGTTTGCGCCATGTCATACACCGAATCGGGGACATTCCCGGCCGCTGTTTGTTTGTAATAGGTTTGTTTATCGGAACCTGTGTTACGGGATGTTCCCAGAATCAAACCCTCGGTCACAACCGCTATATCTTTCTGACCGAAATCATACAGACGGTCTGCGGCATTCAGACCCGCAGCGCCTGATCCCACAATTACGGTATTCAGGGAATAGACGGTGAGTTGTAAACCGTTCAATTCAATAATGTCCTGGTGCATACGTAAAAAACCTGTGTCAAACAAGAAAAGTTAACTATTACAACTCCGTTTTAATCAAATATACAAAATCATCAGTACTGTCATTGCGAGGCGCTGCCTAAACAATCTCTTTTTTTTAGATTGCTTCGCTCACTCCCGTTCTCTCGCAAAGACATGAAATAAAACCGATTGCTTAACTTCACTTCCATCCTCTTGAGATAACACAAAACATATTCAATTGCTTAACTCAATACCGCTTTTTTAATTGCATCAAGCAGAGGCCCCAAAGTTTTATATAGCGTATACCCGACACTGATAAATGTAACGGTGAGGGAAAATATCATTGCAATATTCCAGTACAGCGCTTTCTTCCCTACAGGTTTTTCCTCACAGAGATATCGTGAGCTGTTCTGTAGCAAGAACCATCCGACATAGGCTATCGGCAGCATGATCAGGCCAAAAGTAAATGCCGGAAGCGCTATATATGTACCCATCGAAGTCCAGAGTATGACACCAAGAAACGCCGGAGTTGGAATAATACAGGCAAGCCTGTAGTTCCAGCCGGACGGTTCGATTCCGAAAATTTCGCATGCGGCAAATCCTGTCACTAACATCTGTATCGTTATGGTGCTGAGTGTCATACCGATCAAACCGAAACCGAATATGAAACGGCCGACAACAGGGCCTACTCCTGTTGCGCCGATCAAAACCCCGGCGTTTGCAGGATTGATATCCGCAGGTCCAAAACTTGATCCGTAAATGGTACACCCGGCTGCTATAACCATAAGCGAGGTTGCGACAGTAAAGGGTATCATCATACCGGTTATGAGATCAAACTGCGCCAGTCCCCGATGTTCTTTTCCCCATCCACGGGCAAGCTGTGAATACCCGAAGAGGAATGTCTGATTGATACCGACCGATGCTCCGAATGCCGCCATAATTTTTGTTACTCCCAAAGTATCGGTAGGAACATAGAGCGGCAACATCCCCTTGAACAGTTTACCCCATTCGATTTGCCCGGCTGTTGCGCTCCGTACCACAACAATCAGAAATGCGAGAATAATCATCCCGACAAGAATCTTGAGCATACGCTCATATAGCCTGATTCCCCGTAAACCGCGGCCATAATTCCATGTGATTCCTGTGGATACAAGCATGATTACACAACCTATCCCGATGAGAAGCCAGTTCCTTGTCATACCTGTCGGTTGCCAACCGGTTACAAGGTTGATCATATCCTCTGAAACACCGGCGGCCAAAGCATACTGTGGAAGATGAAAGACAATCGAGGCCAGCAATGTGGCGAGCGCCCATGCCCAGGCAATCGAAGGATGAATGAATCGCTTCATTGCATCAAACGGCCTTATGCATGTGGAAAGTGTCTGATGGGATGCGGCCATAAGCATAATCACACCCACAAACATAGCCAACGGCTGTACCCATAGCAGTCTATACTGATAATGGGCGCCAAGATAAAGTGAAGCAATAGCGCTCCCACCTCCCAGCGTTATGCCGCTTTGAAGCCAGCCGGGGCCGGTCATGGAAAAATATCCTTTCCAACGCGCCCCCAGACTTTTGCCTTCAAGTTCAACAAGTCGTTTACGTTCCTGTTCCAGTACATCGGGATCAGATGCCTTAAACATGGGCAGTCCGCAGATAATTTCTGTTTGACATTCACCTTTTTCGGGCATAAACACTATCCTCGCATTTTATATGTATTTTTTTATTACATTTACATTTCAAGCACTGCCTTGACCACCTTTTTTTCTTTCATGGCAATCAGCGCTTCGTTTGTTTCCTCAAGACTGAATTTTTGTGTTATGAGCTTTTCAAAAAGAGTCGGATTTTGTTGAATCAGGTTTATTGCCTGTTTCAGGTGAGAGGTGTCGTTTACCCAAACACCCTGGATTCGAATGTTTCTGAATACGACATCCCGGTAGAAATCAATCGACTCCAAACCAGCGGGTTGGGCATATCCTGTCGAAAGATATGTACCCCCTTTTCGTAGTAAACCTATACCCTCTTCAACTGCTCCGTGAGCGCCAACAGCCTCGATCACTAAATCCGCACCTCTCCCGTGTGTAACACTCAGAACTGCCGATTTTCGCTCGCCGGGAGTTGTTTCGTGTCTGTTCAATATATTGGTAGCGCCGAAATCCTTACATAATTCGAGACGTTCGGTCGAACCACCTATGACAAACACCTGAAAGGCTCCAAGGCTACGGGCAAAAACAACAGCCCATACACCGAGAGGTCCTGGTCCCTGAACAACTACAGTTTTTCCGGTAAGATGTTCGGTCAGCATATCGAATGCATGGGCACAGGTCGCCCCTGAACATGAGGAAGACACGAGTATCGACGGATTTATATTTTCAGGAGCGGTGAAAATGTCGGTACCGGTGCGTAGAATTATGTGTTCGGCATAACAGCCGTTCAAATAGGGTTTTTCATTAAGGGGAATGTTGATGCCGTATACTCGCCTGTTTTCACACAACGAAGGCTCTTTGAGCACGGTACAGTAATAGCATTTGCCGCAGGTAACGCCGCGATTCCATATGATATTGTCGCCGGGATTGATTGGATCGCCGTCAACAGTACGCTTGACACCTTTCAGGTCGACGACGGTACCTACTCCCTCATGTCCCAGGATTATCGGCAACGGAACCCGGGGATCTTCGCCATTCCACATATGGACATCGGACCCGCATACACCAGAAGCCTGTAGTTTAACCAGAATCTGTCCTTCTTCAAGAGGTGGTATTTCAACCTCTATTAAAGATAGGGATTCCCTGAAAGCCTCAAGAACCATTGCTTTACTTTTCATATATCCCCCAAAGCACTAACATCATTATTTAAACATGATTCGCAATGTATTTTCCGATAAATGACGGCTTTCCCTTACTCACTTCCTTATAAATCGGTAAATACGCAGATGAATCACGAATGACACATCCTGTTCTGCCGTCAAATCTCATAATTTCACTGCATTTCCCGCAAGCGATACAGCATTTATTGCGATCCATTCCGCCTTTTTTTAATATATCATCGGCGAAATCCGGATATGCGAAAGCCTGCCTGCCAAAGCCTGCCAGTTTACACCAACCGTTCTCAACAGCGCCTGCAGCACACTGTGCACCGAACTCCCTCAGCCAACTGAATCCGGTTGCAACAACCGGAACAGTGGGAACAGACTGCTGGATTTCACGGCACAGATTCAGCAAACGTTCCACACCACAAAGCGGGTGTTCCTCAGGAATATACGGGCCGGTGTCATACGGCCTGCCGATGTGCGGATTATAATAAGGATTTCCGGCACTTATATTTAAAAGTTTTAATCCTTTCTTATGCAGAAGCTTCACAAGCTTTTTCGGTTCTTTCAAATCAAAGTTGCGGTAATCCCGCCGGTTCACTCCCCATCCATATGGATAAGGTACAGCATCATAGGCGTTAAGCCGAAGAGCGAGATCGATAGTATTTGATGTTCTTGTTCTAATTTTATCAAAAATATTCACTAAAAACCGTGTTCTGTTTTCAAAATTCCCGCCATACTGACCAGTCCTGGCAGCAGATGACAGCAGTTCCGAGATCAAATAACCATGACAGCTTTTAATATCTACGGCATCAAATCCGATCTGTTGTGCAATTATTGCCGCACTGACATAATTCTCTTCCAATTCCTCGAGTTTTTTATCGGTTACTATGTGTCTTATTATATTATTGGAATATTTCTTATCGAGATACGGATTTCCGGAAGCGATCAACGGCCTCTGTTGCCTTTCCGGCCTGCTGTATCGTCCGGAATGGGTTAACTGGAGCACGGTATACGGCTTATGTTTTGATCCGTACCGAACTCCAAATTCAAACAATGCTGATTTCAGAAGATTGTGTAAATTCTTTGCATTTGATTCCGAAATTAATAGCTGCCGTGGATTTGCTCTGCCCTCATGAATAACGGCAGTGGCTTCAAACCACAAAATACCCGCACCACCTGCCGCAAAACGTTTGTATCGCCTGTAGGTCAGTTCTCCGGGTTTCCCCTCGGAAGTCCCGTCACATCCCTCCATCGGATGTACCGCCATACTGTTCGGCACTTTTTTACGATTTATTTTAAGCGGTTTAGCAAGCACACTTATATTATTCGAAAGTGGAATATTCAACTTCATATTATCAATCGTATCTGCCAACTCGTCTATTGAATTATAATGAAATCTTTCATGTTGAATCATGCGTATCCTCAATTGATTGTATTAATTTTCTGTTATATTTGCTTTCGGAGGGTTTTCATATACTGAGAAAGCCGAATCAACGCTACCTTCTTCCGCATTTCCACGGTGAAACCAGATACGGTACCTGTTCATAAGCTGAGTTCCCGGTTCAAGAATGTACGGATTGTTTCCGGGCCATTCAATACCGAGGAATCCGTAATGACGAATACACCAGCCGTTGGGAGTGTTGATATTTCTTTTATCCTCGAAAATTGCAGTACCCGATGATACATTTCGTCCACCGAATCGCGCTGAAAAGTCGGCCCAGGCAAAACGTTTCAAATCGCTGTCAGCCTGTGTTTCACCCTCGGCAGTGATCACCGGTTCCTCAAACGTCGCGGGACGGTAATTAAAACCGCCGTAACCTTTAAGGTCAGCCGAACCGATAATCTTTACCGGAGAATAAAGAGCCTCAAACGTTACCTGAAAATCCATAATCCGCCCGATTGTTCCAACTCTGTAAACGGTTACGAACAATCGCTCATCGACAACTTTATTTTCACCCTTATACCAGCCGGTTTGTATACCAAGCCGTGCATAAACAGGCCCGGTTTCCTTTAACAGCCAGCGTTCGAACCGTTTTTCAATACCCCTGATGTGCCACAAATCGAGTGAATCGCCATCAACAATAACACGCGGCCATGCTATATATATTCCTCGATGATGATAATGATCCACCGGAAAATCTTCCGTCAAAATCTCACCGTCAAGCCCGTAAACCGGATGAATATAACCAGACCGAGTCCTGTCCTCCGGTACACCCTCTTTGAGATTCATACCATAAACATAGGTCATCACCGGCGATTCGTTTTCATACAGTGTTAAAAATTTATTGTCGTTATCAGTGAATGTAAAAATTTCCTTAGCAGGTACCTTCGATTTATGCAGAACAAGCTGAAGTTTCTCATGTTTTCCCGGGTTCAGAAGAAAGACAAGACGTTTTGTTTCAACATCATCAAAAATCTGAGTATAAATCGTGTTTGATTCTCCTACGTTTTTTGGGGCCAGAGTCCAGGTCGCCGTTTCATCGAAACCTTCGGGCAACTCAATCGCTACCGGTATATCCATGTTTATTCCGGTATCAGGAAAAATTACTTCAACAATTGTTTCACCCTTCTTTTTTTCAGAACACCCCGGTATATTTATAATGACAATGGATAAAACCAATAACAAAAAAACATCAGATAATTTCCACATTTTTGTTTTTCCTTGTTCTGTTAATCGTGAACATTAAAAAACTCCAGAGATGCGGAGATATATAATAGTTAATAACTACAATTAGAGTATATAATAAATCTGATAATTAATCAATCTGACAATGATTCATAATATCAAAAAATTTTATGATATAACAGGTTTTTTTCGAAATAATTAAAGTAACATCTCCAAAAACAAAGTTTAATACATTCGGTGTAATATTGTGCAAGTAAGTAATTATAAGCGCTTGCTATAACGTTCGCCATATGTTATCTAAAATAAAAAAACCATAAAAAGGAAACGGTTTTAAAAATGCAATCCATTCACACAGTATTATTTTCGGGGAGATTACCAATGAGAAAAACTTCCGTTTACCCTAAAAAAAATCCCCTGCATCACCTGTTATTATCAAGCTTTCTTACAGCAATACTAATTTGTCTCACGGTAACTAATGTTTCTGGCGAAGCTCTTCCTAAAGTCCGGGTTGTTTCGGTACGTCGCGTATTCCATAACGGCGAACACAACGCTTTCACCGATATGTGCAGGTTTCAGGGACGGTATTACCTTGCATTCAGAAGTTGTCCCGATGGCCACAGCGTGTTTTCCACTGCATCGATTATTGTTCTGTCCAGCAGTGACACAAAAACATGGGAGCAGGTTTACCGGTTCAGTGTCGAAAAACGTGACACACGCGATCCGCACTTCCTTGTATTCAATAACAAACTTTTTGTCTATACGGGCACATGGTATTGCGGCGGGACATCACCCTCACCTGAGGAACGTGACCTGAATCGTCACCTCGGTTACGCGGTCCGGACAGAAAACGGACGTGACTGGCAGGGTCCTGAAATGCTTGAAGGCACCTACGGGCATTACATCTGGCGTGCAGCAACATACGGTGGAAAAGCCTACCTTTGCGGACGACGTAAAAATGAGTTCGTAGAAAATCCGCCTCAGGATGAATACCGTAAAATCATCGAGTCGGCAATGCTTGAAAGCAATGATGGCCTCATCTGGAAAAAAGCGGCGCTGTTTCAGGAAGAAAATGGCGATGAAACCGCCTTTCTTTTCGAACCGGACGGAAGTATCGTAGCTGTCGGACGCCGTGGGGGAAACAATGCCGAGTTGTGCATGTCGAAGCCGCCTTATTCAACATGGCAGCGCACCGATCTGGGCCGTTACATCGGAGGGCCGCTTTTGGCAACGTGGCAAGGACGGTATCTTGTTGGGGGACGAAAACATGCCGGTGATAATAGCGTAACATCCCTCTGCTGGCTGGTAAACGGTACCCTGCACGAGTTTGCCGAATTACCGAGCGACGGTGACAATTCATATCCCGGATTCATCGAACTGAGTAAAACAAAGGCGCTTGTCTCGTATTATTCATCGCATGAAAAAGACAGTCAGGGAAATATTATAACCGCAATCTATCTTGCGGAACTTGAGATTGAGTGAAAAGGGACATTATTAATGAAAGCGTGAATATTTTTTTGCGTTAAAACATTAAGAAAAGCTATTCGGGATTGATAATTATTCGTTAAAAAGTTTACCGGTAAAAAATGTAAACAATAATATAAATCATGATAATAAGCTCCACTTTATATACCATGAGAACTTTGTAAAAATTGCTTGACAAATTCCTGTTTAATGTATACATTAGACACATACATCAAGGAGATAAAATATGATACGTACACAGGTATATCTTGAGGAATCCGCGAGTAAATCGCTCCGTTCAATTGCACAACAAACGGGAAAGAAACAAAGCGAATTAATAAGGGAGGCAATCGATAACCTGATAGCTGCTACTCAAAATATTGATCGGGAAACCCGTCTTAAAAAAGCAAAAGGAATATGGAAAGACCGGAAAGATCTGATTAATATTGAGGATATCAGAAAAGAGTGGGATAGAAAGTTTTAAGATGAAAAAAAATTTGCTATTCGATACCGACGTACTTATCGACTTTCTCAAAGGAAGAGATGAAGCTATCACATTTTTGGAATCTCAGGCACTGCAATGGTTCATTTCTACAGTAACCGTAGCAGAACTTTATGCCGGTGTAAGAGAAGGAAATGAAAAAATAATCCTGGAAAATTTCATTGAAACCTTTACAATATTACCTATATCAATCAATATTGCTCAAAAAGGTGGCCTTTTCCGCCGTGATTATGGAAAAAGCAAAGGTATCGGACTTGCTGATGCACTAATAGCTGCAACGGCAGAAGAATACGATCTCACATTGGTTACACTGAATCGAAAACATTTTTCAATGATTACAAATCTTCATGTGCCTTATAATAAACAATAAAATTCCACCTTAAGAGATTAATGAAATCTGAAACGAAAAAGAAAAAGTTCGATGCCGTGCACATGATGAGAGATATACGAAATAATTTATCTCAAAAATATACGGACAACCCGGGGAACTTGAAGAAAAAGAGTTGGCAAAGGTTCGAAAAAAATACGGAATCAAGATAAAAGGGCAACAACAGTTAAAATAATTTACTCACTGCGGAAAACGACCACAGGTATTACCCCCCTCGGCTTCGCCGTATCCCCCCTTACAGGGGGATGTCCGCAGGACAGGGGATCTTGACAGACGAAATTAAGCTTTCGAAACGGCCTGTTTAATAATAAATGTAAACACAAAACATTGAGATTGCTTCGTCACTTCATTCCTCGCAATGACAGACAAAACGAGTAAAACTATAATTAATAATGAACACTTTGTCTGTTCACATTTTTTACCTTTTGATACTTTTAGCCCATTCATCAAAAAGCTTATCAATTCCGGCTTTCCATGTATCACCCGCATGCACGATTACCCGGTAGGACAGATCGATCGATTCCTCATTGGGAAGCGAAAATCCCTCCTTTTCATCGAGCCAGTTCATCGGTGTGGGTGAAAAGAAACCGTAATCACGGGTCAGCCATGTGCAGGGATACCACAGGTTGCGCGGTGAATCGAAAATCGCCAATCCTTCGGTGATACCGTACCGGACACCGTAATAATCACACCATGGCGCATGTTTGCCGACGGTGCCTTCCTGATTCAGGCCACCCATGTTATTGATCAGAACGCCTCCCTCTAAAACGGACAGCGATTCATGCATACGGGCGGAGAAAAGCGCATGGTTCGATTTCTCCACATGAATGTCGGTTAGTGCAGTGAGTGTAATCGAAAAATCGATGATACGAAGGCTGTCGGAAGGCATTGTGATGGTTATAGTGCGTGTATCCCGAATAATCGGTTCATCACCCGGCTGCTTCCAATCGCAGACATCGGTGATTACAATCCTACTATCACTGTTTTCAACTATCTGCGGACCTTTTGAGATAATCTGTCCCCTGTCATTGCCTTCCTGCCAGTAATTGCCGCCATTTACCCTGTCGAGACCGAAAAAAAGCGACCGGTGATGCGGATACGG
>JAFGMP010000276.1 GCA_016927495.1 Candidatus Latescibacterota bacterium | reverse complement strand
CGCCGCCGCGGACAATCACAATTTGCTGTTCTTCCTCAAGCCTGCGCACTACCTCGACAATTCGCTGCTGAGCTTCCTCAACCACACTCAGCCTCATGGGGCCGGCATAATCCATTTCTTCCTGAATCATAGTAGCCACACGCTCGGATACATTTTTGAAAATTTTATTCTTCAGTTCGTCTGATGCGGCTTTAAGTGCAATCGCAAGTTCTTTTGTATCCACCTCTTTTAAAATAAGCTGAATTCCCCGGTCGTCGAGTATGAGTAAATCCTCAAAAACAAACATGAGGTTTTTGATGCTCGAGGTAAGTTCGGGATTTTCCATTTCAAGATTACCGAGAATCGCCTTTTCTGTCCCACGGTCAACAAGGTTCAGAATAGAGGCAACAGCTTTCACACCACCCGAAGCTGATAAATTACCTGATATCACCTCTTTAAGGTGTACATCGAGCACACTTTCGATCTCACGGATTACCTCGGGGGAAATCTTTTCCATTGTCGCTATGCGCATGGATACATCAGTCTGAATATCCTCGGGAAGCTGGCTGAGTACCTGAGCCGCCTGTCCCGGGTTTAGCTGCGAAAGAATCAATGCAATGGTCTGAGGGTGTTCGTTTCTTATAAATTCAAGTAAATGTATGGGATCGACATCTTTTAAAAGCTCGAAACCGGCCGGATTCAAAGCATCCTGAATTTTCTTGAGAATACCTTCCGCACGGGCTTTTCCTACTGATGATTCCAGAAGCTCCTTGGCAAAATCAAGGCCTCCTTCTGAAATATATTCGGAAGCCTGAAGCATTGAATAATACTCTTTAAGAACGGCCATTTCAGTATCGGGATCAACATTTTTAAGACGTGCGATTTCAACCGTCAACCGCTCAATTTCATGATCGGGAATACTCCTCATAACCTGTGAGGATACTTCCTTGCCCAATGATACGAGAACAATAGCCGCTTTCTCATGTGGAGAAAGTTCATCAATTGTTTTTGCGCCCGCTCTGGTTGGCTCCAGCATCTTCTAAAATTCACTCCTTAAATGGCAATTAGTAATCAGGGTATTCCGTTCAATCAGAATTTTATTCGACATCCCGGTAGATTGTGCGTATCGTTTTTGCAGTTATCTCCGGATCCTGTGCAGCTTTAGTGATTATCTTACGTATAAGCGCCGAACGGTCTGATTCAGACTCTTCTTCAACAATAAGATCTTTCTTTTCCCGTTCAAGAATCGATTCGATCTGGAGGGTAATTTTTGACGGATCGAGGGACCGTGTTATCTGACGAAGTATTATGAAGAAAACCACAAGCCCCGCAAGTATAGCCATACCGGTGCTCAACGCTTTAACTCCGTCGACAAGCGTAGCCTGGAGCGCTAACCGTCCTCCCGGCTCAACATCGAATTCACGGGCAAATTCTTCCTGAATTACCTCGATACGGTCGCCGCGGGCAACATCAAAACCGACAGCGCTTTCACACATAGTTCTGAAGCGCGTGATATCGGCATTTTTCCACTGCACTTTCTCTATTTGGTTATCTCCGTCTTCATCAACCGTCAGCGTATCTTTTGTATCGATCATAACGCTGACCGATAATTTTTTCGTATTGCCCGGGCTTGAAATAAAATTCTCGACGGTCATACCCGTCTCATAATTCGTAAGAGTCCGCTCTTCTCCACCACCGTCAGCAGTCGGATTGGTAATCTCTTCCCTCTCCTCGCTCCGTATCGCGCTTGTTCCCTGGTCGTAACTTGTTTTGACACGCTCTATCTTGTCAAAATCGAGATCGGCATTAACACTGACACGAACTTTCCCGACACCGATAATAGGCTCGAGTATATTCAATACTTTCTGGGCATAATCATACTCGGCTAATGTTTTCCACTCCCTCCGGGTGTTTGACATAAGTGTCATTTCATCCATTGCCGGTTTTGTCAATAGAATGCCGCTTCTCGTATCGGCTACAGAAACATCGGATGGATCTATTCCCGTCGCAGAACCGATAATATTGGTTATGGTGTTGACCGATTCCTGCGGAAGTTTTCGGTTTCGCCTCAGTTTTAGTGTCACGGAAGCGGTGGGTTTTTTTGCTGTTTCCGTATAAAGGGATGGCTCGGGAATAAACAGTTTGACATTTGCGTTTTCTATTTCATCAAATGCTTTGAGGGTTTTAATAAGTTCGCCTTCGAGCGCACGTTGAATCTGTACATCCTGAAGTGCGGAAGATGTTCCGAAACCGATGGATTCGAGAATCTCATAACCGACAACACCACTTTCAGGTAATCCCTGTGAAACGAGATCGATTTTTAACCGGTCAACTCTGTCCGGCGGAACCTCAATGGCAGTACCGCCGCGTGTCGTTCTAAAGGGGATATTACTTTGTTCGAGATAAGCGATGATTTCAGATGCGCTGCGGGCGTCAAGATCGGCGAAAAGAAGGGAATACTCTGTGATACCACCGGTAAGGGTGGTCAGAAAGATGGCTACGAGGATAAGTGCAGCAATGACGGCGCCACTCACCACCTTCTGGTTGAGCGTCATGCTTGACCACACATCCTTCAATCTGTCAATTACATTTTGTATTAGTTCCAGCATGTACCGATCCGACGAACTGCAGCCGGCACACCTTACGAGCCCGTAAACGTATGTTACAGTGTCCCCAATATTGCTTTAGGGAATTTACCTGCAGAGTGCCGCCGGTTGTGCACAACTTGAACACTTACACAGGCATACGCATGATTTCCTGGTAAGCTTCGACAATTTTATTTCGGATTTCGAGCATAAACTCCATAGCTGTATTTGCCTCTTCGACAGCTATCATGGCCTTGTGGATATCTTCAATCTCCCCCGTCGCCATTTTCTCGATGGATTCGTCCATTTTCAACTGAAGAGAGTTCACATCATTGACAAATTTCTCCAGCGTGGCTGAAAAAGTCTGTCCGTCTTTACTAACTTTATCCTCAACCAGTTGTTTCAGAGGGGCTAATCCCTGTCCACCGACACGGGTAATCGGAGTATTCACTGCCCATTCCTCCTATGCGTTTCTCATTGCTGTATACTAATTTAGGGCATATTATCTAACTTGTCAACTTAAATATTGAACAATACTCATACAAGACAAATACTTAATAGCATCAATCATCACTGTAAATATAATTAAATTAATCCATCACGTCCTTTATTTTCTTTCAACAGCGATTTGACCGACAGAACTTCAACAATGAAATTCCGGGTTTCACGCGGCATCAATTTCTTTGACACACGGTCAGGCCCGGCGTTCCATGCCCATAATGCATGACTTTCTCCATATTGTTTCAATAACCATGCAATATATTTTACTCCCGCCTTAATGTTTGCTTCCGGATCGAGTACATTATCGAATCCGAGAAAACTTGCTGTTGACGGCATTATCTGCATTAAACCGAGTGCACCATTCCTGGAAATACGGAACGGGTCGCCTTTACTCTCTGCATATACAATAGCACTCACCAGATCAGGGTCGACGCTGTATTGCCCCGAATAGTGATCGATATATGACTGCCATGGGTCAAGGCTCTGATGAACTTGCTTCGGTTTTAAATGTGACGTATCTATTCGCAATTCAACAAAGAAACGCTTCGTCTTTTCTTCACTCGTCAATGACTTATAAGGAAGCGCTGCCTCACGGGGAATTTCACGGATTGCCACTTCTTCAGCAGTGGTCACCGTATCAAAATCAATTATATAAAGCCCCGCAAGTACGAGGCAAAGGTTGCTCACCCCAATGAACAACCTGTGTACCATAATTCTGTCAAGAAATGATTTCATAACACCCTCACTACGCTATAATATTAATGTTGACCCCAGTATTCGTATTAATTTTATATGCTTTACCGTTATTGTTATAGGTAATAACATCAATTGACGATGTTGATAAAACATCTGATTTTCGTTCAAATTTTGTGTCTTGAAATTGGAGCTTGTCGGCTGCTTCCCCCGAGCCATTCATTACATCGTTGAAATCTGCGGTAATATTCACATCTTTACCGCCCGCCTCGCGATTATAGGTATAAGCTCCATAATCCTTTATTTGCAGAATTTCCATGTAAAATTCCGTGATCTAAATCACTTTTAAAAAAATTAAACCATAGCCTGAAAATAATACTGCCATGGTTAGCCATTTCAGAAAAAAAACAATACGTTTTTATATATCAAGAGATTTCAATATCATCTGTTTTGCTGCATTTACTACCGTAACATTGGCTTCAAAAGCTCTGCTGGCATTCATTAAATCAACCATTTCTGTAAGAACCTGGATATCAGGGTATGTCACATATCCGTCCGGATCTGCATCGGGATGCGACGGATCATAGACCACATTTTTACCTGTATTGGGTAATTCAATCTCGTTTCCGTTCACCAGCGGGGTTATATCCTGCTTTTTAGAAAAATTATTTAACTCCCTCAGATGACCGGAATTGGAAGTAGTCACATCCAGCATCATTTCTTTAAGGGTCGTTCTGAACGATTTTTCCGGTACCCTCTCCATGATAACATGCCTTCGAAGATAGGGGCTACCGTTACCATCCACATTTGTGGTCTGTGCATTGGCGATATTCGATGCAACCGCATCCATGCGCATCCGCTGGCTGGTCATCCCTGTGGCGGCAATATCGATAGACCGGTAAATATTACCCCTGAACAGCCTGTTTGAGTACGGAATCGCTTTCATCTGTTACCTTCTCCCACGAATGGCGGTTCTGAGCTGTGTTACACGTAAATTCATAATACGTGCCGCAATGGTGAAATCGAGCTGATTTTTCCCAAGTTCAACCATCTCTTCATCGATGCTCACATTATTTATTCCGTTCCAGTAACCGTTTTCGATTTTTACTACTTTCGGTTCGAGTTTGTTGTGCCAATCAGGCGTCGGAATATGATTTTCATTCGTAACTCTCAACTTGTTCGATGCCTTCACCGCTCTTATCAGCTCTTCGTCAAAACTGACGCCAAGTCTTTGATACCCTGGTGTGCTGATATTCGCTACATTGGATGCGATTACCCGTTGGTGCATCGCAGCTTTATCGAGCATCTTTTCAAGCAGTATATCCGGCTTCTGATTGAACAATATCTCTTTTATCATAACTTTATTCCCGATTAATCACACTTATATTAGACAAACTTTACAACTATTCGATTCAAACTTCACGCAAACTATATGCCAGAAGGGGTAATTTTTACCTTGAAATCTTACTTTAACGCTTTATTTACAATACTTTATGACACTTATTAGTAAACTTTCCTTTTATACTATATTCGCTCTAAAAACCTAAATTGCATCAATTAGCAGGAAATATTTACCCGTTTTACGTCTCACCTGTGAAACCACGTATCATAAATGATACGATTTTAAAATAAATTCTAAATTTTCCCCGGAATGGTCACAAATTGATAATTCAAATCCAAACAGTCGGTGTTTTTTCGATAATTACGGCCTTTTAAATGCATTCATTTCTCCGTATAAAGCCAGTTTATTACGGAGAGTTCGCACACTAATACCAAGTCTATCCGCTGTGTTCGTACGGTTGCCACCCTCTGATTCGAGAGTTTTCATGATAAGGTTTCGTTCCATATCGGCAAGGGTTTTACCTGCGGCAATTTCAGTAACGGTTTGTTCTGAATGCTTGTTTTCAGATATACCTGCAAATTGCTTATCCCCCACATTTGACATTTGGGTATCGGCTACATGTAAAGTTGTATCTTTACACATTACCACTGCCCGTTCAACCGTGTTTTCAAGCTCACGAACATTTCCGGGCCAATTATATTCCCGCCACACATCAAGAACTTCATCGGAAATTCCTTCAACAGCCTTGCCGTTTTCAGTATTATATTTTCGAAGAAAATGTTCCCCGAGATTCGGAATATCCGATTTACGCTCACGGAGTGGGGGAAGAACGATGTTGATGACATTGAGACGATAATAAAGGTCTTCCCTGAACTCCCCTTTTCCAATGAGTTGGGAAATATCACGGTTGCTCGTCGCCAGTATGCGCACATCCACTTTAATGGTTTCAGTCGATCCGACCGGCTCGAACTCACGTTCCTGTAAAACCCTGAGTAGTTTTGCCTGAAGATGCGGGCTCATTTCACTGATCTCATCGAGGAGAAGCGTACCACCGTCAGAACGTTCAAATCTGCCGTGATATTTTCTTACGGCGCCGGTGAAAGCGCCTTTTTCATGCCCGAAAAGCTCGCTTTCCATAAGTTCGGACGGCAGCGCGGCACAATTCAGTTTAATAAACGGCCCCTTCTGGCGCGGGCTCATATAGTGAATTGCACGGGCGATAAGTTCTTTCCCGGTTCCCGATTCCCCGGTGATCAACACAGTCGAACGGGATTGGCTTACCGTTTCAATCAGTTCGAATATTTTTTTCATAGAGGGTGAACTGCCGATAATGCTCCGGGCGCCGTACACCTCTTCCAGTTCCGAATGCAGGCGGCGGTTTTCTATCTGAAGGGACGCATATTCAAGCGCGCGTTTGACCAGCAAAATTATCTCATCGACACTGAACGGCTTGGTAATATAATCGTAAGCTCCGAGTTTCATCGCTTCCACAGCGTTCTCCACTGTTCCGTAAGCAGTCATTATTACCACTTTTGCATCAGGCATCTTCTCGCGAGCTCTCTTGAGAACATCCATACCGCTGACTTTGGGCATTTTAAAATCGGTCAGGATCACATCATAGGTCTCATTGCCCATCAGTTCAAGCGCACGTGTACCATCTTCCGCATCATCGACATCATATCCCTGAGATATAAGCGATTCGGTAATAAACTCTCGCATAAGGGATTCATCATCCACAACGAGTATTCTGCTCACAGGCATATATCCTTTCGATATGGAATTCCAACAAAAACAACTCAAATTTAGTTCATTATCAATTAAATACTGTCGATTAATTTCCTGTTTAACGCTCCTTTTTCTGCGGTATTACTACTACATTCAACGGCTTTCTCAGCCGTAAATAAAGCTCATCTATCGGTTCAAATGGCTTTTCCTTATCCGATTCATACATTACATATGCATTTTTTTCACGATATGACGACCCTCTGGGAACATCGATCAGAAAATTCATCAGTTTTCCGGTACTCACTCCCACCGAACTGCGCGGTGAATAAATAAGGCTTCTGAACCAGTACAATCCTTCGTCATGCTCGCTGATTACCGTATGTGAATTGTACAGGGGAGATGGTTCTCCGGTCAGTACATTGATATTTTCCCATTCAAGGCGTATGCTACCCACTCCATAGCCGTTATCACGGTGAAACATGCTTATCCATGCCATATTGGGCGGAAGCACACTACCGAGAACATGGCCGCTGTTGTAGCCATCATAATACAAACCTGTCGAGCCGATCTCACCCATGTGATCCTCAAACATATCCGGTGTCTTGTTCCGCCAGCCGACAAGATTGAAATCATTCCTGCCAAATGCGAGTTCATCATTCCTGATAGCAAACGTGCGCACATCTTTGACAGCTTCGATGTAGGTTTCGCAGATAAAATAGGTAAGTCCCGCATAAAACCGGTAATACACCTCCATGTATGCGGTATCCTGTCCGGGGATAAGCTGCTTTCGCATAATCGAGAAAAATATGGGACCGTTTTCAATTTCATGGTCAGGATTATCGAAATGATGCGCATAATACCATGTATAACCTGTGGATGGGTAATCCTCAGGAACAACGATGAAATCCGGATTCCAGTGGAGAGTACCGTACTTGAATCTGAGAGAGGGTTTTGTGGTAAATTTCAGATCGATCTGGTCGATCTGTCCGCTTTTTTCTTCTGTAATAATACGATACATCGAATTATCGACGCTATATTTTACACCCTCGCCATTCACCTCAAGCGGCGACTCATATTGGGGATATTCCGCACCGGGATTGTCATAATACACCAAATAGCGTTGTGTCGATAATGCCGGAACATCTGCAAAAAAAGCAATGTCTGTCCGCACTTCTACCGAAGGAGGATCGCTATTCTGATTTTTACTTCCGGGATGGATATTATATACCTGAGATGGTATTTCTTTAAACTTACCATCTGCAGTGACATAAATAACGCGGATTTCACGTTTGATATCCTCCGCTATTGAAGCGTCGTCCTGTCCGCTCATCGCATGCTGAAATTGTATCTCCACATGGACAGGTTCACGGGTACGGTTAATGCCTGCTGTTTCCTGGACGGCAATTTCCTGAAATGATTTCCAGGCAGCATTCCATGTCTGAGCGGCTTCTATGCATGCTGTCTTCATACATATCAGGATAATCGGGCATAATACATTCACAAAAATAAACTTCTTCATCTTCAGTCCTCTTCACCGGATGATAAAGCTTTACAAAACACACGTTCGCGGCACGATAATACCGGCTGCTGTTCCTTTATGTAAAACGCTTGAAATAAAAATTTCCCCACGGTGAGCTTCTATAATTTTTCTTGACGCCGACAGACCGAGACCGGTTCCATTCTCTTTTGTGGTGAAAAACGGAACAAAAAGATTACCTGCTGTTTCTTCATCCATACCTGTGCCGTTATCGCTTATTATAATAACGACACTCGGTTGCCGTGCGTGGAACAGAGTCGATGAGTTATGCATTTCTTTCAGAAGCTGAGAGCAAACCGGATTCGCAGGATTATACGCAAATTCACTGCGAAATATTTCTACGGTTACATTACCACCTTCCGTTAACGCTTCAACAGCATTACGTATCAGGTGCAGAATCGCTTCACTGAAGTGAGCGGCATCGACTTCTGCGGATACGGAACCCCCCGGTTCCCCGATTGAAAATGAAATTCCGGTAGTTTTCTCAGGATGCTCTTCTTTAACGGCATAAATTATTTTCCCAACACGCTCTTTTATATCGATAGTCCTTGGCCTGAGTTTAAGCCGTGACGTATATGAGAGCAGATTTGATACGATACGGTTGAGTTTATCGACGCCCTCGGTAATTTTCCCTAAAAGACGGATACCGTTGTCATTACCTTCGAGTTCAAATTGAAGAAGCCCTGCAAAACCGGTTATTCCGCCAAGCGGATTGCGGATTTTATGCGCCATTGTCGCCGCCATCTGGCCGAGTGCGGCAAGCTTGTCCATACGGGATATTTCTTCTTCGAGCGCTCTGATCCTGCTCAGATCCATAAATATCTCGACAGCGCCAATCATTTCACCGGATTTGTTGATCAGAGGCGAGGTCGAAAAACCTACAGGTATTTTTCTGCCGTCACGGCAATATACCTGTTTTTCCATATTTGAGCGATATTCACCATTCGAGAGTGTCAATAGTGGTGTCAATTCCACGGGAGTATTATCGCCGAGAACCTCACGGTAATGTTTACCCTGAGCTTCGTTCACCGGAATACCCGTAATTGACTCAGCACCGCGATTAAATAATGTTATGATCCCGTCTCTGTCGACGACGAGAACACCGGAAGAAAGGCTTTCGAGAATATTGGTGAGATAATTCGAGAGTCGCTCCTGCTCCTGAAGACTCGATGAAAGTTCACGGTTTGTTTCCTCAAGCTTCAGGTTGAGTCTGTCGAATTTGGACTGGAGTGTTGTATATGCTTCGTTTAGAGTTGCGGCAGATACATTGAACGATTCGATCAGCCCCCGCATATAATCTACAGTTTCAGGTGTAATATCCTCCGGGAAACTACCGTTTAAAGGTAAACCGTCCTTGTTGAAAAAGGATGAATTTTCATTGTTGCTGCCGGTAGTATATTGCTTTCCGGCGCTTTTACCTTTTTCAGTCTTCATCGCTTATATGTATTCCCTGCCGAATCTGTTTCCGGGTATGCTTCACCTGTCAGTTTCTGGTTACCTTAACCCCATGCTTTGCCATAAGGTCATATGTCTTTTTCCCCTGATCTATCACTCGAGTAACCACTTCCGTAAGGTTCCTTTCGGCAACTTTTACCCGTTCCCGTTCATCCTCAGAGAGAAATTGTCCACCGGCAATGATCTTTTTCATGGACGATATTGCCAATGATTCCTGCTCAATACGTTCGACCAGTACTTTTTTTTCCCGGAGGATTCCGGCAACCTTTGCAAACGACTGTCCGGATTCAAGCGCATCGCATATCCTGCCGGATACAACTTCAAGCTCCGAATAAAGGCCAAGAAGCGTATTATACCTTTTCAGGAGTTCTTCGTTTCTTTCCATTCAGACAATTCCCCGGCGCAAGATTACATTAACCTTTTCAATTGAAGCACAGTACGCAGTTCGATTAAAACAAAATCATTCAATTACATTTTTTAGAGTATACAATATTTTGTATAAAAAATCAAGACGTTTCTATATATGACACAATATGTATGAAAAGTCAAATATCAGATACATTAATATCAAATCGGGTAGGAGGCGGGGTCGCCCCCACCGTCCTCCCACACCACCGGGCGTACGGTTCCGTACCACGGCGGTTCATGAACCACAT
>JAFGMP010000275.1 GCA_016927495.1 Candidatus Latescibacterota bacterium | reverse complement strand
TGCCGAAGGGGGGATTTGAACCCCCACAGGCTCGCGCCCGCCGGTCCCTGAAACCGGTGCGTCTACCAATTCCACCACTTCGGCACATCAATGTTTAATCGAACGCTAATATAACATCAGAACAGAACACAATCAATAAAAAAAGTTGCATATCTTTGCATCAAAAAAACAATAAATACAATCATTTAATAAGGTCTTTGCGTGGCGGCGCAAAAATATCAAGAAGTACTGAGGGTTCATCCATAGTCCATGCATTATGTTCCACACCAATGGGAGCGCGGTAGAAATCTCCGGCTAATAGTGTGCGTTCTTCACCTCCGACCATAAAACCCATTTTACCGCTTACCAGATAGCCCATCTGCTCCTGTTTATCATGCGCATGAACTGGAAAAACCTTATGCGGAGGGAAATGATACAGTATAACCTGTATATTCTCACCGGTGTAAATTACCCGTTTTATATCTCCCTCGACAATTTCTGTTTTCAAATCCGTTTCATTAAAAAAATGTTTAATACTATCAGGTATCATAAAATATTCTCCTTGTTAGTTATTTTAAATCGGCGGTTCTGAGATGCGGACGGTTTCTCCTGTGTCTGCAGAACGATGAATCGCATCGAGTACAGCAGTCGAACGCCAGCCGTCATATGCGCTAACCACAGGCTCCCTGTCTTCCACTATATCATCGATAAAGCTGTTGATGCATGAGGGAAATGCACCTACCCAACGGTCGAAAACCTTGTAGTTAAGCAGTGAACGCGGCCATTTAAAGCCTTCCGGGGTTGACATTTCAATCGCTTCCGTCTTCCTGTCGAGGTGGATGTGGCCATGCTCCCCGACCACTTCCATAAATGAATCGGGCATTGCAGGATGCGGTTCGGGATAAATCCAGGTAGATTCGAATGTCGCAAATCCTCCTTTTGAAAATTTAACCAGTCCCTGCATTGCATCATATGTATCCCAGCCGTACTTTTCCTTGAGCACACGCTTTACACCGTATCCCTTGGCTTCAACCGGATCATCATCGAACCACCACGTCATAAGATCGATGTCATGACCGGATAAAAACCACATCGGCGAACTGTTTTTCGACCAGGGAATCATTTTGGTCGGCACCTGAATCGGATTGTTTTTGCGCGCATACCCCATGAGACAATCACCAATCTGTCCTGCACGTATCATGTTGTACGTGGCATTATACGGTGCCAGCCATCGGTGGTTGTACGAAACCTGAAGTTTTAGGCCTGTGTCCTTAACCTTACGGACAATATCGGCAGCTTCTGATTCATCGGTGGTAAGCGGTTTTTCGACATGAGTATGGATACCGGCATCGAGACATGCCATCACCGGTTTGTAATGCGCCCAGTCGGGTGTCGCAATATATACTGCATCAGGCTTTTCAGTGTCGATCATTTTCTCATAATCGTTATAAGATCTTGCAAATTTTAGTTCCGATTTTGCTTCTTCAAGGTTTTCGCTCTTTAAATCGGCACATGCGGTAATTTTCACCAAGGGATTACGAAGCAGCGCTCTGCCGACACTTTTCCCCATGATTCCCAGACCAATAATGTTAATCTTGAGTTCCATCATCTTCTCCTTCGAACATGTGTTACAAAATTATACGAATATTATTAAATCGTGTCGAAGACCATGATTTACAGGTATTTAATAATAATCAATAACACATGGCATTGCAATACGGTTTACAGTTATTTGTAATGCATAATCAATTCCTGCTTTTTCATGACAAACATAATCATTATTGTCAATTATATTTACGCTATGAAATGATGCCAGATTCAATCACTCAAAAATGAAAAAAAAGTGTACGGTTTCAGTACATTCGGTGTCCGAATTCGAACAAAACATTAGAACATATTGGCGGTTGTTACCTTTAAATGACCATATATTCGACACATGTGGTAAGTGGTATAAATATTGCAAGCTGATTCATTGTGTATTATCATGTTTTCAAGTTTTTCCGGTTATAATTGTGTACGCGATACAGAACGACCGACTTGGTAACCCCATCACGAGTAGATACTATGTTCTTTAGAATGTTCAGGACGGGTATTCTAATATTCTTAAGCCTTTCTTTCTTTCCCGATATCCTATCTCCACAGTCGATATATGACATACGAAAACTAACCGAACAGGACTGGTTGTCCAAAACAACCGAAGAACGCCTGCAAGCCCTCAATACTGCACACCAATATACTCAAAATCAGACTTTCATCGGCGATTTCGGCCGATATTACGATCTTTATAAACGATGGGGCTATAATTATTATGAAATGAACGACCGGTATGAGAATTACGCGTTCAGAGGCTTCGAAAACTACAACATCATAGAAGATCGCCGAAAAAGATGGGTATATAACGAGTTCGGTGACAGAATCATGAATGTGTATACCGATGCCACTATCTGGCGAGAAACCTACACCGGTGACGACAATTACTCGGTCGAAATGCCCAATAACTACATTAATGCAGTGGCAACCGGTGAGGTCGACGGCGTTTGGGTAGCACAGGAAGCAACCGACGACTGGGCTGTATCGGCTATAGGAGCCGGTTCGATCCGAACCAAATTCTCTCCGCTAACACTCAGTATCCCCAACATGCACGGCATGAGAATTGACTTTCAGTCAGCCAATACCAACGCTGCATTGGTGAGCAGTTCGATGCTCGGAAAATTAAGCTATGAAACACGTGAACCCTTTGCAGCGGCGTTACCGACACCGGTTGTCGACAGAGAAGGTGTACTCCTGAGAGGAGGATATTTTCAGCGAAAATTCGGCACACTGACCTTAGGCGCTTCTTATGTGAACGAGTACAGCATTCAGGCAAACCGCGAGGGTGGCGACAGTTGGTATGGTACCATCGTTGACTTTACACCGACACCTCTGATAGCGGCGATTCGATTTCTCGACGACTCCCCTGTTGACGGTGAAGGCGGACCGATTATTTACGATGTACGCCTTCTGGTTAACGGTGAATATCGTTATGACATCATCCCGGATATTATGAGTGATGATATAACCCGTGACCGCACTACTGCAATTACAAAAGTAACCGAACAGGATTATCTCACACCCAGTGGTACCGCAAGAATAGGTAGAGCGGATTTTGATTTATTGTCCGTTGAGGGTTCCATTCCAAAATATGCTGATTATTTTTATTTGAAAGATATCATGAAAGGCGCCAATATTAAAAATGCAGTAGATAATTACGATACCGAACTGTCAGAACAATATTATAAATTTCTTGATCCAACCGCATTACCTATTCATGTTGACGGCACAAAAACAGTCACATATTTTTACGATCTTTCAACAATCAGGAATCAAGTTAACAGAGTTCAATTCGAGGTTGTTATCTCAAATGATTACAGAATACAAACTGCTATGATATATACCAGAAATTCAGAAGGTGGTCATGATACTGCCGGGAAAAATAAATCATACTATGATGCAACCTACTGGAGGACGATGGCACAGGCAGAAGGCAATGTGAAAGACAACTCAAATGTCAGAACGCTTAAGATCGATTTCGGTTTACAGGTTGCAAGCATTACTTATGGATTCGATATGGATTTCCAATACCGCGGATTAAAAATATCCGGCGAGTATGTGACCAATTCAACTCATTATATGTATCCTGACGGTTCTCCAGGAACCGGGCTGCCCGCAAGCAGCAATTTCGGACAAACTCCCAGAACCGGTCACAAATGGGCTGAGCTTGATCATGCGTACTATATCATCGCTAAGAAAAACTGGAAACGATTCGAATTTGCCGGTGAACTATTCAAAATGGGTAAATTTTTCAGGCTGTACCTTGATTACTACATAGCTTCAACCAGTAATGTTAACTACACAATAGGTGACATCGATGCAAGAAATAATACACTAAGAATTCCACTCATAGAAGATAACGACGATGATGATCAGTATCCCGATATTATGAATGTTCAGCGAACAATGGGATATCAATTTTATACTTCGGAAGATCCTGACGGTGTATTTCCGGGTCTTGACAAAGATAATGACAGCATCCCCGATAATAACAAAAACAGCGATTTAATCCCCGATTATAACGAACCATTTATGATGTTCGATGTCGATCCGGATGAATTTGTGTTTGGTGATGATTTCAACAATAACAGCATCCCGGATTTTCGTGAAGATGACATGAAAATGGATACGCCGTATGATCTTGACAGAAAAGGTTATCACATATACGGACGATACACCCCGTTTCGTAACGTCAATCTTGTCGCAGGTTCATTTCACACCGGAGGAGTCGGACTTGACAACCGGACAAACGATGATTATGTAAAACTTCTCGTTAATTACCCACTTTACGACATCGGTAAACTCTATGCCGAATATCGTTTCGAAAAAATACAGGATGATATTCCCGATTACTATGTTGAAACCTATGCAAGCACCCCAGCACGGTATCTTTGTCCGTCATGTCCGAGAGCGGAACATCTGAGAAGACGTTTACACCATGATTATCTCGAATACAAAGATTCCAAAGTAAACCGGTTTTATGTCGATTCGGTGATCCGTGCCATTCCTTCCGTTACGATGGAAAACCATGTCAAAATGGAAAGAAACCGGCAACTCGAAGGTGACCTGTATGACAACACTTACCAACCCGGTGATGTAATCGATACGATAGCGATGATACATAAAATCACTTACACACGGCAATTCGGCAACTGGATATTTTCACCCGGATTTAAACTACGTTTCTATAAAAAGGACGTTTCGGATATTCCCCGCCTTGGAGATTATTACCGATTGTATTTTCCGCTAATTACCTGTAAATATTTTATCAATCCGCGAACAGATATTATGCTGGGATTTCAGGGTATCCCCGGATTCGAAATGAATTACAAAGATTTTATCCAGGGTGAAAATGATTATAAACAGACAAACTATATGATCCAGTTACAGAACCGGAATATATACTACGGTTACAATATATGGAGCGCTATCGGGATCAAAATCGATGAGTTACGTTTCAGGGAAGAACTGAACGCAATCAGTAATTATAAATCTTCAACACTATTCATAAACATTCTACTCGGAGTGTAACTATTCCATAGCATCTTCAAAACGAGCGAGTCGTATATGGTCATTCTGATAAAGAGATTATTTCTTTTCTTTATAGTTTTTACCCTGAGTTATTACTGTAATCTTGGTGCCCAATCCATCTACGAACTCCGCAAACTATCCGAACAGGATTGGCTGTCCATGTCCACCGAAGAGCGCCTCAAAGCTCTCAACATCGCAAACAGACACACTCAAAACCAGACGTTTGTAGGTGATTTCGGCCGATATTATGACCTTTATAAAAAATGGGGCTATGATTATTATGAAATGAACGATGAATACGAAAACTATGCATTCAGAGGTTTCGAGAATTATAACGTTATAGAACAGAACAGAAGGATATGGGGATATAACGATTTTGGCGACAGAATCACAAAAATGACCCATATCGGTAATATCTGGCATGAAACATATGAAAGTGATGGCACGTTTTATGTCGAAATGCCCAACGGATATATCAATTCGATAGCTACCAAAGATGTTGATGGAGTATGGCTTGCAAAGGAGAGAACCGATGATTGGGCAATTTCCGTCATAGGTTCCCCGATGATTCGAACAAAATTCACACCGCTGACGTTGAGCATCCCTAATGTTCATGGCATGAGAATGGACTATCAGACTGCAAACACAGATGTTGCGATAGTGAACAGTTCGCTATTGGGCTCATGGTGGTATAACTATCAGGGTACGGATGCCAAATATACCCAAATGGTCGAAAAAGGCGGTGTGCTCCTTAGAGGCGGCTATGTAAGGCGCAAATTCGGAATACTTACTCTCGGTGCATCGTATGTCAACCAGTATGGAGTCCAGGGAAACCGCGAAGGTGGAGATAGTTGGTATGGAACGGTCAGTAACTACACACCAACTCCGTTGATTGTTGCGATTCGGTTTCTTGACGATTCTCCGGCAGACAATGAAGGCGGTCCTATCATTTATGATGTAAAACTTAAGGTTGATGGCAGATACCGGCCTGATATTGTACCGGATATTATGCTTGATGATGTAACCCGTGACCGGACAACAGCAATTACAAAAGTAACTGAACAAGACTACCTCTATCCTCCTGCATCGGTAAAAATTGGAAAACCTGAATATGATTATCTCGGTATAGAAGGTTCATTACCCAAATATGCTGATTATTTTTATATAAAGGATTTCATCAAAGGCACTAATCTTAAAAATGTCGTGGATAATTTTGACACGAATCTTGCACGGAAATACTATCAACCCATAGATCCGGGTGGAAAACCCCTGCAGGTAAACGGTTCTGAAACTGCAGTGTATTTTTTCGATATTTCAACTATCAGAGCTCATGTAAACCGGGTTGAAGCAGAAATAACCGTAGCAAATGACTACAACATTCAGACTGCGATGATTTATACCAAAGATACCGGCGGAGGACATGATACCGCAGGCAAAAACAAATCGTTCTATGATGCCACATACTGGAAAACCATGGCACAGGCGGAAGGAAACATTAAGGATAAATCAAATACAACACGCTTAACTATCGACTTCGGCTTACAGGTTGCAAGTATCATATATGGGGTTGATATGGATCTGGATTATCGTGGTCTTAAAATAACCGGTGAGTTCGTCACCAATTCCAGTCATTACATGTATCCCGATGGTCAAACCGGTACAGGCCTGCCTTCGGAAGTTGTCAGTGAACAGGCGCCCCGCACCGGGCATAGATGGGCGGAACTCGACCACGCCTATTATGTCACCGTCCAAAAGGATTGGAATAAATTTGGTGTGGCAGGAGAGCTGTTTAAAATGGGAAAATTTTACCGTCCCTATATAGATTACTATTACGCATTAGCCAGTGAAATGGGCTATGGTGTGAATGCTATTAATTCACGAAACAATATGATCAGGTTCCCGCTTATTGAAGACAACGATGATGATGATATGTATCCCGATGTTATGATTGAACAGAGAACTATGGGCTATCGAATTCTGTCATCCGATGATCCTGACGGTGTATTTCCCGGAAATGATAACGATCATGACGGTATCCCCGATACTGACAAAAACAGAAACGATGTACCGGATTATGACGAACCTTTCCTCATGTTCGATATTGATCCCGATGAATTTGTGATCGGCAATGATTTTAATAACAACACCATACCCGATTTTCGTGAAAACGACATGAAACTTGATACACCGTATGATCTTGATCGTAAAGGATATCACTATATGCTCAGATATACCCCAGTAAAATTTATCAATTTTATTACAGGATCTTTCAAAACACACGGTGTCGGCAAAGATAACAGAACCGATGATAAGTACATTAAACTGCTGTTAGATTATTCACTGTCGAATATCGGAAAGATTCATGCTGAATATCGTTATGAAAGAATCCAAGATGACATACCCGACAGATATTTTATAAAAGTTCCTGTTAAACAGGTAATGTCCTGGGGAACTGACGCACCTGACAGAGGCTTGAGATTATACAATGACATGCTTGAATACAAAAATTCACAAGTTAACCGTCTATATATTGATTCGGTGATCAGGGCACATCCGGCGATAACAATGGAAAATCATGTTAAACTTGAGAGAAACCGGCAATTGAAGGGAATAATGTACGATTACACTTATCAGCCAGGTGAGATCATCAATGCATCAGCTATGTCGCATAAAGTCGTATACACCCGGAAACTCGGCAACTGGATGTTTTCACCAGGTTTTAAATACAGGTTGTACAAAAAAGACCATTCCGAAACCGTGTAC
>JAFGMP010000035.1 GCA_016927495.1 Candidatus Latescibacterota bacterium | reverse complement strand
GCGAACCGCCCCTACAGTGTTATATCCGTGCAATAAAATAAGACCATTTTGGGAGGAAATTCAATGTTTTCCACTGTTAAAACAAAAATACTGTTTATTGTTTTCATATGTACACTTCCTTTCAATTCCTCTCTGTCAAATGCCGAACCGCAAGAACAGGATGTGCTCGATGCTATGCGTAAAGCATCCGAGTTTATGGTCGATACCGTATCCTGCAACGGCGGTTTTGTATATCAGTACCTTCCCGATCTTTCATATCGCTGGGGTGAAGCTCCCGCACGGCCATCGCAGATTTGGGTGCAGGGCAGCACACCCGACACCGGCGAGATGTTTCTGAATGTGTATACAATAACCGGCGATGCGTATTATCTTAAATGCGCGAAAAAAGCCGCAAATGCACTCATCTACGGCCAGCACCCGCTCGGCGGCTGGCATTATTTTATCGATTTCGATAAACCGGGCCTCGATAAATGGTACAAAGAGGTGTTTTCCCAATTCAAATGGGGAATGGAGGAATACCGCCATTATTACGGTAACTGTACCTATGACGACAACACCACACAGGGTGCCACACGGTTTCTGCTCAGGCTGTACATGACAACACTCGATCCGGTATACCGTGAACCACTGCTAAAAGCGCTCGATTTTATTCTGATGTCGCAGTACCCGAACGGCGGCTGGCCGCAGCGTTATCCGCTCAGATATGAGTTCGTTCATGACGGTCTCGCCGATTATACCTCGTACTACACCATGAATGACAACTCGATGCGTGACATCATCGATGTGCTTGTCGAGGCATGGGAAAAACTTGGCAACGAGGCTTATCTCAAAGCGGCGCTGCGCGGCATGGATTTTATGATTTTAGCGCAGGGCCCGGAAGAACAGGCAGGCTGGGCCGAACAGTATGATGTGAACCTGAAACCGGCCTGGGCACGTACACATGAACCGTCGGGATATATGCCGCGCCAGTCGGAGCAGTGTATCAATCAGCTTATGGATTTTTACCTTTTGACCGGCGACAGACGGTATCTGAAACCCATACCGCCTGCGATCAGGTGGATGGAGCGATCGTCATTCAAAGACCTTGGGAACGGACGCTTTGAGCTTGCCCGTTACTACGAAGCGGGAACCAACAAACCGGTGTTCCAGATCAAAACCGGCCGGGTGAATGAAGAGGGTTACGGCCTTTACGAGTATACCGATAATCCCGACAAAGTTGTCGCCGGGGGCTGGACATTCACCACCGTCGACATCGGTAGAATGGAACGCAGATATGACCGTATCAGCGCGCTGACTCCCGGGGAGGCCATTGCTGAATACAAGGCCTTAAAGGATCGGAAACCGGCGGCGCAGGATGTTGATCCGAAAGAGGTGCAGGAACTTCTGAACTCGATGGACAAACGCGGCGCATGGTTGTATGAGGTTAAGGTGTATGATATGAGTATTACCATGGAGTCCGAGGATCCCAGAGTGCCCCGGAAAGTTATATCCACACCCCATTTTATCACAAATATGAATATCCTGGCTCGTTATATCGGGTATGTGAGAAGTAAGGATTGAGTTGATAATAGCCGAATTTTTACTTGTTCTGAAACGATTTTGTTGCATCTTGGTATAAAGAATATTACCCCGACAATTTATATCGACTCGGGAATCAACTATATCGATACCGCTCACTCCTTATAAATCTTTTGAATCGATAGTTATCTATAAAAAGCTGATGGTTCGCTTATTGCACTGCTTTCCCCCAAATTAGATTCATATGATTATTAATGCCGAAGAATATACTTTTAAGTTCAAATTATAAATTTCACACCCTTTTCACAGAAAATAATATTGACATACTAACACGATATATATATCATTAAATTGTCTGATGCAAAAAATAGCACTGCCAGTATTGAAACTTTGCCTTAAAGTGTATTGCATTATATTATCAATAATATTTCGAATTGACTAATATTCTTACATTCCGGAGATATCATCGATGCATTATTTTTCGACATCACGATTTGGCGTTTCACTTGCGGTGCTTTTTATTCTGTCCTTATTTTGCCCGACACAAGTAACGGCCATCAAAAGGTGGCAGGAACATTCCAATCTTGTCTTCGCTCGAGATGCAGCTTTTCATGGTCATGACATATGGATAGCAACGGAAAAGGGATTGGCCAAATATGATACACTCAACGATACAATCGAGACATGGAATTCGGAAAACGGATTATCAGGTGATTATTTCACCTGTGTCATGGTAGATTCTGCTGGAATAATATGGGCAGGAACATATGGTTCGGGTGTTTTCAGATTTGACGGTACCACATGGTCAAACATCACAATTGATGATCATCAACCGGACAACACTGCTTACGACATTGCCATCGGGCCTGATGGCGTTATCTGGATGGTCAATTCCCTCTGGTTGATCCGGTACGATGGATTAAACCTTGAGCGGCTGTACCTTAATGACGACCCAGGTATAAAGGGGCTCTCATCTATAGCTGTTGACAATAACGGTGTGGTATGGATAACTACGAAAGGATGGGGACTCTTCAAGTACGATGGCAGCGATTGGAAAAGATATAGTGAGTCTGGCAACGGTTATTCTGTGGCTGTCGGTCCTCACGGAGTTGTGTGGGTCGGGGCAGACGACGGGATATATCGATACATAGATGATGAGTTAGCCATTATTCAACCCTTGTACCCGGATTTTTCAGAAGGGTCTTACGAAATAACATCTATTACTGTTGGGCCGGACAGTATGGCATGGGCGACAACACCGGTTGGAATATGTCACGGTTATGATCGTTGGGGTTGGTGGGATAGATATGATGTAAATGGCCTAAATCTTCCGTCATATAGGATGGTATACGGATATCTTAAAAACGAGGTACCCGGAGCTGTCGTTGTAATTTCTGAGAATCGGGAAATATGGAGTATTTATAGTAACGGTTTTATTTGTCATTTTGAGGATAACAAATGGTTTCATAAAGCAACACTCAACACCTTGGGAAGCATCAGCATAGGACCGATAATAGAGGATTCAAAGGGCAGTTTATGGGTCGGCTCACATGACTTGGGGCTTTACCGTTACGGAAACAATCGATGGGATTATTTCGGTCCAAAAGACGGGATACTGCACTACTGGATTACCGCTCTCGACGAGGATTCATCCGGCAGGATGTGGGTGGGAACTAAAGCAGGACTTAACCTGATAAAAAACGATCAGTGCAGCACAATTTTTGAGGGAGTGTCCGTAGGAGATATAACCTGCGGGAAAAATGATGATATCTGGGTGAACACATCCGGCGGAATAATACACGTGAATGCCAGGGGAGAATGGCATCAACTCGATACGGGAGAAATGTTCGAACATTCGACCGTCATAGATATTGACACCGGCCCGGACAACTCTCTTTGGGTATGTACGCAGAATCAATTATTTCGCTGTCAGGATAATACATGGAAACAGTATTATATCTCGCAATCAATTCCATTTCAATGCATTCTTGTTGATGATTCCGGTACGGTCTGGTTTGGTGCGGGTTACGGTAATGTTCTTGCTGGCTGTTTAAATCCTTATAATGGGAAATGGAAATTGTTCACCGGGGAAGATGGCCTTGTAAATAACGTGAGATACTTCGTAAAAGACTATAATAGAGGCATTTGGGCCTATAACGGATATTTGCAGCAGTTTGAATATGGTACCTGGCTGTATGACGATGCTCTCAACATCGGAAATGGCAGTGAGAGCATTGCATGTCAAAAAAATGGCAGAATCTGGTCCAGCTTTTGGAATGAGAGTGGTGGAAATATGGGTCCATATGATTACGACCCGCTTGGTCTTTACAGTTTCGACGATTATATTATAACATCCGTAGATAATTCCGTTGAAGTACCAACCGATTTTAGCATCACCGGCATTTTTCCCAATCCATTCAACAGCCAAACAACTTTGACATTTACACTAAAACATGAGGATTTTGTTACGCTTGCTCTCTATTCCATCTCAGGTCAGAAAATTCGCGATCTTTTTTCCCGGAATTGTTTTCCCGGAACCTATACAGTCACATGGAACGGACATGACAACAATTCCAGCCGAGTTTCATCGGGATTGTATATTATGCGGCTTGGAATACATGGACGCTATGTATCTGAGAAAGTTACATTGATCAAATAAATCAATGCATCGATAATTCTTCAAGATAATCCGAGTTTGTAAGGAATATCTACCTCTCAATGACCCTTATACAACACACCCTTCTACGAATGCTGCCCCTCACACGGTCATCGAAACAACAGGCTTCGGAAAGGGGGCATGCGACCACCTTGAAGGCGGCTTCGATGTAGTGATGGATGTTGGCGAATTTCAACAGGTCGATGTGAAGGTTAAAGCGCGCGTTCCCGGTAAAGGCTTTGAAAAATTCCGGTTATAATCAGTATTTTTACTTGTTCTGAAACGATTTTGTTGCATCTTGGTATAAAGAATATTACCCCGACAATTTATATCGACTCGTTTTTATATTGACATTCCATAAGCCAGGAGGAACAAAATGGAACGGACAAACCGTAGAACTTTTATGAAACAGAGTACAACCGCAGGATTCGGGCTTGCCGCTTTCAGCCTGTCAGCACGCAGAATCTATGGTGCTGAGTCAGGCAGTTTCAACCGTGTTGTCTACAGGATGCTCGGCTCCACCGGCTATAAAGCGAGCGAAATGGGTTTCGGTGCCATGAATATGCGCGAACCGGCCCTTGTTCGTGCCGTTATCGACTCGGGAATCAACTATATCGATACCGCCCACTCATATATGAACGGCGCCAACGAGGAAATAATCGGCACGGTGATGAAAACCAGAAGAAATGAGGTTTTCCTGACGACTAAGATCAAATTTGACAAAGACGGTGTTGAAATCGCAAAAATGCCGGGTATGATAGAGACATCGCTGAAACGCCTTCAGACCGACCATGTAGATCTTGTGCTGCTTCATATTACCGATAAACGGGAACAGGTATTCAGAGACGACCTTATGAAGGTTTTCGAAAATGCACGGGATAAAGGTCAAACCCGTTTTATCGGTGTATCGACCCATGAAAATCAGGCCGAAGTGCTCGATGCCGTTGTGGAAAGCAAATTCTGGCAGGCAGTTCTGGTCGGTTACAACTACTATTCACCTCCCGAAGTGACTGTCGCCATACAAAAAGCCCGTGAAGCGGGAATTGCCATCATAGGAATGAAAAACCTGATCACTATAGAGAGGCCGCGAAAACCGTTCCCGGATATCAGGGAAAATAAAACGGGCACAACCACCAATCAGCAGGCGCTGCTGAAATGGGTGCTCAATAATCCCTATGTCGATACGGTTGTCCCCGGGATGACATCATTCGAGCAGCTTGCCGATGACATTGCGGTAATGGGAAAGAAACTGACATACGATGACCGTCGCATTCTGAAGCGCTACAGCGAAAAGGCGGAGGGCAGGTACTGCTGTGGTGTTTCGGGATGCACCGGCTGCAGGGAACAATGCCCCTACGGTGTCAATGTGAGCCAGATAAATCGCTGCCTGAACTACGCCGAGGGGTACGGCGACATCGGGCTGGCATATGAGAATTACAGGAGCCTGCCACCGGACAGCCGTGCGGATAAATGCGAAGATTGCGATGAATGCCTTGTAGAATGTGTAAACGGGATTAATCTACAGGAGAATATCAGGAGGGCGCGGGTAATGTTTGGGTAAGGTGAAGGTATATTTCGTAGGGGCGGTTCGCGAACCGCCCCTACATATTTTCGTTTTAATTGTTGTGTCCGATTCACCCGATCCCCTCTAAAAAAGATAGGAGGCTGGTACGGGCGTTTGGGGTGTGTAGCCTTTATTTCTTTGTCTGAATCCTGATTAATCCTGATTGAAGGATTAACGTGATTCCCCCACATCATGAAATCATGTTAATCAAGTAAATCATGGTTAGGACGGTGAAGTAATATCTTATAATAGGAGAATACTCTTATCAAACTCAATATATTCATAATACCGACATTAGCCGCTTTTTTCCTGCTCACCTGCAACCAACCGGCCAAACAGGAATCAGCAGAAAATCCCTTCCTTGTCTGGGCGACAGCCGATTCCCATATTCATACCGACCTGAAGTACGGTTATGAAAGCCTGGCTGAAGCCATCAAACATAGCGAATTCGGCGGCGAGGGCGGCGGCACGGCGTTCGAATGGGATATCATGCTGCATTTGGGCGATTTGAAGGGGAGCGCCGAAAATGGTCAGGGGCTGCCAACCGACGAGGATGGCGTGGAGGTGGTACGCCAGTTTACCAGCGCGAAAAAACACCGCCGTGAGCAGATATATAACCTTCCCGGTAACCACGATGCCAGCCCCGGCCAGTGGTGGTTCAAAAAGTGGGTGGATCCTGCCGGCGAAAGTATCGGATATTCGAGGGTACATCCTGAGCGCAGGCCGTATCCGGTTACCGGCACATGGGAACGGTATTCGTTTCAGGCGGGCAACATACTGTTTCTGATGATGGGGGACCGTAACGATCTCGACCCGCCGGTTGGTCGTGGCACACAGGACAGGGGATACCCTGCAGGCGCAGTAACCCGTGAGACCTTCGAGTGGTGGGTCAGGATGGTTGAGGACAATCAGGATAAGATAATCGTCACCTGCCATCATCATATGCTGAAAAACACCACGGTGGCTTCGGGTGAAGGTGAGGGTGTCGAGGGCAAATACCACGGCCGTATGAAGGACGGCGCTCCGGAGGGAGCATCTTACCTGTACTGGGTGGATGATAAACCGGATGCGCAGGAATTTGAGTCGTATCTCGAACAACATCCCGGTGCAATCGATCTCTGGCTCGGCGGGCATACCCATACCGACCCGGATGACACCTACGGAGGGAAATCCCACATCGAGCAAAAATGGGGAGTGACATTCATCAATGTAGCAGCACTGTCACGTCACCACTCATGGAATCACACAACCCCCATGAGCAGGCTGCTGACGTTTTCTCCCGGTTCAGACAGGGTCAGAATTCAGTGTTATCTTCACACATCCGATTATGCGCCCCAGGGGTGGTATGACAAAGTGGAGAAAACCGTCAAACTTCGTCACGCTTACGGAAATTGAATAATTAATAAATTGCATGGCAGGATTATTTACATTTAATTACAATTAGAAAGTTAAACCGATATATTTATAAAAAAACGTAAATCTTTTTCAGCATATTTTATTAGTTGTCACTCTGAGTGAAACGAAGAGTCTTATCAAAAAAAACGAGATTCTTCACTTCATTCAGAATGACAGAATATATACCATTTACAGGAATTTTTGTCATTAGCAATAAAGCATTATGAATTATTCGGGTTAGGAATGCAGTATAATTACAATTATCAACGCTATTCCCAGAGGAGGGCATGGTAATGAAAAGATTTAGCGTGGTTATGTGTGTTGTGTTAGGTGTATGTATGATCGCAACAACATCGGATGCACAATTCAATATTTTGGATATCGATGTCAATCTCAGTTATCCCATGCCACAGGGTGATTTTGCCGATGGGTACAAGGCGGGATTTGGCGCGGGAGCCGATGTATTTGTAGGGTTGCCGATGTTGTCTGCCCTTAAACTTGGTGGAAGGGTTGCATATAACAGGTTCGGTGTCGAGGATATTGTTGACGGCGGCAATATGTCGATTATTGAAATTCTGCCCTCGGCACGGTTTGAGATCAGTCCTCCCATGAGTCCTGTCGGTGGATTTGCCCAGCTTGGTGTGGGATTATATAACTGGAGTTCGACCATAGAAATGAAAGGCCTGCCCGATGCTGAAGACGACGGCGCTGATTTCGGAATCTGTGTGGGTGCCGGAGTAAAAGTTAAAATTCCGGGATCGGTAGGGCTGATGGCGATGCCGCTGTATCATATTATCTTTACCGAGGATGAAAAGACCAATTATCTGTCGCTGAATGTTGGTGTAATATTTTAATTCACCCTTTTAAGGAATATCTCATCTCTTAATTAGGGGCAAAAAGACAGGGCGAACACATGGGTTCGCCCCTACAGAACCGCAATGTTTAAACAAGTAATTTGTAGGGGCAGACCTGTGTGTCTTTCCTTATAAGCAAAGAAAATATTAAAGGTGTTAACAAGCGGGGTGTTGTATGGCTGAATCGTCAAAATATAAAAATGAAGTCTCAATTGTAATAGCAGGTGCTGCAGGACAGGGCATTCAGACTGTCGAGATACTGCTAACGAAGCTGTTAAAACTCTGCGGGTACAATTTCTTTGCCACAAAAGAGTATATGTCCCGTGTCCGCGGTGGAAACAATTCCACAGAGATACGTGTTGCGGGAACTAAAGTTTCGGCCTATGTAGAAAGAATAGATTTGCTTTTCCCGCTTAATAAAGATGCGCTTAATCATGTAAAAAAAAGAATAATGGGAAGTACTCGTATTATAGGAGAGAAAAGTAAGCTCGTTGATAACTCCGGCGAGATCGCGGATGCTATAATCGACATTTCGTTTGAAAATTTGGCTAAAGAAATAGGCGGGCAGATTTTCTCCAACATCATCGTAGTCGGCGTCATTTCCGGCCTGTTCAGACTCGATACCGAAACCATAGAATCGTTTATGGCATCCTATTTTGCCCGTAAAGGCGATGAAATAGTAGCGAATAACCTGAAAGCGTTGAGAACCGGATATGAAATCGGAAAAAAACTGACAGATGAGGGAACAATTTCAATTGAGATAGATACTGATATATCGGTGAAGGATGATATGGTTCTCAACGGCGCCGAGGCTGTCGGAATCGGCGCAATAGCCGGTGGCTGCAATTTTATCTCGGCTTACCCCATGTCGCCGTCCACAGCGGTGCTCGTATTTCTTGCCCAGCAGTCAAAGCAGTTCGACATTATTGTGGAACAGGCCGAGGACGAGATTGCCGGCATCAATATGGCGCTGGGAGCGTGGTACACCGGTGCAAGGGCGCTGGTATCATCCTCCGGCGGCGGATTTGCCCTTATGACCGAAGGCACCAGCCTTGCCGGTATGATCGAAAGTCCGGTGGTGATACATATAGCACAGCGTCCCGGACCCGCAACCGGGCTTCCGACAAGAACGGAACAGGGTGATCTCGATCTGGCGCTGTACGCAGGCCACGGTGAATTTCCCCGCATTATATATGCGCCCGGAAGTATCGAAGATGGTGTATATCTGACCCACCGTGCATTCAATCTTGCCGATAAATACCAGATACCGGTATTCATTCTCACCGACCAGTATTACGTCGATTCATACTACAACAGTGCGATGGTTGATGTTTCAGCGATGAAAAATGAGTACAACATTGTAGAAACGGGAAAGGATTACAAACGTTTCGCCGTTACCGACTCCGGTATATCACCCCGCGGTGTACCAGGTCATGGCAGCGGACTGGTTGCCGTAGACAGCGACGAACATGATGAGGAAGGCCATATTACCGAAGATCCTGATGTCCGTACAGCAATGACCGATAAACGGCTCAGAAAATTCGAAACCATGAAAAATGATATTTTGCTGCCGGAACGTATCGGGCCAAAAAACTGCGACAACCTGATCGTATGCTGGGGCACAACCTGCAACATAGCCTGTGAAGCGCTCCGAAAATCAGGAAATAAAAACACGGCGATATTGCACTTCAAACAGGTTTTCCCGCTGCCGCACGATATTAAAAAGTATTTTGAAGGCGTAAAAAAAATTGCCATTGTCGAAAACAACGCAACCGGACAGTTCGGGAAGCTTCTGAAGCTCCATACAGGAATCGAATTCGATGCGAAAATTCTGAAATACAACGGCTACCAGTTTTCCGTTGAGGAACTGACAGAACAATTCGGCAAAATCTTTGAATGATATAAACGGGGGGAATAACGACTATGAATAAATCATATTACGATATGCAGAATATGGAGATTGCCTGGTGTCCGGGATGCGGAGATTTTGCGATCCTTAATGAGTTGAAGACTGCTCTTGCCGAACTGTCGATCACCCCTGAACAACTGGTAATGGTTTCCGGAATCGGCCAGGCGGCAAAAATACCGCACTATGTTAAAGCACATGTATTTAACGGCCTGCATGGAAGGGCATTGCCTCCGGCCACTGCAATAAAAGCATGTAATTCCGGACTGACCGTCATAGCGGAAAGCGGTGAGGGAGATATGTACGGCGAAGGCGGTAATCATTTTATCCATACCATACGGCGTAATCCGGATATAACCAATATTGTACATGACAACATGGTATATGGATTAACGAAGGGTCAGGCATCGCCTACAAGCCGGACAGGATTTGTGACGCCGGTTCAGGTCAACGGGGTAAATCTGGAACCGTTCAACCCTCTGTCTATTGCGCTGGGGCTTGGGGCTACGTTTGTGGCGCGTGCTTTTTCCGGTGATACCGCTCAGACGGTTAACATCATGAAACAGGCAATTTCACATAAGGGATATGCACTGGTGGATATTCTCCAGCCCTGTGTGTCATTCAATAAGGTCAATACATTCAAATGGTTCAAGGATCATTCATATTACCTTGACGAATCATATGATGCTACCGATTTGAAAGCGGCATTCGAGAAGGCTATGGAAAAAGGCAGATTTCCCCTCGGTATACTCTACCAGATAAAAGGCAAGCCGACTTTTGACGATAATATTGGAATATATGCGGATGAAACAACCCCGCTTTTTAAACGCAGACATGATGTTTCAGGGATAAAAAAGCTGATCGAATCGAAAAAGGGGTGAGTCCTCGCTATGCGTTCCATAATTGTTTTCTCTGTTTGTGCTGTAGGTTGGATACTTCTTTTTACTCCTGAAAAAGATGCCGCAACTAATCCCAAACTGCCGGATGTCGAAATCCGGCAGCTTAACGGCAGGCCGACGGTTTTTATCGGTGGAAAACCCAATGCCCTCGCCACATACAGTAATTTCGGACAGGCACGGCTGAAAGATGCGATGAATTTTTTTGCGGATATCGGAATGGATGCCTATCATCTGGAAGTAGCGCGTTTGCCCATAGACTACAACAGCAGCCGTTTCTGGGTCGGAGATACGATAGACAGCAGACCTCTGCTCGATGTACCGGATGATTTTTTCGGCCTCGATGAACAGGCCGAATTCATATTAAAAAAGGACCCCGATGCCTGGTTTATAATACGGTTTGTCATACGGCCGCCGGCTTCATGGAAAGACAGACATCCCGACGAATATTTCATCACCGATGAAGGAACAGTCCATGACACGCCATCCCTGGCATCTGACAGTTACTGGAACGCGGCATCTAAATTTTCCGCTGCTGTGGTACGGTATGTGGAATCGACTCCCTGGGTGAGCCATGTAATAGCTTATGCGAATTTCCACCATACCGAAGGCTGTCATATGCCTGTGGGTGACGGCTGGCTTTTCGACCATAATCCGATTATGACCGTTAAATTCAGAAATTACCTGAAAATGAAATACGGATCTGTAAAGCAGTTGCAATCCGCTTACTGCGATTCACTGATAACGTTTGAAACGGTGGAAATCCCGAACGATAAACTTCGCGGCCTTCTTCCAGAAGTTATGCAGATTCCCTACTGGCAGGCAGGTTGTGACAATCAGGCGCTTGAGGATTATCTCGAATTGAACCGTGACCTGTTTCATCAGCGATTCCGTCAGATGAGCGCCCAAATGGCCGGAGCAGCCGACCGCAAGATGATTTTTCTTCACGATGCCCTGAAACAAACTATGTCTGGCTGGAATCTGAAAGGATTTTTCGGTTATCCCGGTTTCGGAGAAGATGTGTCCTGGAGTCCTGCTTTCCCCGACTTAATTGCGGGTTCGGGCAGTATTAATGTTGCCATGCTCGATGGCGCCGCCGGTTATAATGGATTAATCACACCACACGACTACCAGGCCCGCGGTATTGGAGGAGTGTATGAGCCTGAAGGCATCGCGGATTCAATCATCCTCCGGGGAATGTATTTTTCAACCGAAATGGACAGCCGTTTCCGTAAGGATTACGG
>JAFGMP010000274.1 GCA_016927495.1 Candidatus Latescibacterota bacterium | reverse complement strand
GGATCGATGATTGCCAAAAGTTATAACAATAATACCGATGAGAATGATATTGTACTTATTGGCTCGGTAAGATCATTTCAGGATCAGGAGATTGAGGTTGCACGTACTGCCCGCGGTAAAGGTTCCTATACCGTAGTCTTTTGTCCGTATTCCACCGATGGCGATGCATCAGGAGTCAGGCTCTTTAAAGAGGTTGATGAGGCTTTCAATACATATTGTAATGAACGAGAAGGTGTTATAGAGGTAAAAGGATTTCCCGAAAAAGTGTCGCCGCTATCGGGACTGACAGGTAATCTTATTCACTGGATGCTAATGGCACAATGGGCGTATCACATGGCCCGAAGAGGTGAGATGCCGCACTTTTACCGTGGAATTCATGAAAACGGTGGTTTGGAGTACGATAATGCCGTAAGACCGTTCTTTCTTGAGCGAGGTTATTAAAAAGCCTAAATATTCGATTAAACCTAATAATTTGGGGAAAATAAGATTCCTGAAAGCGATGTAAAAAAATGACAGATTAGTACAATTTTTTATTATAAAATTTTACTATATTGGTAGGTGTAATTTTCAAAAAAAATAGTAAAATTAATTTAATTTAAAAAGGAACATACACATGATTTATGATATCCATACACATTACTGGAATCCCGAAGATACATCACTTACATCTGATACGAGTCATTTAGGCATACCTGCAGCCGCTAATAGAAAAATGTCGAGCGACCGTCATTTCGAAGAAACAAAAGCAGTCGACCGTGCTGTCGTATTCGGTTTGAGAGCGTTAAAAAGCAGCATGAACATTCCAAACGATACAGTAAAAAAGCAGGTTGACCGTGCACCCGAACGTCTCATCTTTTTCACCAGCATCGATCCTACCGAAAAAGGGTATCTTGATGAACTTGAACGCACACACATGGATTTACACGCCAAAGGAATCAAACTCGGTCCGATCTATCAGGGGGCGCATCCGCTGGACAGGCGAAATCTCGAAATCTATGCTTATGCCCAGAAGCATAATCTTCCCATCGTTATTCATATGGCAACCACCTACGCACGGGGTGTGCCGTTAGATTATGCCCGGCCGTTTTACATGGACGAAGTCGCCATTAAATTTCCCGACCTAAAAATGGTGCTGGCTCATCTCGGTCATCCGTGGATAGGGGAGACCATAGCAGTCATAAGACGTAATCCCAATCTTTATGCCGATATCTCGGCGCTGTATTACCGTCCCTGGCAATTTTACAACGCGATGCAGCTTCTGGTCGAGTACGGTACATGGGAGAAAGTATTTTTCGGCAGTGACTTTCCCTTCACGACACCGCAGGAATCCATTGACGGAATACGGAATATAAATCATATTACCGGCAACAGCGGACTGCCCCGTATCTCAGACGAAATAATAGATGAAATCCTGTGCCGTAATTCGCTGGGAATATTGGGGATTGAGTAATATCAGGAAAATACGAAGGGGCAGGTTTTGAACCGGCCCCTGAGGTTTGTCGATAAATACGTGTGAATGTTTTAGTTACAATCCACCTGAACGGAAATAATCCCTTGACATGATTCAAAAATTGTACTAATCTGAATGTTGTAATATGTCCCGAGTAAATCGTTTTTTTGGCAATATTTTGAGTCATATCGAAATGATAAGCTTTTTCCCTTTTTTATCTATGATTATTATTCCGGTTTTACCGTTTTTAGCCTGCGCACAAAACCAGCCGAATTTTACACTCCAGCGGCAGCGTATGGTCGAGCAGCAAATCAAAGCCCGTGGTGTACATAACACGGAGGTGCTCGATGCGATGCTGAAAGTTCCGCGGCACCGGTTTGTGCCCGAGTCGTACCGTGCCCGCTCTTATGATGACAATCCTCTCCCAATCGGTGAGGGCCAGACCATATCGCAACCGTATATTGTTGCATTTATGACCGAAGCCTTGGAAGTCAACAAAAGCGACCGTATCCTTGAAATCGGCACCGGATCGGGATATCAGGCGGCAGTACTTGCCGAACTGGCGGCTGAAGTGTATACCATCGAACTTATTACGGAACTCGGTGAAAGAGCAATACAAATTCTGAACGATCTCAATTATAAGAACATTCATGTCAAAATTGGTGATGGTTTCAAAGGCTGGCCGGAGGAGGCTCCGTTTGATGCAGTCATTATTACGGCGGCTCCTGAGGAGATACCATCCGTACTTGTGGAACAGCTTAAAGACGGCGGCAGGATGATTGTTCCTGTTGGACCGGTTGGTGGTGTACAGAATCTTATTCTTGGCAAAAAGAAGGCCGGAAGACTCGAAACACGGGATGTACTACCTGTAAGATTTGTTCCTATGGTTAGGGGTAAGGAATAATCCGCATTTTATCCTCTTTATTACTTCTGTCAGATTCCCGAATTAAAACATTGAAACTGCCTGTGGAAATTCATTATTATGTATACTGTTTGTATTAATGTCAGATGTGATACCCAAAGAGCAGACGGCGGTCCGCTCCGACGGATATAAATGACATTTTTTTTAAACCTGATGTTTTACCGGAATATACATAATGTATCGATGGAGAACGGTTTATTATGACTGCTAAAGAACGTTTTTTTGCCACAATGAGATTCGGAAATCCCGACCGCCCGCCATATCGTGAACTGGAATGCTGGCCGGAAACCTATGTCCGGTGGCATACCGAAGGTTACCCCAAACGTACGGATTACCGTATTTATTTTGGTTTCGACCGCTATGAACCTGTTGGTATCGATGATGAAATCAATCCTGTGTTTTCTGAAAAGGTGATCGAAGAGAACGATACGGAAATCATAAAAACCGATTGGAGGGGTGTAAAACTCAAATTGTCAAAAGGCAGCCGGTCCATACCGTACTTTTACGGTTTTCCGGTGAAAGACAGCAAAAGCTTCCGTGAATTTACCAAACGGCTTAATCCGACATCTCAGAGCAGATTACCCAATGCATGGGATATTAGGGTGCAGGAATTGAAATCACGTGATTACCCGGTATATCTCGGTACAGGCCGTACAATCGGTTTTTTCGGACCGGTCAGGGAGTGGGTAGGCCCTGAAGCCATTCTGGTCGGATTTTATGACGATCCGTCGTGGATACATGAGATGATGGACTGGTATGCCGATTTCATTATCGAGCTCACCAAACCGGTTCTTGAAAAGATAACGCCCGATTGTGTGCATTTCTTTGAGGATATGGCATATCGCGGCGGTTCACTGATTTCTCCGGACTTTTTCCGTACATTCATGATGGGGCCATACCGGCGGGTGATCAGTCATTTCCGCTCATTTAATGTGCCGTTCCTTGTTGTGGACAGCGATGGGAAAGTGGATGAACTGATTCCATTGTTTATCGAACTTGGTATCGATGGTATGTATCCTTTTGAGGTCCAGGCCGGCATGGATATTTTGGATGTCCGGAAGAAGTATGGAACAGATTACGTGATTTTGGGGGGAATCGACAAACGTGTTCTGGCAAAATCACAAAAAGAAATAAAACATGAGGTTTACCGTAAAATTCCGCCGATGCTTGAGTCGGGGGGGTATGTACCGATGCTTGACCACGAAACACCGCCGGATGTGCCTTTCGAAAATTTCTGTTTTTATCGTAATCTCGTCCGGGAAATATGTGAAAAAGGTTGATAAATAAATCTGATTTTGCATATAAAACAGTAAACAATAGACAAATTACCGCAAAGGGAGTGTGTTCCAAAAATGATTGTTACCTGTGTGGCTGTATATGTCAAAAATGAAAACATCGATGATTTCATAAAAGCATCGATTGAAAACCATAAAGGTTCGGTTGGCGAGCCCGGTAATATGAGGTTTGATGTGCTGCAATGTAAAGATGATCCGTCGCGTTTTCTGCTTTATGAAGCATTTGAATCCGAAGAAGCGTCGTCCGCACATAAAAAAACGGCTCATTACCTGAAATGGAAGGACACTGTTGCCGGATGGATGGCTCAACCCCGTGAAGGAACACCATATAAAGTTATTTGCCCGGAGGAACGCAGCCAATGGTAATTCGGAAGTTTTCTTTCTCAAGTACACCAAATATATATTTTGGCGCAGGATCATATGCTAAAATTACGGAAATAATTGAAAAAAAAGCACTCAGCGTTTTGATAATTACCGGAGTACGGTCATTCAGATCTTCAGATAAATGGGACAAACTGCTTGATTCTATTTCCTTACGGTCAGTTACATATTATGAGCTAACGGTTTCGGGTGAACCTTCCCCGGAACTTATTGACAGTGCTGTGTCCGAATTCAAAGATAAAAATATCGATATGGTTGTGTCGATTGGCGGTGGCAGTGTAATCGATGCAGGCAAAGCAATTTCCGCTATGCTTACCCAAAACGTTTCGGTTGTGGAGTTTCTCGAAGGTGTGGGAACCGGCGCCAGTCATGACGGAAAAAAAATTCCTTTTATAGCAGTCCCGACAACAGCGGGAACAGGAAGTGAGGCAACAAAAAATGCTGTTTTGAGCCGTGTGGGTAATGAAGGTTTCAAAAAATCTCTGCGTCACGATAACTTCGTTCCCGATTTCGCAGTAGTTGACCCTGAGTTGATGATTTCATGTCCTCCTGATATAACTGCCGCATGTGGAATGGATGCATTTACGCAACTTCTCGAATCGTACGTTTCGTCAAAAGCAAATCCTATGACCGATGCACTGGCTGCCAGCGGTTTACAATATATAAAGAATTGTCTGGTAAAGGCTTATACGGACGGTGGCTCTCTTGATGCACGTACAGGGATGGCGTATGCCTCGTTTATGTCGGGAATAACGCTAGCGAATGCCGGTTTGGGAGTTGTTCACGGATTAGCGTCTCCTATCGGCGGCTATTTCGACGTACCTCATGGTGTCATCTGCGGATCGCTTGTCGGAGCGGCCACACATGTAACGATTGATAAGCTAAAAAATCAGGGTGAAACAGGGAAATTGTTTTTAGAGCAATATGCAAAAGCAGGTGCTTTATTAACAGGTTGTAACCGCACTGATATTGATTATTTGTGTGATATCTTAATAAAAAAGATTGATGAATGGTCAGAAATCTTACATATCCCAACATTGAGCGATTATGGAATTACATCTTCAGACTATGATACGATTATCGACGGAACCGGCAACAAAAATAATCCTGTAAATCTCGATAGAGAAGAAATAAGAAGCATTTTACAGAGATGTTAAGAAATCAGTAGGGTATCATGTTTCTAAGTAAGTTTCTTAATTCCATAAGTCCTTCGCCGGTCTCATTGGAATAATTCAACTTCTTAAAAACTACCGGTGAACTGTGTTCTGTCGCTTTACCGGAAATCATCTTTTGTTCGGGAGTCCGGTAAAATTCGAGCAAGTCTGAGTCAGTCAGTGTTGCAGTCTGTACGGATCCGGAAAGCATGTAATCGATTTGTACGATGCCAAGTCCCTGAGTAAGCCACCATGTTTTAATATCATCTGCAGATGAGCTTATACTGATTTTAACAGCCGGGAAATGTCCTTTGTCAGTCTGAATATACCTTGTCTCTCCAACCGTAACCGTCGTTTCAAGGTTTAACGATTCCCTGAAAATCGAAGAGGTAGTGCTAAAGTATGTATACTTCCATTCACTTTCAGTTCGTACTGTATGATCATATTGTGGTTCCGAAAAAGGATCGGTAATATTTTTCAATATGAGAAAACTGGGTGTATATGATGTATCTATATTAAGTCGAAAATACGGGTTTTTTTCTTCATTACCCTGCCATTCAATCATTTCTTCTGATGTTTTTGTTACATATATTGTATTGTTCTCCTCTTCAAGATAGTCGATAAGAGTATATTTATAATGTTTGACAACAACACCGATTGTGATGTCGTAATATACGGATGATATACGCTGTAGTTGATCATTTATGGCTATGATCATATCTTTGACTTCCCAATATTCGCTGACGTTATTTGCAATTATATAAAAATTCGGATTGGCGTGACGGTATTCCCAGTTTGCGTTTTCCAGCAGGGGAAAGTAGGAATTGGGGTCGTAATTGACTATGATTATGGATATAGTAGTAGTTGTTGATTTATTGTCGGAATCTGTACATGTCAGCGTTATGATATGACTACCCCTTGACAACTCATCAATAATGATCCTTTTCCCTGTTCCCAGTTCACCGTCGCTGTTAGAAAACCATTTATAAGCGCTGTCAGGCAAATCACCGTCTTCATTGTCGGTTCCTAAGCCTTCGAAGGCTACTTCGAAAGGAGTTGTTACTTTGTCATCAACAGGCTCGATTATCTGAACAACCGGCGCCTGGGATGTTATCATAAAATCCATAGAATCTCGTGTATTTTCATCCAATACAATATTGCGTTTAACCGGTGGAAGGTTTTGGGGTGTCACGGTAAATAAATATGCCTGAACCGGTACATTTTTTAAAATAGCAACTCCATCGTTATCGGCAATTACTTCCTGAGTCAAAGGTATCGTTGATAAAGTCGCATCTGATATCGGACGTAGCTGTTCGTCTTTGATGTGTATTGAAAGTTGAGATAAAATTATAAAGTGTAAATCGGCAGTTGTTGAAGTGCTGAGGTTTACAAATTGTTTAAATTCCGGAGAGCCGGAATAATTAACGATAACACTATAAGATCTGACCGGTAAATTCTGAAATAGTACCTTCCCTTCATCATCGGTTGTTATTGTATCTGTCTCCGGATTTGTCTTAACGGCGGCACCCTCGATGGGATCACCATTTTCGTCGGTCACTTTGACAAAAATTGATGTTGATTCAACCGGATCGACGGAAGAATTCTTACTGCATCCGCCATAAAGAATTAAAGCAATTGCTAATACAAGGTTTATTATAAAATGATATTTCTTCATAACAATCTCACTTGATGACAGTGAATTTTTTTGTGTGCGAAATGTCTGAACCACGCAACCTGTAAAGATAGATGCCTGACGAAAGTTGCGATGAATTCAATCTGAGAGAATGATATCCCGGTTGTTCAAATCCACGGTCGATGAGCAAAACACGCTGACCAAGTACATTATAGACTTCAAGAGCAGTAATACCGGCATCTGAGAGTATGTATGATATTGTTGTCTGGTTATTGAATGGATTCGGATATGCATTTCCCACTGTTATCGGCAAAACCGGCAATGCATCACTTCCCGAAAGCGCCTTTATTTGCTGAACCCACGCAATAGTTTGTCCTGTGCCGAATATATCTTTGTATCCGTTAAAATCATCTATCATATTATTGAAATCTTCTACCGAAACATATCTTCTTACAATCTGTGTATTACTCTGATCGGACGAATTGTTCAAAAGAAATTTTTCCACGTATTTTTGAGTATCATAAGACACGCTGAAATCAAGAGTATTTACCATCAGACTGTCTTTTGTGACAGAGACGACTGCATTTGGTATGTGTCCAAAACCGAAATTTATCAAATATACATTTCTTTCCCAGTTGAGAAATTTTTCGTATGAACTGTTTGTGCTTGACCGTTGAAAAGCCATGCCTATCCTTGGAGCCTCAACAGGAGATCGTTCCGGTATCGGAGGGATATAACAGTCAAAAACCATCTCATCGCCTTCCTTGTGGATATTGAATATCTCGATTCCCGAAGGCCTGTTTGTTTGCGACATATAGGAATTTGGATTGGTTTCCGATCCGAATGATCTATATTTTACACCATCAAAAACATCAGTCGCGTCTCCCTGGTTTCCGTTGTGAACTTGTGTGTAAGAGTAATTATGAGCCCAAAAATCCAGATTGTCTCCGCCTTTAAGAGGATCGGGACGTTCCCCGAGTGGATATCCTTTATCCAGATATCTGCCATCAGCGCATTCGAGATCGCACTGTTTCATTAATTCTGTACTGTTTGTGTTGCCGCTGGTCTCATCTATATGCCAGATTAGCAGCCCACTTTCCGGGATATTGCGGTCATAATAATTCCCGCCGGAATTACTGCGGTATTCCAAAAGATAATATTCTTTTGAATTAATCCAGATTCTGTATATCTTCCCATCAGGATGGCCTACATCTTTCATTCTGATACCCTGATGTATGCCGTAAAGGTCAACGAGATTATTGTTGTTGTACCCTATGGAATTCATCAACAAGCGATTATAGGCGCATGGCCCGACAGGTCCGTTCTGCCCGTTCCAGCCAAGTGCCCCTTGTCCCAATAATCCCCAGAAACCGATCCCGGCAGAATCATTCGTGGGATCTACATACACTTTATCCATGAGGTCAACGGCTCCATATGCATGTGAAAGTTCCGCAACAATGGTACCGATTGCAGAATTCAGATTCCATGCAACCGATATTGAGCCAGATGTTTTGTCAACCTGTATATATTGTCCGGCTTTATTTCTATCTTGTGTTCTATAAGAATCTTTCAAACCAAGATACATTACTCCCGTAGCGAGTTGTTGAATAAAATCATAGGGACGTGACCTGGGCATAAAAACCAGATAATCCACAAAACCATCATCATCTCCTGACGATGGTTTCCCATCCTTTCCCTCGTTATCAAACAGGTTAAAATCTACATTTGGATCTTCGTCGAGAAGTTTTACGACATCATATGAATATGCAATTGTTCCACGGTCTTCAACTCTTCTTACAATTCCTCTATCGTCGGTATACGTTTCAACATAATAGCTTGAATCATGAGGAACTTCATACATTTTCGGAAGGTATTCGCCGGTGACATTGTATTGTCCGAATGAAATGGAGTCGAAGAAATGAGGTACACTGCCGATTGTACCGTCAAACATGCTATCCGCCCAGTATGGCGCCAGAGAATCACCCGGAGCCTCTCCCTTAAATTTTGTAAAAACTACAACAATGTGAACAGGATTGAGATTTCTTGGCCAATCAAGACTGTAGGTGTTTTTACCAATATATTCGCCCATTTCCTTATTTTCTGATGTGTTTTGCTCGCTCTGAACGTTTAATACCGTGCCAAAACAAACAAATAGAAACGTAGTAATGAGCATGTATACTCTAATTATGTATGTATTATTTCTCATAATATAAAATTTCTTCTATAAATGGTATTAACGCAATACATTTTTTACTTTTTTCTTCCGTTAAATATAAAATTTATTGTATTTTACGCTCTGTATTTGACTCATTTCGCTACAATATGGTTCCCTAAAATATATTTTTCAGGGCAACATTCCTCTGAGTATATTTCTTCTTTCCGGAATTCTTGTATCATTACCGGATGTTATATTATAATTTCTTAAATGAGGATTCATTTCATAATTTTCACTGTTTCCGGGGATTATTTTAGATGGATGGGATCTTTGGTAGTATTCAAGCATGTCAGAATCTTTAAGTATGGCGTTTTGTTCGATTTCCGAAATGTAATAGTCGAAACGAATGATACCGAGTCCTTTTGTAAGATACCATCTTTTCTTTATTTCATCCTGATTTATCATGACCTCGATTGCCTCGAATATACCTTTATCGGTTTGAATATGTCTCATTTCGCCGAATTCGGTGACAATAGTAATATTTTTCGACTCATGAAAAACTGCCGATGGCTCATCGTAATATATATAATACCATTCGGTTTCAATCTTTACGGCGCTTTCAAAACGTGAATCGGTTTTCGGGTCCGCAACGTTATTTAAAATCAATAGATATGGTGAATACGAAGTTTCGATCTTAATGACCGAGTTCGGATGTTTTTCTTCATCTGCAGTTTTCCATTCATATAACTCTTCGGATGTCCTGGTAACATAAACGGCGTCATCTTCCGTAAACAGGTAGTCCGTAATAATATATTTTGAATGCATTATTACAAATCCTACGGTTCTGTCATACAACACCGTGGTAATTCGTTTGTTGTCATCCTCAATATGTATGGTGAGGTTTTGTATCTGCCATAATTCACTTACATTATTTTTGTTTATTACAAAAAAATCCGGATTCAGATGTCTGAATTCAGATGTCATCGTATTCATTAGCGGAAAATATGACTTTGGATTGTAACTCATGACAGATATATTAACATAAGCACGACCTGTTTGTCCGTCACAGTCAGTCCCTGATAATTCAATTCTGTGATTTCCCACCGAGAGACGGTCAACGGATATTGAACTTCCTGTCCCGAGTACACCATCGATATCAGACGACCAAAATAACTGATTATCCTGCAATACACCATCTTCGTAATCCGTGCCGGTACATTCAAAACAAACATCGTATGCGGATAAAAGCGTGTTGTTTGCCGGTGTTATAATTTTGATGTTGGGTAATTGTGAGCTAATACTTACCTCAATCTCTTTAAATGTTTTATCAGTTATATTAACAGTCTTTTTTGCTGGTGACAATCCAGGACGGGTAATGGTAAATACATATGATTGTGCGGGTATATTTTGTAAAACAGCTTTTCCGCTTTCGTCACTTATCACTGTTTGAGTTTCCGGGTAAGTTATTATCTCAGTATTTGTTATCGGATGGTCAAAATTATCTTTCAACAACACTGTCAATTCGGAAAATATTATCAGGTGAATTTCAACGGTTTCTTCACTTTCGATTAAAACCTGACGGCTGAAGTCCGCGCATCCTGACGTTTTAAACACTACTTTACATAATCCACCGGGAACATTTTCAATGGTTACCGTACCATTGCTGCCTGTGGTCTCCGTATAATTCGGTGTACTTGTCGTTACAACAACATCTGATAACGGCTCTCCGTTCTCATTTGTTACCAGTACAGTCACAGATGACAATATCCGGGACCCGGAAACTTTGTTATTATTATCGCATCCGGGTATTGTAAATAAACCTGTAATAAACAAGATTACGCAAAGTAATTTACGAGTATTCATGGCATCCTCACTTGATAAGTGTAAATCGCCGTGTCTGCGAAAAAGTTCTACCACGTAGTCTGTATAGGTACATTCCGGATGAAAGATCTGTCGCATCCAACTGTATATTGTGAAAACCCGCTTCCTCAAAATCCCGATCGATTACCTTTACACGCTGTCCCAGAATATTGTATACCTCCAGCATCGTAGTACCGCCGGAATTTAGAACATAAGATATGGTAGTATGATTATTAAATGGATTCGGATAGTTTTGCAGCAGCTCAATTGATCTGATATGCTGTATTTCACTGTCGGAAATCCTTGTTATTTTTTGAACCCATGAAATCGGTTTGCCGTTACCGATATCATCAGGTGATTTGCCGACATTTTTTAGTATGCTGTTGAATCTATCGGATGAAACATACTTTCTGATAATTTGAGAATTTTGATTCGATTTATCTCCGTTCATCAGATAATATTCAATTACTTTTTGAGCTTCATGGGGTAAATCGAATGTAAACTGCTCGACGTACATGGAATCTTGATTCACTATAACTAATGCGTCGGGTCGGTAACTCATTCCGAAACTTACAATATAAAAATCCTGTTCCTTGTTACGTATAATTTCATAACTGCTTTCGTCCTGTGACAACTGATAACCCAATCCGGCAAGAGGGACTGGCCCCGGCCATTTCTCAGGGAATGGTGGTACAATACAGTCAAAAACCATTTCATCTTCTTCTCTGCGAATATTAAATATTTCAATACCGGAAATTTTCGAGTCATTTGTATAAGAATTCGGATTTGTTGCTGTACCGAAAATCGTGTACTTTACACCATCAAATACATCGGTAGCATCGCCCTGATTTCCGCCATATTCACGGGTATATGAATCATCATGAGCCCAGAAATCGAGGTTATCGCCGCCACGTAATGGGTCGGGATTTGTTCCGTACGGATAACCTTTATCTAAAAATCTGCCGTCAGGGCATTCCAGATCACATAATTTTTCAAATTCGGTGCTATTGCTGTTGGTTAAGTCGATATGCCAGATCATAAGACCGCTTTCCGGGATGTTACGGTCATAATAATTGTTACCGTTATTGCTTCTGAACTCGATGAGAAAATATTCAAAAGATGTTATCCAGAGTCTGAAGATTTTACCGTCCGGATGCCCCACATCCTTTGTTCTCAAACCCTGGTGAATACCATAAATATCCACAAGATTACAATTATACGGGCCGATGCTGTTCATCAACATACGGTTATACGCACAGGGGCCTACGGGGCCGTCACGTTGATCCCAGCCAAGTGCGCCTCGTCCGAGTAAATCCCACCAACCGACGCCGGCAGAATCATTTTCGGGATTTACGTATACACGGTCCATAAGATCGACTGTCCCGTATGCGTGAGATAATTCAGCGATAATTGAACCGATTGCCTGATTTTTATTTGATGCGGTTGAAATACAACCTGAGCATTGATCGATAAGAATGCGTTCACCTTTGATACTTTTATTTTGTGTCAGATATTCTTCTGTTAATCCCATATGCATGACACCTGTAGCGTGCTGACTTATAAAATCATAAGGGCATGTTCGCGGCATAAGCACAATGTAATCCACATAACCATCATCATCACCTGAATTGGGTATTCCGTCGGGACCGTCATTATCGAAACGGGAAAAGTCAACCGATTCATCCATGTCGACCATTCTGATGACTGCCTGGGAGTAATCGAAATAATTGCTGTAATTTGCGACTTCATACATTTTCGGAAGGAATTCACCCGAAACTTTGTATTGACCGAAAGAAACCGAGTCGAAAAAATGGGGGACACTTCCATTGGAGCCATCGAACAACTCATCGGCCCAAAATGGCGCCTGAGAAACACCGGGTGCTTCATTATTAAATTTTGTGAATATGATAACCATGTGAACCGGATTGAGACGTCTCGGCCATGACAATTGCCATGCGGTTTTCTCTGTACCGCCAGTGTTTTGCAGAGAATATGTTAAATTATCTTCACAAAAAAGAAGACTTCTGCAAAAAATCAAAAGGCCAAAAGCTATTATTAGCCTGAAAGCAACATTTTTTTTGGTTTTTGTTTCCATAGTTTTACTCGCTTTTTCAAGTTAATTAATAACTTATGGTTAAATAATAAGCAAAAAATGTTCCTGTATATATAACACATTAAATATCAATGTGTTATATATTATTTAAAAATGAATCAATTGAAAAATGTGTTCGTATTCGAACATTTGCTGTATCACAGGCGGACACTGTTAAACATCTGATTATATTGATGTTGCGCTTTTTTTGGTGGAATTGAATGGATTTGATATATGTGGGGAGAGTTTTTTTTATTATACTTTGTATATGATGAATATTGAGACCACCGGAATGATTTTGAGTTTATTTTAATTCACGATTAATCTTGCGAAAAACACATGCCCGTGATATTTTCTTTGAAAATTTTGGTAAGATAAGAAATTAGGGAAATTTAGAGATACGATAAGAAATTTCAGGCAGGTCAACAACATATTTTAAAAAGGTACATAAAAAGGATCCGTAAATGAATTCAATGGAACGATTTGACAGATGCATGCATTTTCAACCGGTTGACCATGCTGTCGATATGGAGTTTGGTTACTGGGATGAGGTACATCTTTTATGGGAAAAAGAAGGATTGCCGAAGGGTCTTGATACTCATGAGAAGATGGAATTGTATTTTGGCCTGGAACGCCGTTACCGGCCCCCGGTAAATGTGCTTCTCGAGCCTGATTTTACGATAGAAGAAGTTGAAATACATAACGGACATCGTTATTATTACGATCTTGACCATGTGCTCTGCCGGGTTCCTGCCGACGGTATTACTACAATGCCGGAACATCTGGAATATCCTCTTAAAAACAGAAAAGACTGGGAAACGATTTTCAAACCGAGATTGCAGCCCGATACTCCCGGCAGATATCCTGAAAATCTTGATAAACACATGCACAATGTGCTTGCGAAGGATTATCTGCCGTGGCTCTATGTCGGCTCTTTGTTTGGACGGCTCCGTAACTTTATCGGATTTGAGCAGATATGCCTCATGATCTATGATGATCCGGATCTTGTGGATGAAATGATTGAGCACCTTGCCAATCTGACCTGTGAAATTCTCGAACGAACATTACCGATGGTGAAGGGCAGCATTAAAATCGGTCATTTCTGGGAGGACATATGCTTCAACAACGGGCCGATGATTTCTCCCGATTATTTCGGTAAGCATGTTGTACCCCGCTATAAACAGATAACGGAAGTCCTGCAAAAATATGGCATCGATACGGTCATAGTGGATTGTGACGGCTGGATCGGGCCATTGATCGATGGCTGGCTTAACAGTGGAGTAAATATTATGTTTCCACTTGAACGTGCCGGTGGTTCGGATCCGGTCATACTTCGTAAAAAATACGGCCCACAACTTCTGCTTATGGGAGGAGTCGACAAAAGGAAAATAGCCCAGGGCGGGGATGCGGTTATTCGCGAGCTTGAATACCTTGCACCGCTTGTCGAAGAGGGCGGATTTATCCCGCACTGCGATCATCTGTGTCCTGCGGATGTCACGCTCGAAAATTACCGTTTTTATCTCAAAAATAAACGGGATATATACGGTATGCCTCAACGTGAAGAAAAGATTCGAAAATACCCGAATGAATAAAAGTATGTCTGCAAGCAGAAGATTTTTCTGTTTCTTTGATGGAAATTAAAGGTTTTAAATAAATAGGGAGATTATGGAACCGGGATATCTTCTTCCGATAGAATGGGCCATGATGGTTTGTTTTGTTGTGGGCGTGCTTTCATGGGGAATCTATATGAAAGGCAAGATTGTGGATCTGAGCGATTCATTTCTTGCAGGACGGAAAGTTCCCGGAGTAATTGCATCCATGTCTGCGATTGCGACAAATTTTAATACCAACGATTTTATCGGTGGTGTCGGTGCTGCCTACGCGATGGGCTTTGTTATGGTTCACAGCAACCTCCTGAGCTGCTTTATTCTGGTATTTCTCAGCCTCTTTTTTCTAAGAAAAATCCGGGTGCTCAATGTTTTTACTCTTGGTGAGTGGCTGCGAAAACGGTATTCCCCTGCGGTAGGCAACATTTACAGTATTATCTGGACATTCATCTGGATGCTTGTAAATCTCGGGCTCTATATTTATTCCGGAGCGCTTGTCCTTCACACATTGGTCGGATGGAATTTATATATATCCATCGTGCTGCTTACCATTATTGCCGCAACATACACACTGTTAGGCGGTTTCGGCGCTGTTGTGGCGACTGATGTACTTCAGATGGTTTTGATGTTTTTCCCTTACCTTTTTCTCGTCCCGCGAATTTGGATTGCCGCAGGCGGTATAAGCGGTATTACATCGGGAACAACCCATCATATGACAGATTTGTGGACAAGTCAGAGTCCGTTTGGTAATATAGGAATTGTACTGTCAGGCGCCTTTTTGCTTTCACTAAGCTACTGGTCGAGTGAGGCACAAATGATTCAGCGTCCGCTTTCGGCAAAAAGCGTCAACGATTCGGCTGTTTCTTACCTTGGAGTCGGTTTCTGGCATGCGCTTGTATCTCCGTTGATAATCGTGATACCGGGAGTTGCGGCCTTAAAGTTATATCCCGGATTATCGAATAATGATTTCGCCATGCCCATGCTTATCAGCGATTTGATTCCTCGCGGATTGTACGGTGTCACTATCGTCGGGCTTATGGCGGGATTCCTGTCCAGCGCCGATTCACAGATCAATGCTTTCTGTACCATGTTTACAAAGGATATTTACCAGAATATTATCGCCCGGGACAAAAGTACGGAACATTATCTGGCTGTTTCTAAAATTTCAGGAGTTATTTTTACTGCCGCTGCAATTGCGACAGCAATCGCTTTCAGTTTTGCAAAGCATGGTATGATGCTTATGGCGCTGTCGATATTGGCGACCATTATGCCGCCGTCTGCAGCGGTAATTCTTCTCGGAGCATTGTGGAAGAGAGCCGGGAAAACTGGCGCTTTATGGGGATTGATTTCAGGTTTTTCTGTCGGATTAATCCTCGTAATTCTGGATTTATTCGGATATCTTTCCGGTATTGCGGAAAATACCATGTATTTCAGAACCATTATCACATTTTTAACCACTGCAATAATAACCGTAGTTATCAGTTTGATTAAACATGAAACCATACCTGATTTGGCAATTGAAGAATCATATGACGAGAAACCGGCAAGGTTGATTGAAAGTCCTAAATTTCTTGCCGTTATGCTGCTTATTGCATGCGTATTGATGTACACTTTTCTGACATTTGCATTTTAACAGGGAGCTGCGTTCATGGAAAATGAACATAGTTTTGATCTTAACATAGGAATTCCCAATGGAATCATACTTACGGTTATCGGTTTACTTGTATTGTTAACTCCTGTGTTTCATTCGATGCCTTCATCACATAGTATGATCGATATTGCTGCCGGTTGTATATTAATGTGCGGAGGACTTTTCAGCTTGTATTTGGGAATAAAAAACCTGAGAAAATAACTGATGTTTTTTTTATTTAATTTTTACACATTTGGATTATACACTGAAAGGTATTCTGGAAAGGAATATTATGCGACTTAAAATGTTATTGTGCTTTATTTGTTTGGCAGTATCGGGAAGTTATGGCACTGCCGCCGATTCAATAGTCAACACCACCGGAATAGACGCAATTACAGCGTATGAAGATGGCTTTGCTTATGATGTTATGAGAGCGACGGACAAGAGCGGTATAATTCTCGATAACATGGTATTGATAGAGGATGATGGCCCGGGTTCGGGAGTCAGCGAAAAAGGAACATATATCGAGGAAATTCATCAGGGTATACTTGCGAAAAAGACGTTTGATCTGGAAGACCCGAAAGCCTTTGAGGCTCATATTATCCTGTATATGATTCCGAAAAATTCCGACAAGTCGAAGCAGCAGCCCTTTTATATTATTCTCAACGGTGAACGAATCGAAGGGCCGCCGTTATCATGGCACGAAAATATGTGGCATTGGGTAAAAGTTCCTGTGAAGTTATTGAAAAAAGGTGATAATACTCTTGTCCTTGGTTGCAATGCACCGACAGGTGAGGGATATGATCTATTTATTGCCCGTGCCGATGAATATGAGGCCGGAGGAGGAATGTATACCACCGATGGCAGTTCCGCACTGTTCAGTGCAGGCCAGATCGAGGTCGAGGTTGATGAAAAAAGTGGCAGGACACGATTTATTTCGATCGGGAAAAACTCCTCGAAATCAAAAGATGGCGGTAAAAACTGGAGCCGTATGAATCTGGGTAAAACCGACGATGTTATTGGAGAATACACGATCCGTCTCAATCTTAAACGTTATAAATCCGAAGGAAGCCTTTTGTCGCCGCCGATTGATCTATGGGATGGCATTAACGGACTGGAGAAAATCAAACCCTTCTGTACCGTATCGAATCTCAAATTGTTTGCTCTTGGCGATACACCTGATAATACCTCCATCATATGGCAGATTCGGAGGTCAAACACTCCGGACATGACAAGCGAGACATGGGAACAATTTGCGACTTTCGGTGAGGGCCAAAACATCGGCGTTTCACTTGAAACCCATGGTAAACGTTATATCCAGTGGAAAGCTGTTCTAAGAACGAAAGATTCTCTTATAACTCCGGTTGTTCATGAAGTTAAAATAATGCGCACGCTTACCTATACACCTCCGCCGGTAAACACATTTTTCATTCTGAATTATGACAACATCAAACATCGCTACAGTTCAGTAAAATTTTCCTATGAAAAATGGAACGAACCACAACTCAAAACACTTCGAAAACGCCTGAAATTGGATGAAGTCAATAAAGGGGCGACAACTGATTTTGAAATAATAAACCGTGTACGGCACCTTGTTTCACAACAGTGGCATCATGGCTCACCGTTACCCGACTATCCTGAATGGAATGCCCTCGATATACTTGACCGCCGTGACAGAACGGGGAAAGGCGGTATGTGTATCCAGTTTTCAGTCGTATTTATCCAGTCGCTTGCCTCGCTGGGATATCAGGCCCGACATATTAACATGTTTGCTCATGAAACGGTGGAAATATATGTGGATGAACTGGGGAAATGGGTTCATGTGGACCCTGAAAGCGTATTTGATTCCTACGAGTACGAAACGACGACCGGCCTGCCCATAAACTGTCTGGAACAGCATAAGTATTTTCTCAGGGAAAGCGGTCTATCTGCTGATAATCCTGTAAACTGGCAGGCTGTCGACCCCTGGACAATATGGGGGAATCCGGGTAAAATTGCAGGAGTACCTGTGCCGCTTGATTTTTCGACATTCACCGGATGGATCAACGATCCGAACAATAAAAATTATCCTCCCCAGCATATTCTTGCGGGATTTATGCGCATGATGCCCCGTAACGACTATTTTTCGAGGCCGTACCCGCGTCCGCTTTCTCAGGGTTCCAGTAACTGGCCATGGAACGGTTATCTCAACTGGTATGATGAGGCCACACCCCGTAAACTGCAGTATGCGCTGCACACCGACCGTGAGATCGATTTCTATCCGACCCTCAATCGTGTTGAATTCAGCGCGGTATATACTGAGAATAAAGGGGAGATTGCTGTCGATATGATTACGTTTGCCCCAAATTTTGACGGGTATGAAATTAACATTGATTATACCGGATGGCAGCCTTCGGGAGAATCATTCGTATGGGTATTGAAACCGAGCGCTCTCAATACATTGGAGATGCGGGTTAAAAACAAACTTGGGCCTAAAGGAAAACCGTCATGCATTCAGGTCATGTATCATTATAAAGAACCGTTTTTACCAAGACCGTCGGACTGGTAAGAAACGGACGCTTAATGTGCATATATTGACTGATTGCTTGACGAACACAATAACGTTGCCGTATATTTGAATTGTGAATCTCATTATAACAGACATGAAGAATGATAAAAAATATATTTTCAAAAATGATTTGTATAATAAAGCTCATATAAGATGAGTATAGTTATATTCTTAAAAACAAAGCGAAATTTGGTAATATGAGAAAAAAAATAATTGATTGGTACATACATATCGTTCAGTTTTTTGAATTGATTCTTGCATTGGTTGTATTGTGTTGTGTGGTAGTTTTTGGGTTGGGAAGCTTTTTTGAGTTAATTGGAATGGACTGGAAGATTACGACAACATTTTATGAACTCATTTACCGTGTTTTATTGATGGTTATCGGATTGGAACTCGTGAGAATGCTTTTAACTCATGAGATATTCGCTGTTCTTGAGCTTCTGGCATTCGTTATCGCAAGAAAAATGCTTATGCCAGATCTGACATCTATCGATATCGTACTTGCTGTAATCGCATTTGTGAGCCTTCTTGCCGCACGGAAATTCCTGTTCAATTTTATGAATTATTCAAAGGAGAAATTTCTTCCGGTTAATGAAACCGATTCAAAAAACCAATCCTGATATAGTACATTACTCCACAAAAGTTACTAACTTTTAGGATTAATATGACAAATAAGAGTTCGCTATCCAGAAACTTGGGATTACTACACGTTTTCACAATTGCTACGGGCGCTATGATTGGCGCCGGATTATTTATACTGCCGGGAATGGCTCATGCGATGGCAGGCCCAGGAGTAATATGGTCTTATATTCTTGCCGGCCTTCTGGCAGCAACAGGTGCACTGAGCATGGCTGAACTTGCTACTGCAATGCCGAAAGCCGGTAGTGATTATTTTTTTGTCATGCGTGGTTTCGGCGCAGGAGCCGGTTCTATAGCCGGAATGTTGAGTTGGTTTTCTTTATCGTTGAAGAGTGCCTTTGCAGTTGTGGGAATGTCGACTTTTGCGGCGCTTATAATTGATTTGCCTGGTATATTACTTGGCGCGGTGATCACAATTTTTTTTGTTATCTTGAATATATTGGGCGTACGGGAAGCGGCCCGTGCGCAATCTGTCATCGTGATAGCTCTTTTTGCCCTCTTACTATTATATATTTTTGTCGGTTTTCCAAAGACACGTTCGGAATTGTTAATTCCATTCGCTCCTTATGGAATAGGCAGTATATTTGCTGCAACCGGCTTCGTATTTATTTCATATGGGGGATTGTTGAAAATAGCCAGTATTGCAGAGGAAGTTAACAATCCCGGCAGAGTATTACCCCTTGGTTTATCACTGGCAATTATATCGGTTACTCTGCTTTATGCTGCATCCGTTACAGTAACAAGCGGTGTTCTCGAAAATTCGATGCTCGACAATTCATTGACTCCTATCTCAGATGGCGGCCGGATTATTATGGGAGAAGTGGGATTCATCGCAATGAGTTTTGCGGCAATTCTCGCTTTTGTAAGCACTGCCAATGCGGGAATCATGGCTGCCTCACGATATCTTCTTGCTTTAAGCCGTGATGATTTGCTTCCGGGGCTTTTTTCAAAAGTCAATACCCGGTTTCAAACTCCCCATATTGCGATTGCCGTAACCGGAGGGCTTATTTTATTCAGTCTGTTCTTGCAGTTGAAAGTATTGGTTGAAGCCGCTTCCTGTGTTCTTATCCTGACATATATCTTATCATGTCTGGGTGTGATAGTTCTACGTGAAAGCGGGCTGCAAAATTACAGACCTGCATTTACGTCTCCTTTATATCCGTGGCTACAGATTGTTGGAATTATTGGACTGGGTTTTGTTTTATTCGAATTAGGTGTGGAAGCCTATTTGATCAGTGTCGGATTGATCCTTATAGCATTTTTGACATTCTGGTTTTACGGTCGAAATCAAGCGAAACGTGAATCAGCATTACTTCACCTGATAGCTCGCCTAACGGATAAACAATTAGTAAACAGTTCTTTAGAAGCGGAGCTTAAACAAATAATTCGTGAACGCGACAATATTATTGTCGACCGGTTTGACCGGTTGGTAGAGAACGCTGCCATTCTCGATATTCCCGAACCTATCACGAAAGAACATCTTTTTGAAATGGCTGCGCGACAACTTTCTCCCAGAGTTCGTATTGAAGCCGGTGAGTTGGTGGCAATTCTTAATCATCGCGAACAAGAGACCAGCACTGTATTAAGCCCTTTGCTTGCAGTGCCGCATGTGGTGATCGAAGGATCCGGTTGCTTTGATTTATTCATAGTACGAGCAAAAAAAGGGATATATTTTTCAGAAAATGCACCTCAAATCAAGACAGTGTTTATGCTTGTCGGCACTCGTGATGAAAGGAATTTCCATCTCAGAGCCCTCTCTGCTATCGCCCAGGTTGTCCAAAACAAGGGATTTGAGAGAGATTGGATGTCGGCAAAAGATGAACAGGGGCTTAAAGACATTATCCTGCTCTCCTCTCGCAGAAGATAAAAATAATTTTTAATGCTGCATCTTTTTTATAATTTATATATATTACCTTTTGTGTTTGATAGCTATGATCTATGACAATGACGAAACACATCGACGGTGGATGAGCCGTGCCCTGGCCGAGGCTGAAAAAGCCCTTGAACTGGGGGAGGCTCCGGTTGGTGCTATAATAGTAAAAAACGGTGCTGTAATTGGCAGGGGCGGCAACAGGGTTATAACTCTGAATGACCCGACGGCGCATGCTGAGATTATTGCAATCGGCGCTGCGGCTGAAACTACCGGTTATGAACGGTTACTCGAAACCACCATGTATGTCACGCTTGAGCCTTGCCCGATGTGCGCCGGAGCTATAGTTCTTGCAAGAATACCACGTCTTGTATTCGGGGCGTTTGACCCGAAAATGGGTGCATGCGGGAGCATATATAATATTTGCAGGGATGTATCGCTCAATCATATGGTCGAGGTGTATACCGGTGTTCTCGAACCCGAATGTTCCGGTATTCTCACGGATTTTTTCCGGTCACTGCGTGATAAAAAATTAACACAAAACAATGGCCGGATTATATAACATAAGCCGTTGTATTAAAGAACGAACACGGAGAGGTGCCAGAGCGGTTGAATGGGGCGGTCTCGAAAACCGTTGACGGCTTTGTCGTCCCAGGGTTCGAATCCCTGCCTCTCCGCCAGTAATTATTTCATTCTTTTTATTTTTAGCGGTATTACCCCACTATTGATCTGATTCCTCTTCCTCTCCCATTTTCTCCTCTGGTTCTTCCGTTAGACCGGGAGGTGTTATGGTATAACCAAGCTGCTGAAAGAGACTCAGAAATCCTTCATGATCCCATTCCTCGACTACTTTACCGTCCACCAATCTATACACATCGCAACCGGTGACATTAACTTTTTTATCTGTCGGTACGATAGGAAGTCCGCTTCCTGAATGAGTGCCATGCCATGTGTACCAAACCGCAACTTTATCCCCGTCGACAAGTATGTCATGGAAAGTTCCCTTGTGGTCGGGAAAAGCGCTGAATACGACAGCAAATCGTTTTTTATGTGCGTCAAGGCCGACTATATCCGGGAATGGGGGACGGTGCCTGATAAAGTTGGGGTCATAAAGCTCATCGAAGGTTTCGAAATTGCCCTTGTTCCATGTCTCATCGAGCACTCTGCGAAAAACTGCTTTGATCTGCTCTTCCTTTGCTTTTTCTGATAGTCCGCACCCAAAAAGGAAAAGAGGCAAGATCAATGATGATAATATCAGACCGGTAATCATAAAAATCTTACTTAAATATTTCATAAATCATGTCTCCTGAATTAGTATTACCAAAGTGAATTTAACCCGGATTATTCATAAAAAAGGCAGTGCATCAACGTAAATAATTGTTTATATTAAGGTTAAGAGTGCCGAACACAAACAAT
>JAFGMP010000034.1 GCA_016927495.1 Candidatus Latescibacterota bacterium | reverse complement strand
GGCAGGCAAACACATCGCGACCGGCAGGATGGTTTTGGTTAGGTAATGTAGGGGCAGACCCATGTGTCTGCCCTTTCAGGCAGAAGGAAAAGACGAACGGGATTGCCAGGATTTTGGAAATAATGACAATTTAAAAAAAAGGGTTCAATATTTGTAGGGGTACAATATTTTGTGCCCTGAAATGTTTTGGAAGCGCCGTTCGTTGAGGCAACCCCCTGTGGTTGCCCTGAATTATTAATTGTCCGAATCATGATTCACATGATTAAATGATGACCATGATTCATTAATTTTGAACAAGGGCGCTTGCTCCCTTGCCGTTCATAATCACTTACGCAGCATCAACCGGATAAAGCCCATTGTAGTAATCTCCCTGCATGTTACGAAAAAACGAGATCAACCCTCAACATATTCCTTGACTTTTGCGATGGTGTTTCATAGTTTTTAATGACTTGTTTAGTATGGAATTTTCTATAAGAATTTAATCTACAATTTTCAAAGAAATCCGCGGTTTTTTTTAACATACACCGGATTTCAACGATAAAAAAGGTGAAAGCTGATTACCGCAGGCTGGAAGCCTTACTATAGGAGACATTTTATGAATGAGGGGAGAATTGTTCAGGTTATCGGACCCGTTATAGATGTCGAATTCCCCAGAGAGTCAATTCCCAAAATAATGGATGCATGTGTTATCGAACGTAAGGACAACACGAAACTCATCGTTGAAGCCTCACTGCATATGGGCGAAAACGTTGTCCGGTGTGTGGCGATGGATTCCACTGACGGTCTTGCTCGTGGGATGAAAGTCAAAAATACAGGCGAACCGATAAATGTGCCTGTCGGTCCGGAGACACTTGGTCGAATGATTAATGTTGTCGGTGATCCCATTGACGGCAAAGGGCCGCTCGTGTCCAAAACACGTTTCCCGATTCACCGCCCGACACCTACATTTACCGATCAGGATATCGAAACCACCATGCTTGAGACAGGTATCAAAGTCATCGACCTTCTCGAACCGTACCCCAGAGGTGGTAAAATCGGTCTTTTCGGTGGCGCCGGTGTCGGTAAAACCGTGCTTATTATGGAACTTATCAATAATGTTGCCAAACAGCATTCCGGTATATCAGTATTCGGTGGCGTAGGCGAACGAACACGTGAGGGAAACGATCTATGGCTCGACTTTAACGAGTCGGGAGTTATAAAATCTACCGGACTGGTTTTCGGGCAGATGAACGAACCTCCCGGAGCACGTCTTCGTGTCGGATTGACGGCTCTGACTCTTGCCGAGTATTTCCGTGACGTCGAGGGAAAAGATGTGCTGCTGTTCATTGACAATATCTTCCGTTTTGTTCAGGCAGGTTCCGAGGTTTCCGCTCTCTTGGGACGAATGCCCTCGGCTGTTGGTTATCAGCCTAACCTTGCGACGGAAATGGGCGCTTTGCAGGAAAGAATTACATCGACTCAGAAAGGTTCGATTACCTCGGTACAGGCAATTTATGTCCCTGCCGATGACCTCACCGACCCTGCGCCGGCAACAACCTTTTCACATCTCGATGCAACGACTGTACTCAGCCGTGCTATAGTCGAAAAGGGTATATATCCGGCTGTGGATCCGCTCGATTCAACATCGCGGATTCTCGATCCGAGAATAGTCGGTCTCGAACATTATTCAACCTCTCGTGATGTACAGAATATACTTCAACGTTATAAGGATCTTCAGGATATCATCAATATTCTTGGTATGGATGAATTATCAGAGGATGACAAAATCGCTGTTCAGCGCGCACGTAAGATTGAACGTTTCCTCGGTCAGCCATTCTTTGTTGCGGAACAATTTACCGGTTTGGCAGGTCAGTATATAAAACTTGATGAAACTATTAAAGGTTTCAAGGAAATTATCGATGGCAAACATGACGATCTTCCCGAGCAATCCTTTATCAATGTCGGTACAATAGAAATGGCTGTCGAGAAAGGTAAAAATATTCTGGAGCGGCAAAAATAATGGCTGAAAATACATTTCATGTTGAAGTAATAACACCTGAAAAGGTATTGATTTCCGATGAAGTCAACTCGGTTGAAGTGCCGGGTGCACATGGTGAATTTCAAATCCTTACCGGTCATACTCCTTTTTTGACCAGCCTTAAAATCGGTCTTTTGACCGTTACAAAAGGTGTGGAAAAAATACTTATCAGTATTTCCGGCGGATATTGTGAGGTAATGCCAGAAAAAACCACCATCCTTGCTCATACTGCCGAAACAGCTAAGCAAATCGACAAAGCCAGAGCTGAAGCTGCTCGAAAAAGGGCACAGTCTCGTATCGATAATGCAGAAAAAGATTCATCTATTGACATTGACAGGGCTCAGTTGGCGCTTTTAAGGGCGATTAACCGCATTAAAACAAAAAATATGAAATAATTAGTTTGATATAATGAATTTTAATAATTCCGAATTCAAAACCTTCTTATATGATCGATAAGAGGGTTTTTTTTATAATACAATGTTCATGTCGATACATACCAATTCAGAAAGAACCAGAATTTATCTTGAATGCATATGTATTGAGAATTATATTACTTAGATTCAATTGCGTTAATTTACATTATTTTCAGTTATCTGGAAAGAATGCAAGTTTACGAATGATGTTATTGATGATACCGTATGCTTGAGTTCAAAGAGATAATCAGAAATCCGGCAACATGCTAAATGTTAACAAAAAAGTATAATAATTAATCCATTACGACATGCGAGGTTTTTTATGCGTAGTAAGAATTCATTAACTATTGTTGCGATCCTGATAGTGTCATTTCTATTACTTTGTTCTTGTTCCGGTGAAGACACAACACAAACTAAAAAAACCGGTCAGGCGAAACAGATTGTCGTCGTTGATGAAGGATTTTATGGTTGGGATGCGATCACGCTGAGGTCGGCGTTTGCACGGGTCGATGTAGTCCCAAGCCTCGGTGGGAAAATAATGGGTTATGAGGTTCGCGGTTTCCAGATTCTCTGGCATGATACCCAAAGGGAAGGCGAGTTATACAGCAATGAGGGTTATGGATACGGCGAAAGCTTTTTCAATCCCGGAGGTGCTAAAGTATGGCCTGCTCCTCAAGGTTGGAGCGGTAGTGGAACATGGCCGGGGCCGCCGGATAATGTGCTTGACGGTTCACCCTATAAATATGAATCGGATGGGAATTCTATTACGGTAATCAGTCCCGAAGATACCGGTGAAGGCAGGTCGGGGCTTCAATTCAGGCACACCTACTCGTTAAGAAATTCAAGCTCCGTTGTCGATCTGAAACTTTCGATGACCAACGTAACGGACCGTCAGGTAAAATGGGGTCTCTGGCACCTTGCCACAGTACCTGTCGATAGGCCGGTTACGGTATATGTACCCGTTAATAAAGGTGACTGGCGTGTAATTTATGGTGATGAAAACAGTCCCCAGTGGCTTGGTACTGAGGATGGATTATTCAGGGCTCGTTACGATAAACAAGTTGGGAAAGTTGGTATGAAAGTTCAGGAAGGATGGGCAGCATGGCATGACGAGCAGAATAATATCGTATTTGCTATGATGTTTCCGGTTACAAAAGGTGCGGAATATCCTGATGAAGGTAGTAATTTTGAAATTTGGACAAGCGGAGCCGGTTCGTACACTGCAAACAATAAGAATATAACATCTGAATACTCACCCGATAAGGCATTTATGGAATTGGAAGTCATGGGACCTATGGCATATCTTAAGCCAGGAGCCTCATCTTCGCTCGATATAACATGGGGCGCCTGTAAATGTTCCG
>JAFGMP010000273.1 GCA_016927495.1 Candidatus Latescibacterota bacterium | reverse complement strand
GAGGCCAAAAAGCAGGGAATGAAACTGGTGGTAACCGGATCGGCGGAAGCATATAAAGATATCCCCTCACGACATTCTTCGGGAAAACAATTGTTTGAGATTGCCGATGTGGTAATAGATTCCTGCGTGCCTGCTCAGGATGCATCGGTCACACTTAAAAACCATATTGATAAAATCGGCCCGGTTTCAACTATGGCGTTTGTTACCTGTGTATGGATGACGATAACAACTGTGGCGGAAATATTGGCTGACAAGGGAATAAAGATATATATTCATCCTTCTCATAATGTACCCGGAGACACAACTGCACATGAGCGTCTGCACGATGCTTTAACTGAATATAAAACAAGAATTGCCGGAGTATGAGATAGTTTTCGATGCGAAGATTATGTTGATTAATAATGTGATAGTTAAACTCTGATTTTTTAACAAATCGACTATTAAAGAATACAAAACTATATACTATATAGTGGCATGCCATATGGAGGAAAACCATGAATTCATCACAATGGCCACGTGAATTTCCCGGAGCACACTGGTACAATGAAGAAGAGGAAAACGCAGTTCTGAATGTCATACGCCGTGGGACACCTTTTCGTCATTATGGTCTTAACACTCCTGAATATGTTGCCTCTTTCGAAAAAGCGGCTTGTGAATTTTACGATGTCAAGTATGCTCTCGGTGTTAACAGCGGAACAGGAGCATTGATAACCGCTATAACAGCTCTTGGCATGGGACCAGGTTGTGAGGTTATTTTGCCTTCATTTATGTGGGTAGCTACGGTTACCGCAATCGTTAATGCTAATGCAATACCGGTAATTTGCGAGATCGACGATAGCTTTACCATGGATCCGGTTGATCTTGAGAAAAAAATAACTCCGCGAACCAAACTGATTTTGGTGGTGCATATGGCCGGAGTACCGTGCCAGATGGATGCCATCATGAATATAGCTAATCGCCATGGAATCAAGGTTCTGGAGGATGTAGCTCAGTGTAACGGCGGTTTGTTTCAAGGAAAAAAACTGGGCACATTTGGCGATGTCGGAATGTTCAGCTTACAGCTTAATAAAAATATGACAACCGGTGAGGGTGGTCTTGTTGTGACTGATAACGATCTCATGTATGAACGATTGCAGACCGCTCATGACACTGGGTATATCTGGAAGGATGGGTCACCGGTTTTGCCTTCACCGGAATCTCTCGGATGGGGAAGCGGTAGGCGGATGAGCGAATTGATAGGAGCCGTAGCATCTGTTCAGATTAAAAAGATGCCTTCAATCATTGAGCATATGCGGGGTTCATATAACAGGATAAAAGATTTTTTGCGTAGCAATATATCTGATCTTGAATTTCGTACCCTGAATGATCCTGCCGGACACACGGGACCTTTCATGATAATTAGGCTCAAAAATGAAGATCAGGCAAAAAAGGCGGCCCGATATATGAAAGAAAACGGACTGCCGAGCATCGCAAGGCTTGCCGACTATGGCCTTCACATCTATTACAACATCGCACAATTAGTCAATAAAACTCCGTTGTCACCATCGGGAAACCCCTGGAACCTTGAAAAGAACAAAAACAGTTTTTATAATTACGGCAAAGGCGCATGTCCCTATAGTGACGAACTGTTTTCTAAATCGATTGTTATTCCAATACCGTCAAAATTAACAGTGGAACAGGAAAAAGATGCGGCTGATGTTATTACAAAAGCTGTGTTGAAAAGTAGAGATTAATCCATAGTAGATAAAATAAATAGACCGGTTTTCTCGTCATCAGGCTGTTTTTTTTCTTTACATATTAATGTTTCATCGCTTGGAGACAATCCGGCAGATAATGCCTAATAAACGTTCTGCCCCAGCGCCGTGATGAAATAAATGCCTCTGCCATTCTGACGCCTGCCTGTAAACCTCTGAATTTTGCCGGAATCTCCAGGAATGCCTCCATTTCATAACCGAATAAATCTTTCATCCAGGCATTCTGACTCTTATGTTTTCCAACCATTTCGACTTTTGTTGAAAAGGTATCGGTTATATCCACATAAATTTCCGGTTCGAAATTAACACCGGCGGGAGTATCCATATAATAGACCGGCGGTATCTTTTTTGTCGGTGGACTGTCTGTTTTTATATTCGGCACTCCTGCCATATGGATACATTCATCGACGATATAACCCGACAGTGAATGATCAGGATTATAATCGTTCCGCCAGTGACAGAATACAACATCGGGATTGGCGATTCTGAAAGCGTTAATAAACGCATGACGGGTCTCGCGATTATCAAACAGAAACTCATCATCGAATCCCAGCCAGATCAATTCGGCGCCGAGAATCGAAGCGCCATCCTGAGCTTCATTGCGACGTATCGCTGCAATTTCATCCGGCGGAATTGTTGACGAACCAACATTACCGTTAGTGGCAACACAAAAGTACAGTTTATCACCCCGGGCTTTATACCGTGCAGCCGTGCCACCGCAAAACGTTTCGATATCATCGGGATGAGCACCGACAAACAGTATATTCATCATTCCTCCTCATAGCAACAATGGTAAAATAAATTGTGTCTTAAATATAAAGAGAATAGTTATAATAATAACGATGTAATTTAAGAATATTCTATGTTTAAAAAAAAATGAATCCAAACGTAACTGTAAATGTTTAAAATTATATTCACTCCCAAAAAATAAACGTTGGCTCATCACATCGAATTAAGGAAAAATTTATGACTAACGTATCCTTTTATGACTGTACCACAAAATATCATTTTTCACAATCAATACAAATCATTTTTATTGTACTATTTATTATCGCTGGAATATCAGCTGCACCGGCTCTTTCAATCCCGCAATTCGCTCTTTTAAAAGGAAACCGATGTATTACCTGTCATACTAATTCACAGGGGGCTGGTTTACGTAACGCACGGGGAAGAAGTATTATACGAAATACCGGTATGTTTAAATCCGATACTATTTCATCTATTAATGAAAAATTGAACAAAGGGACTTCGCTTTTACATAATCCCCTGCAGTTTGGTACTGATGTACGGTTTCAAATGGCACGGTCTCATAAGTCGAAAGATGCTAACAGACGGTTTTTCCCAATGCAGGCTGCGTTATATTCGACGTATGAAATAGCTGAATGGCTCGATATCGAAGGTTCCTATAATTTTGGTCCTAAAAAATATCCGGGACAACAAAAATGGACTGCATCTGCGATTATACAACCAAAAGCATTAAATACACTGGTTCGAATAGGATATTTCCAGCCATCCATCGGTATCAGATACGATGATCACACTACATTGACCCGTCAAATCGGCGGTGCTGACGGCACTACGTTAATTCCTCCTAACTATGCGGAATTTGGCGGTGAAATCAGTTTTAACGGTATCCAATGGGTTACGATTACGGCAGGAGTTTTCGATACGGAAAGCCTTGCCGAAAACCTTGTGATTAACAACTCCGGTGTTATGGTTCCGCTGATTGACGATAAACACAATATTTCAGGTCTTGGACGACTTGAAGTACGTAAACAATTGAATGACAATAAAATGACTTTAACCGGTGGAAGTTCGGTTCTCAAAAATAATAATTTCTATCTGATGAATATATTCTGTGGAGCGGGATTCCGAGACAGGCTTTCTGTAATGTCCGAATATTCCAGAAGCGAAAAAGAAGATTTACGCATTACAAATAACTTTTTTGTTGAGATGATGTATGAACTGTATGATCCGCTACTACTATCAATCCGCGGGGAACGTGCCGTAACGAATGAGACATTCAGCGGCCTCGATATCGAATCCTACAGCAATCAGGGTGTAATCGGAGCACAAATTTTTGTCATTCCATCGGTTGTGTTACGCCCTGAATATCGTTTACTGGACACAGAACATTACAGATCGACTCGAGTTGCATTACAATTACATATGTTTTTATAAAAAGGAGTTACGTTGATGGTTTCGATAGTATTGAAAGAAAAAGGGAGGCGTGGTTTTCTGAAAATCGCATCATTATTCGGAATTTCCATAAGCAGTTCGATTGTACCGTTATTTCTCGGCGGGTGCGAAAATGATACGACAAAATCGACCAATGAATCTGTTGATCTTGATATTTCAACAAAACCGGCACTTGCAGATATCAACGGTTCGGAAAAAATCGCATTCGGTGAAAAAAACAACGGCAGGCCGTTAATAATTATTCGAAATTCCCAAAATGAGTTCTCGGTTTACACATCAGTTTGTACGCATGCCGGATGTGAACTAAACAAACCTTCTGAACCCGGAGGAGATATTGTTTGTCCGGGACCATGCGGCCATGGATCGCATTTTACAGCCAGTGACGGAACAGTAGTACAGGGACCTGCAAGCTCTCCGTTAAAGAAATTTATAAACACTTTCAATTCATCGGATAATATACTGACAATATATTTTTAAAGATAATTATAATAGTTAAGTTGCTATTCTATGAGAATGCTTTTTATTTTCATTTCTCACAATTACAGGCAAGTTATTTTCTTAAAATTATCATATATACGGGGACTGCAACAATAAGGAGTGTTATCCATCCTGCAGCAATGGCCATTCCAAGACCAAATTTCTGCTGCGTTGCATGAATAACCAGCATCATGGGCGCTGCGAGTAGTACGAACAACTGAATATTTCGACAATATACCCACAAACTGTGCCGAAGTTCATATGAAGCGACAACTCCGACCATAGGAAAAACAGTCATAAATCCCTGAAGATTCTTTTTTATTACAATCAATACAAATATTACTCCTGTAATGACAATCCATTTAAGCATAACGGGCATTGGACTTCGATGGCCTGTTTCTATTTTTTGAGGTGTCATGATGTGAAGAATACCGCCAGTCAGAAAACTGATACTGAGTAATATCCAAAACACACGATTAGAATGAGGAATAATCGGAGCTAACAAGCTTCCGAATAAACAATAGCTGAATGAAGCAAGAAAAATCGAAATAATGATATGAATGTGAAATTTATAGTTCATGATTCGTACTGAATGCACAAAAAACATAATTAACAGTAATCCAGCTACGTTTGTCCCATCAATTGGCAATCCCAGCGAGAGAGTAGCCAATGTAAAAGGCAGAGGTATTATACTGAGAATGGCTTTTATTTGCGGCCTGTAAATATAAGCCATAATGGTTGCCTGAAGAGGAATAACTGTCAGGAGCGCCACATCCCATATCGTGAATTCCAAAATTTGCTCCATTCCCAAAATCAAACAATAAAAACGGCCGATAATGTTATTACCGGCCGTTTTTATAAGTCAAAAATCACACTTAACGTTTAAGATTTTCAATATAATTTATTAACGTTTCCATATTTTTAATATAGGTTGCAGTACTTATACCCATGAATTCTTTACGGGGATTATGGATAAGATCGATATAATCCGGTACGTTGAGTTTCTCAACCCATGCGCCACGATTATCCATGGAATCGAGCAGTTTTTTGACAGTTTCCGGTTCAACTTCGCGTTTACGTTCGGAGGTTGATTTTTTTGCCTTATATTCGGCTTGAGCTTCTTCAGGTGTCAGTGCATTTACACGTTCATACTCATTTTTAATTGCTTCCACATTAATCCGGGTCTGCATTCCGTAATGACCGGGAAAGTTGCGAGGTTCATAATCTATCCAGTAACGGCCGGTTTCGATACTTGTGCCTTCACGGTGGGCATAAAGCGGTTTGTTGGTTCCTAACTCATAAAAGGTTGCGTGAGTTACCCTGTCGTTTGATTTATCGCTATCAGGTAGATATGAGTTTTCCAGCCATTCGATAGCTTCAGGAATCCCTCTCAGGTATTTTTTATTACCGGTAATCATATAGAATATTTCAAGATCCTCGATGCATTGAGCTGTCTGGCCAGGCATAACCGAAGCAGGCTCATACGATCGGGCAGGAGCGGAGTTCATATCCATATCATACTGCTGGCCCCACCCAGCCTGAGGACTGGCGAGTTGTGATATTATCAAAAAGTCCATGCCGCGATATGCCGCTTTTATATATTCTTCATTACCAAGTTTTTCCCATGTTTCGATTAGAAGGTGTATGTTTCCCTGAATAACATTATCGTTAAAAGTGTAGAACGATGTGTAATCTTCATGACCGTCATGAGGGTAGTCATATTTCAGCGGATACCGTTGAGGCCAGCCACCATTGGGATACTGCGATTCAAGGATAAAATCCAATGCCTTGATAAGCGGTACTCTATAAGTGGGATCAAATGTTGTCATATACAGGTTGAGAAGATATCTTGTTGCATCCGAGGTAACATTATCATCATATGTACAATTTCCGTAATAATGATAATATTCTTCCCAACCCCAACACTTTGATGCAACTTCATCATACCACTGACGAAGTCCCGTCATATCGAAATCGATAAAGTAATGCCAGCCACCGGAGGGATACTGTCCCCAGACAAGCGCATCGGCTATTCGTTTAGCATAACGAAGATATTGTTCATCTCCTGTCGTTTTATATGCTTCGAGCAGCATATTACCGACTCCAATCGTTCCGGGATCCTGAACCCAGATCATTGATTTACGAGCCGGAACTTCTCCCCATTGGTCAGACAAATCGGCTGTATATTTCCAGACAAATCCACCATTAACTGAAACGGTATTCATCATAAAATCGGTTGCTTTTACCATGGCTTTTAAAACATCTTGTTCTTTTGGTTGAGCAAACAATGTGGCAGAAATAACAAGAAAAACAACAGAAATAGTTACTAATAACTGGGGTAATCGCTGTAATCGTGACATGAAATCCTCCTAATAATGTCGTGTATGAAAAAATTTGCTGAGTCGCCGTATTGTAGTAAAGAATCACCGGTGTGTCAACAGCGTTTTTTTTTCAATGATTTAAAAATTAATCATCGGAGTAATCTTATCGTTTTTGTATCAGTTTAAATTCGTTATATTGTTTGTGACAAATGTTCAATCATGATTCAATTCTTTTCATGGAGAATTCTCATGTATATACTTGGTTATGATATTGGGAGTTCATCAATAAAAGCGACACTCCTTGATGACGAAACAGGTACGGTTAAAGCATCAGCTACATCTCCGGCAACGGAACTTGAAATTATTGCCAAAAAACCGGGGTGGGCAGAACAGCATCCACAAATATGGTGGGATAATGCGAAAGCTGCGACAGCAACCATTTTATCACTTTCAGGCGTCGATAAAAGGGATATCAAGGCAATCGGTATATCATATCAAATGCATGGTCTTGTTATTGTGGACAAGAAACACAAGGTTCTCAGGCCGTCGATAATATGGTGTGACAGCAGAGCAGTGGAAATAGGGGAAAAAGCATTCAATGACATTGGACAGGAGACATGTCTGAGACGTTTTCTCAATTCTCCCGGAAACTTTACCGCCTCTAAACTTAAATGGGTAAAGGAAAATGAACCTGATATATATGCACAGGTATATAAAGCTATGCTGCCCGGCGACTATATCGCAATGAAAATGAGCGGAGAAATAAAGACGACACCATCCGGATTATCGGAAGGTATTTTATGGGATTATGAAACACAGGATTTAGCAGAAACTGTGCTTGAGCATTATGGCATTTCTGCAGATAAAATTGCTGATGTCGTTCCGACATTTTCGGTACAAGGTGAACTTACCCGAAATGCTGCTGAAGAAATGGGACTCGATCCGGGTACAAAGATTTCGTACAGAGCTGGAGATCAACCTAATAATGCCTTGTCACTCAATGTTTTAAATCCTGGAGAGATAGCCGCTACAGCGGGGACTTCCGGAGTGGTTTATAGTGTTACTAATAAAGCGGTTTATGATTCTCTATCTCGGGTCAATCCTTTTGTCCATGTTAATTATACACCTGAAACCCCCCGCTACGGCGTATTGTTATGCATTAACGGAACCGGAATTCTCAATAGCTGGCTCAAACATAATGTGATGAATAAGTCCACTACATATGAAACAATGAATGAACTTGCCGCTCAAGCTCCTGCAGGAAGCGATGGCCTGTGCATATTGCCGTTTGGTAACGGTGCGGAAAGAACGCTGGCAAATGTTGATTTGGGCGCATCATTTGATGGCTTGCAATTCAACACACATAGACGCCAGCACTATTTACGGGCAGCACAGGAAGGAATAGTGTTTGCGCTCAATTACGGACTCGATATCACCCGTGACATGGGTATTGAAGTAACTAAAGTAATGGCCGGGAATGCGAATATGTTTTTGAGCCCGCTATTCAGGGAGGTATTTGCCACAGTAACAAAAACCTCGGTCGAACTTTATGATACGGATGGATCACAGGGAGCAGCGAGAGGTGCAGGTATCGGTGCGGGAATCTACAAGAGACACATTGATGCTTTCGTTGGATTGAAGACAACGGAAGTAATCGATCCCAAAGAAGATCTGTTAAAGATTTATTCTGAAATATATCAAAAATGGCTTTCAATTTTGAAATCACAATTACATAGGAGGTAACCGATCATGCAAAAAAAATCGCTTCACAGTATATGCAGATGGACATTCAATGCGGGGAAAGGCGGATTTGTACCCGGTGATATGCGGCCTGAATGGGGATCCGATACTTTTGAAACCGTCGATATGATAAAAATTGTTCGTGACAGGATTAAACCGAAATTACCGGATTATATTACGCTGGGCATTGAGGTTCACTATGATAATGAAATTTGTGAAGATACGGCTAGTGCGGTTACAGATGCACTTATCGATTCGGGAATGTACCTTGCGATGATAACACCCGGCGCCCATGGTCACTGGGGTTATGGCGGAATTTCATCACTCGATTCAAGAGAGCGTAAAAATGCGGAGGAATTCGGCGAGCGGACCGTCGATCTCGCCTATGGAGTTTTGAAAAAATCATGGCATCCCGATACAGATAAATCGCCAAGTCTTATTTTATGGAACGGATCGTTCGGTTACGATATTGCCAGCATCGGTGTAAAATCAATGTATCAGAACCTCAAAGAAAGTGTGGCAAAGTTATGCGCTTATGAAGCTAAAAAAGGTGGCGAGTTGTATACGGGATTTGAGCCAAAACCAAATGAAGGCCATCCCGCAATGCTGATTCCCACAGTTGCAAGCGCTTTGATATTCTGGAAAAAACTGGAGGAAGAGTTTGGAATTTCTTCGGACAAAAAAGGTGTTAACAAAGAATTCGGTCACTCGGAAATGATCGGTCTCGACCATGTGTACGATACCGTGGAAGAACTCGATAACAATGCGATGGTTCATATGCATCTTAACAGCCAGGGATACAACGACGGTATTATTTTGGGCGGTCCCGGAAAATACGATATCGATCACGGTGCCCGTGTGAACGGTATGAACATTGCAATTGCCGGTTTGATCCAGGATGCCGGTTATAATCGCTGGAAAGGCCATGACATGCAGGCTCGTGCCTATGATAATGCCGAACAGTCAATTGACAGAGTCATTCGAAGCATTCTCAGTTGGGAAGCATGTGAAAATGCCGCCCGTGAAATCAATACCAATCTGCTCATGAAGTACCTTAGCCAAAGGGAAACAGCAAAAGCTGAGGATGTTATGCGGGCTGCAGTAGTGAGTGCACAGAAACATTTCGATGATATGTATAAAGGATAAAGACACATCACAAAAATGTAAAGAGGCGCAAACTTCTGTTGATGTTTGCGCCTCGTTTTTTATATATCGATGCATTTATACATTGTAGGGACAGAATATAATCTGTCCCTACGAAATCACCATCATTACAGATCATAATACATCGCGAATTCCCAGGGATGAGGCCGAAGGCGAAGTGCATTAACCTCGTTTTCCATTTTATAATGCATCCATGTTTTTATTACATCCTCAGTAAACACATCACCTTTCATAAGGAATTCATAATCACTTTCAAGCTCTCTTATTGCTTCTTCAAGTGAGCCGGGCATAACCGGAACACCTACCAATTCCTCCGGAGAAAGATCATAAATGTCTTTGTCGAGAGGATCACCGGGATCAATTCTGTTTTGGATACCGTCCAAACCGGCCATCAACAGGGCGGAAAATGAAAGATACGGATTTCCGCTGCAGTCTGGATACCGTACTTCCACACGTTTCGCCTTGGGACTCATCGAATACATGGGGAATCTGATAGCTGCCGAACGATTTCTCTGAGAATATGCAAGATTAACAGGAGCTTCAAATCCGGGAACAAGCCTGCGGTAAGAGTTCGTAGTCGGATTTGTAAAAGCAGCAAGCGCCCGTGAATGACGCAGTATGCCACCGACGAAATACATGGCCATTTCACTCATACCGGCATAACCTGAACCTGCGAAAAGGGGAGTAGCGCCTTTCCAGAGCGATATGTGGGTATGCATACCGGTACCGTTATCTCCAGCAAGCGGTTTCGGCATAAAAGTGAGTGTTTTTCCGTTTCTATGTGCAACATTTTTGAGAATATATTTGTAGAGGTTGGCAGAATCACCCATTTTGACCAAAGTATCAAAACGAAGGTCGATTTCACCCTGACCGCCTGTGGCGACCTCATGATGCTGTGCTTCTATTTCAAGGCCGCATGCACTCAGCACCTGAACCATTTCCTCACGGATGTCCTGCTGTGAGTCTGTAGGAGAAACCGGGAAATACCCTTCTTTGTACCGAGGTTTATAACCGAGATTAGGTGATTCTTCACGTCCTGTATTCCATCTTCCTTCGATGCTGTCGATATGAAAATATCCCTCATGTTCATTTTGATCGAAACGAACATCGTCAAAAATAAAGAATTCCATTTCAGGACCGACATACGCAGTATCAGCTATTCCGGTCGACTGAAGATATAATTCGGCTTTCTTTGCAACATTCCGCGGACACCGTGTATATCTCTCACGCGTTATCGGGTCAACAATGTCGCAAATCATGCTCAGGGTTTTGTATTTCATGAACGGATCAACGAAAGCTGTTGTTGGATCAGGAATCACGAGCATATCGGATTCGTTTATGGTTCGCCATCCGCGAATTGAAGATCCATCGAATCCAAAACCATCTTCAAAAGAATCCATATCAAGCTGTTTAACAGGTACTGAAAAATGTTGCCATAATCCCGGAAAATCCATGAATTTCAAATCAACTGAAACGACATTTTCCTTCTTTACCATTTCAAGAACATCTTTTGGTGTATAACTCATTTTCACCTCCGCAGTAAATGTGATTTATAATTGTCATTTTAAAGTTTGAGTTAATAGCAATTAAAGTGCCAATCAAATTGATTGTTGATAACTTACTGTTTATAAATGAGATAAGAAATATTAGTTTGATCGGACAACAAACGAAGATTGTTCAAACTTTAACCTCACATGATCAATGTTTGAACATATATTCTAAAAGAAAAATTATTTAATAGCATAGCATTAGAAAGAAGCCTCACAATTTAAACGAATGATTTCATTTAATGATGCATCATTATACGATAAATTAAAAAAACTAACTTCAATTTCAAGAATACCAGGACACCTCCATTGACACAATACCTTTCTTTACGTATATTTATATTTTGAATTGATCACGGTTTTTCTAACTGTCATACCTGATGGTATTCTCAACAGAGGACGGGGGAACACAGAGTTATGTTAAGGAAACATAAGCGGCTAACCAAAAAAGAGTTAAAAAAAGATCCATTTGTGATATTTACCGCCCAGGTTTATGAGTATTTACAAAACGAATGGAAAAAACTCGGAAGTATTGTTTTGACGGTTGTTGTAGTAATTTCTTTGGGAATATTTTTTGCTAAAAGCAGCAAAAAATCCGAAATCAACGCATATGATGCTGCTTTGACAGCGCTTCAGAATGATGCGCCGGAAGCACCTGACCTGCTTAAGGCTGTGGTTGAAAAGCATGGTGGGTCTGATAAAGCCGGTGATGCGTTAATACGGTTGGGTAATTTGTATTATCAGCAGAAAGATTATGATTTGTCCGAAAAATATTTTTCTCAATATGTAAAAAAATATTCCGGCGACCCATTATACGATTTAAATGCATATAATGGCCTGGGTGTAGTTTATGAGGAAAAAGGAGAATATAAAAAAGCTGCTGACACGTATAAACAATACATATCCAAATACAAGGAATCGCCATTCGATACGATGATGTGGTTAAATATTGCAAAAGCTTATTGGCTTGCCGGCGAGAAGCAGGCATCGAAAGAATATTTCACCAAGATAGTCGACAAACCATATGATTCGAGTGAAAAGCAGGAAGCATTATATTATCTTGAGATGTTAAACTTAAATAAAATTTAAGGTGTTAATATGTCCCCGGGGTATCTGGAATTATATAAAAGCGGTGAACTTCTAAAAAGAAAAGAACTTCTTTTCAAACACTATACCGAGTGTTCTTTATGCCCTCACACATGTAAAGTTAACAGAATAAGCGAAAAAGGCATTTGCCGTTCCGGGAGTACCGTGAAGATTGCAAGTTATAATTCTCATCACGGTGAAGAACCTCCTATTAGTGGTATTAACGGCTCGGGTACTATTTTTTTTTCGGGATGTAACGGACGCTGCATTTTCTGTCAGAATTATCCTATAAGCCAGTTGAATACCGGGAAGGAAGTTACTGATGCTCAACTGGCGGCTATTATGATCGAACTTCAGTGCAGAGGATGTCACAATATTAATCTGGTTACACCAACACATTTTTTGCCATCGATTGTGCATGCACTTGCAATAGCTTCGGAAAAGGGGCTTCATATTCCCATAGTGTACAACAGCAGCGGATATGCACGAGTCGAAATTATACAATTACTTGATGGTATTATCGATATATATCTCCCGGATATAAAATATGCGGATAATACCACCGCATATGAATTATCCGGATTTAAAAACTATGTTGATCATAACCGGGTTGCTCTTAAAGAAATGTATAAACAGGTTGGAAAATTAAAGATTGTTGACAATATTGCAGTGAAAGGACTTTTGGTTCGACACCTCGTTCTTCCCGATAATCTTGCCGGGACAGATAAAAGCATGGAATTTCTATCTCGTGAAATTTCTCACGATCTCCATATTAGTTTTATGGATCAATATTTCCCGGCATATAAAGCGATCAACCATGAAAAAATGTCGAGACGTATTTCAGAGGATGAATATAACATTTCGCTTGATTTTTTTTATGCCAGCGATTTACATAATGGATGGATTCAACAACATTTGGAACAATAGGTATTTTTGATAAATTTATCATTGTCAAACCTCACAAAATTTTGTATATATTTTTTATATAAAAGATCACAAGGAGGTGATTTGAATACTTTAATTGTTTGTGAAAACTTTAATTAATTATACTGTTTCACTTTTGTAACCATCTATGGAGGAAGTAATGGCAGAAGAACAAAAATCCCAATTATCAGAAGAAGAAAAAATTGAACGCAAAGCGAAATTATTCCGTTTGATATCAAATATACTGATAGGTGTGGCCGTCATTGTTATTGCGGTATTTATCTGGTTTGCGATGGGAACAAAACAAAATATTGACACTCAAACGGCCCTTGATACTCAGGAACTAAGAAGTAAATTAAAACAGATTATTGCACTCGAGAATCAATATTATATTGACAATGGTGAGTATATAAAAATCAATAATCTGCAATTGGTAAAAGAATTGCCAAGATATGATCCTAATATTCAGGGTAATTTTAAGTATGAATTTGATACAAAAACCTTAATTGCCACCGGTATGGAAAAGGATGCATCACACGATGTAAACGGTGATACCGACGGAAGAGACGGTTTAACACTCAGTATCGACTGGGTACACGGTAAAACAGAAGGCAGCGATTTTTTCTGGACTGATGAAGATATTGCATATTTCGCCGAACGTGCAGCCGAAAAAAAACAATGATACTCGTTTTAAACTTTAACTGATTAAAGGTGCCCACAGGGTGAACGGGGGCATCTTTTTTCTTTTTAGATGAAATAATATTATGGAACGAATGCTTAAGTATTTGTTGATCGCAATTTTAGCAGGCGGGGCAGTTCCGATTATTCTGTCATATTTGACAAAAAAAATTCCAAAAAACAAGAAATGAAATTTCTTTATTGTGGTGTGATGTTTTTGATTTGAGATTTAATTGTGTTGACCATGTCCTGATTTAACCGCACTCCGATTTCTTCCGCTTTTTGCACGTACTTATAAGCTTCAAGGTAATCCCCATTAAAATAATTTGCGGCGGCAAGATTATTGAGAATAAGCTGCATATTACCGCCCAGTTCAATCGCTTTTAACAGATACAGTATCGCTGATTTGTATTCTCCCAGAGCAATTTTAACCGTGCCCATCTCCTCGTACATCTTTGGTGAAGAGGGATCAAGTCTGATTGCAATCATTAATTTCGATTCCGCCTCAGTAAATCTACCTAACTTTTCGAGAACCGTCGCATAATCATATAACAGGTCAGCTCTCTTTGGATAGAGATTCACTGCTTTTGCATAATACTTGACCGATTCATCGTATTGCTTCAGATCATAATATTTTTTACCTAACCCTCGAAGTCCGGCATCATATTCGGGAAAGATTCCGAGTGCCTCACGATACAGTGACATTGCAGTTTTATAATCACCGTTGTTACCGGCCAGAAATGCAAGATTACTCAATACTTTAACGCTTTGGGACGAGTTTTTACGATCGGCGCTGAATAAACTGAAATCGTCATACCACTCCTGATTCCTTTTATAAATTTTAACACTGAAAAGCAGGAAAATAATACCCAGAAAAAAAACCGTAACGGACCGCCATTTATTGAAAGCATAGACAATCAACCAACCCGTCATAAGTGAAAAACCCGCTGACGGTATATACATCAGCCTTTCTCCCATGATCGTACCGATGGGGAAAAAGATATTGGATACAAGCAGGTAGGGGAAGAGAAAAATAATTAATCCGGTGGTGTATATTTTATTTGTTTTTCTTAAATAGAAAGCTAAGCTGAGAAGACTTATGAATAGAACCAGTCCCACGAGAGGAACAATATTCAAAAATGATTGTTGCAGGGGAATCTGGTTATAGGAATAGTCAGATGACAGTCTGTACGGCGCCAGCATCAGATACATATATCTGACAAATACGGCAAATGCTGTGCTCAGTCTTTCCATGACAGGGGATTGCGCAATGGGATTATCCACAAATTCCGGATTCAGTCCCTGTTTATCTTTCAATACCAGCCAACGAATCACAAGATACAGCACTGCTGTAAACATCAAACTCCCGTATTTAAATAGCATGCGCCTGTCCTTTAGGGGACGGCTTTTTATAAGGTCGATCGCCACAATCATGAAGGGCAGCATGATTGCCGTCTCCTTTGACATAAGCGCCGCTAAAAATGATAACGACCCAACACAGTACGATATCATGAGGCTTTTAGTTTTCTCAAAAGCAATCCATGATAAAAACAGGAAAAAGGCACAGAACAGTTCGGGCCTCCCGGCAATGTTGGCGACCGCTTCGGTGTGTATAGGGTGAAAGGAAAATATCAAAGCGCTGAAAAAAGCGATGTTTACCTGTCCGGTTAAAAAGTACAGGAGCAGAAAAAGGAGAAAACCGTTGCAGGCATTCAACGTAATGTTTACAAAGTGGTAGGGAAAGGCATCGAGCTTTTCGCCTTTATTGAGCACAAACGACAGGATTACAACAGGCCGGTAGAGCGAATCTCCGGTGAATCCGACACCCTCGCGGTAAGTGGTCGAAAAAATCCGGCCGAGTGTGTAAGACTCATTCACAAATTTATTGTTGATCACAAGGCTTTTATCATCAAATGCAAAACCGTTTGTCAGCGAATTCGCATAAAGCAGCCAGCTAAAGGCAAAGAGCGCCAGACATAAGAGAATAAGGTTTTTTGTTGTTATCGTGGTTGTTTTTTGATTCATTTAATTCTCTATATTGCTTTCATTGCTTGTTATGTCATTGCGAGGAATGGAATGACGAAGCAATCTAATAGTTTTAGCCATTTTTGAATTTCTTCTTACTTTTCTTCTTACTTTTCTTTGAACGCAACAAAGAAAAGTAACAAAAGAAACGCGCCCTCATGAAAAGTCTTTTTCCTCGTTCTTTTCATAATTTCCGGGAACCGCAGAACTCACCGCCTTCGCCGAAGCTCAGGCGGCTCAGACATGCTGCGCTTCTTATCCGGAAATTACTCATTCACTCGGGGCTTTTCAATAGGGTAAAAAAGTTAGTTCCAAAAGAAATAATAGTATTTCGAGTTAAAAGATACATTAAGTGCGGAAAAATCACAAGCAGAGGATTCGGTTTGGTTCAACAGGGGAATATTGCTTTCACATTTCTACTGTATTTTTGGATAAAAAGGTTGTTGCCATGATTGCAATAGCTCATTATCTTAAAATAGTACATCATACATATTTAGTATTATCTGTAATAACCTGCAAGCGTAATAGTGGTTTTGTAATATACTACCCACAATTTTAAAGGAGGTAAAATAAAATGATGATAATATTGAAACTTTTAAAAATAGTAATCCTAAATTAGAAATTATTGAAGACATGGCATCTGCGCAGTCCAATCATGCTTATATTTTTATTCAAAATGGATAAGTGAAAAATGCAGTCGATAATACTAATTCAAAGATGGTCGGAGCATTTTATACTCCAAAAAGTCAATGTGATGACTGGCAGCGTCGGACTGATCTTAAAAGAAAAAAAAGCCGACGTAAAAAATGGATAATGATGTCACGGAATGAATTCGAACAGATTTACAAGGAGGTTCAGAACGAAAAAATAAATGAAGTTTTAGCCGAACACCTTGATGATGAATTGAAATATTTGGACAAGAGAAAACGTGAAATTTTCTTTCAATGTAACGGAATTTCAATTAAATAACGGGAAGTTGTTCACTGGTTTTGTAATAGCTTGTTTACATAATAAGAGGGGTGAATTGGTGCTAATTGTGGTGTACGCTTATTGAAATCACAAGATGTTGAGTTGTTTTGAGAAGTCTACTTCGCATAATGTATCTTATGTAAACTATTATATCTTCACATAATAAAACATCCTTTTTAACTCTCCTCCCTTTACGGGTGTATCCTGTCCATAAGCCGTGGGAACGGTATGGTTTCACGCACATGATTCAAACCGCATAACCATGCAACCGTACGCTCTATTCCGAGACCGAAACCCGCATGCGGAACCGAACCGTAACGACGTAAGTCAAGATACCATTGAAACGGTTCAGGATCGAGTTTATGATGTTTGATTTTATTAAGCAAGGTCTCGTAATCATCCTCACGCTGACCGCCGCCGATAATTTCACCATACCCCTCTGGTGCAAGCATGTCACAGCACAATGACACGTTGCTGCGTTGGGGATCGGATTTCATATAGAATGCCTTACATTCAACAGGATAACGATGAATCAACACAGGACGGTCATAACGGTTAGAAATAACTGTTTCTTCATCACCGCCAAGATCATCCCCCCAGATCACTTCATGACCGGTGCTTTTCAGAATATCAATCGCCTCGTCATATGATATACGCGGGAACGGTGTTTCAATGGTTTCAAGTTTCACAATATTACGTTCTAAAGTTTCAAGTTCATAAGTATTATTTTTTAAAACCTCCGAAACGATATATGCAACAAATTCCTCAGCAAGCTTCATATCCATGTCAAGATCAAAAAATGCTGCTTCAGGTTCTACCATCCAGAATTCTGTTAAGTGTCGTCTTGTTTTGGATTTTTCAGCTCTGAAGGTCGGACCGAATGAATATACTCTTCCGAGAGCCATTGCACCCGCCTCATCATATAATTGTCCGCTTTGAGTCAGGTAAGCGCTCCTTGAAAAATACGGTGTTTCAAAAAGTGTTGAAGTTCCCTCACAAGATGTCGGTGTAAGAATCGGTGTATCAAAAAGAATGAATCCATTACGGTCGAGAAAGTCACGGGCTGCCTTCACAATTGTAGCGCGAATTCTCAAAATTGCGACCTGTCGCGAAGACCTTATCCATAAATGTCGCTGTTCATGCAAAAAAGCTACACCATGTTCTTTCGGAGAAATCGGAAACTCATCTTTTGGTTGATGCACAACTTGAATGGATTTCACTCCTATCTCATAACCGAGTTTTGATCGTGTATCTTTTCTTACACTGCCGGAAATCATCAAAGACGTTTCGATAGTTAGACCATCGGCAGTTTCGAAGATTTCAGGGGTAACGTCGCCTTTATACACAACACACTGCACTCTTTCCGATCCATCACGGATTTCAATGAAAATAAGCTTTCCGCTTGATCTGATATGGGTAACCCATCCCTTGATTTGTACCTCTTCATCGGCATGTTTATTAATTTCATCAATTCTAATATATTGCATAATAAAAACTCCTTTGTTGTCTGACAACTCTGAAATATTCAAAATTTCAGAAAATATTCAAAATTTTTATAAGTAGTTTATTTATAATGAGTTAAACTGTATTTATCAAT
>JAFGMP010000272.1 GCA_016927495.1 Candidatus Latescibacterota bacterium | reverse complement strand
TGCAAGAATTGAAACATTTCGAAGAAAAAGTGTTGGTGGTGGATAAAGTCAACACCGTGGATGTTTGGTGAAGCTAACTTATAAACAATAAAGCCTGTTTTAAAACAACGAAAATCACTAAAATCACGATCAAAGGAACAGACCTAATTTAATCAAAATGAAAAATTTTCGTTATCTTTGTGATTTTTTGTAGATTCTTTTCGTTTTCCCTTGACCACAACAAGAGGAAATTTCCATCTTGCACAACAAATAATTTATAAAGTATTATTAATGATTCTGATTAAAATAATATTCACTTCAACAAAAGAATCTTACCTGAACGTAGGCTGCTGTGCTGTTTGAGCATTGTAAAATAAATCCCCGAAGAAACCGATTCCCCCTTATTATTTCTGCCATCCCAAACAATCGTATGGTTTCCGGAAGGTAGGATTTGTGCCACAAGTTCCTTAATTTTCTGTCCCATAAGGTTGTAGATGGCAAGTTCCGTAAAACCTTCGCCGGGCAGTGAAAACGAGATCGTGGATTGAGCATTGAACGGATTAGGGTAGACACCGGTAATTGAAATATTGTTCGGCTGTTGTTTGTCACGGTTAACGGCAGTCTCATACCCCGACAGCCGCGACACACCGTTTTCCATGCCTACCCATATATTCCCATCGTTATCCTGATACAAACATGTGACAGAGTTTGACGGCAATCCGTCCCCTGTTGTCCAGGTTTCCCACCGGTTCCCATCGAACATAGCAACTCCGCCGCCTTTGGACACCCGGTTTTCATCAACCACCGGTCTCAGGCCAAGCCAGATTCTATTATAGTCATCGGATAAAATCGAGGTTGCCCAACCAACACCGTAATCCAAACCGTTTTCCCACGTTTTCCATTCCACACCGTCGAATCTGCTCACACCGTTAAGCGAACCGATCCAGATAGATCCCTCAGTATCGATTGTCATGCATGTTGTATACATATCGACGAGCCCATCGATTTTTCTCCATTGCTGTCCGTCGTATACATTCAATCCCCCGCTGTAGTCATTACCCGACGCTGCATGTGACAAAGCCCATATATGGCCTTTACTATCTTTAACGAGCGATTCGACCGGACCGGGATAGAATCCGTCTTGAGGAGTGTACAATGTCCATGTATTGCCATCGAAACAACGAATACTGTCATCGGAACCGGCCCAGATATTGCCGTAATTATCCTCAACCAGCGTATAAATCCTGTCATATTCAGGATATTCATTGTCAGACCAGACAATCCACTGCTCACCGTCGAACTTCATCGCACCGGCCAGTTCAGTTCCCGCCCACATATTTCCGTGACTGTCAGGCATCAGCTCACGCACAAAACCGGAAAAATAAAATCCGGGTGTTTTTCGATTCCAGACAGTCCAGTTTTCACCGTCATAACGGCTCAACCCTCCGATACCGCTTGGGCCACCTACATTATAAGAACCAAGGCCGATCCACACATTCCCTGTTACATCGATTGCGAAAGGACCATCCGGTGTCGGCCCCGCAAAATTTTTCCCGGGATAATCAAGCATTTTAGTCCAGCCAAAACCATCGAATCTGCTCACTCCCGCATAGGTACTAACCCAGACAGAGCCGTTACCATCTTCGATGATATCAAATACCTCGGCGCCGTGAATGCTGGGCAGCCATTCCCATGAATTCCACTGATAACCGTCGAAATAACACAATCCGTCATCAGTGCCGGCCCATATAGTACCGTTCTCATCTTCTGTTAAAGAATATACCATGTTGCCGGGCAGGCCGTCATCCACCGTGAAGTTTTTCCAGTTGTACCCGTCAAACATGAAAATACCGTTGTCAGGATAGCTACCTGCGATGTCACGGTTCGAGACAGCCCAGATGTTTCCCTGAGTATCTTCATGGAGTAGTGTCATCCATGATGCCATACCGTCATCTGTACCCCAGTGTGTCCATTTAACGCCGTCAAACCTGCTGACTCCGCCTCCGGAACCTGCCCATAAAATACCCTCTGAATCTTCCAGTAAACACCAGACATGTCTGTTCGGCACATCAGGAAACAGTACCCAGCTTGTCCATGTATCACCGTCAAAACGGGCTACATCTTGAAAAGTGCCAATCCATATATTATCACGGTCATCGACCATTATTGAATACATATCATTAGCACCGTCCTCACGCTTAAATTGTGTCCAAATATTACCATCGAATTTGTAAAGACCGTGAAAATCAGTAGCCGCCCAAATATTTCCATTAGAATCTTCGTCAAAAGCATGTACGGAAATCCAATCACCTGCTAACTCTTCCCAACCCCAAAATCTCCAGTTTTCTCGGTTAAATCGAAGTATTCCCCCACCATTAAATCCAACCCACATATTACCGTGTTTGTCTTGATAGAACGACTCAATTTTATATGACCTGTCACCTTCCTGAATATCCCAGAATGACCATTTTTTATTATTATCATATTTCCCGATGTATTTGCCATAACCGGCCCACAGATTGCCATTATTATCCAAAATGAGTGGTTTCACCTGATTGTTCGGTAATCCGTTCTCTATGGTGAATCTCTCAAAGCTTCCATCGATAGTATTATATCTTATTAATCCTTCGTTGATTCCGGCCCATATGAAGTTATCCTGTACCACAAGATGTGACATGGAATTCACCGTAGTCCAGTGTGTCCATATACCGTCCTGCGCATCGGATACATGGATCAAAACGACGATTCCCAAAACATATAATATCAAAATCGAAAATCTTCTCATAGAATTAGTATCCTGAATGGTTAATTCAGATAATATACCGGACATAGTACATTTATATTTTTTAAGAGCAGCAACAAACATACCAAGATGATGCAATCCATTGTCGTTTAACATGATACTGGCAAAAGATAAAAAGGATTTGTATACAAAAGTGTTCGAATATGAGACAGTTAGTGTGCGAAACCGGACAGTTGATAATCAAAAAAATCGCGACCAAACGATACCAATTCAACTACTTACGGATAAAGCCAATAGCTTACCAAGTCAGCTGAAAGCCAACTAAAACATACTCCCCTCGGCTGCGCCGTTTCCCCCCTTTCAGGGGGGATGTCCGATAGACAAGGGATCAATGATTTGTAGTAAAGAAATCACTTGAATTTGACTATCCACCACCAAAGGTGGTGGCTTTTCGCCAAATCATGGCTTCGCCACTGTGATTTCAAAAACGTTTTCAGGTATAACCTTAAAAACATGACCACATGCTGTGCATGTGGGTTTTTAAGGCGGACTAAAGGCAAGGAATTTTCTCCCATTCCCCTATTAGACATTAATTTTGGGTTTATGTCTTACAATTTGCAGTTTGAAACTGACTCTACTTCACTCGTTCCGTCGAGCGGTTCTTCGCATACGAAAAACAACGCAACAAGATCAATGTATACACTATCATATCCGTGTATATCCGTGGCTAATAATTAATTTTTGAATGCAACTTTAGATGCTCAATCTCAGCGCGTCAAAATCATCTTCTGAGTCTGAGTAAAACCACCGGCCTGCAACTGATAGAGGTACAAACCGCTTGCGACCGCGTTCCCGGCATTATCCGTACCGTCCCAGACAATCGAGTGAATTCCGGGCTTTATACCCTGAATGGAAAACGTACGAACAATAGCGCCGCGAAAATCATATATGCGCAGACTGGTATTGTCCTGATTATCTGCCGGTATATTGAATCGAATAGCCGTAGAAGGATTAAAAGGGTTGGGGAAATTCTGCGCAAGTGAAAATGAAACGGGTATACCCTCTTCGGTTTCAACAGAACTTGCCGTTGGCTTAAACCGGTATATCTTGCCGTTAAAAGCGCAGATATACAACTCATTGTCGGCGTCTACACCGAATGAAGCGATGAACAATTCAGTGTCCAGAATCTCCTCGTTTACCGGAGGATTTATGCCGTCATAGCGGAGAGACCAGATACGTCCCGAGACATAATCTGCATAAATATACGCGCCTGCGAGTTCTGAAACATTGCTGCCGCGATATACATATCCGCCGGTAATCGACTGCCCCAGTGAGTGATCGTATTCCCATACCGGCAGTTCCAATCCGTTTGAGTCGCAGTTTGCCGACGGGTTATAACATCTGGTGCCCTCCATAACGTTCCAGCCATAGTTCTTTCCCGGTTCGGTGATATCCACTTCCTCGATTTCGTTCTGCCCGACATCGGCAGTCCACAGCCGGCCGGTCATCGGATCAAAACTGAACCGCCAGGGATTGCGTAATCCGTAGGCATATATTTCCTCGCGGTACCCGGAAGTATTTCCGGCAAAAGGATTATCTTCGGGAATGCCATACTGTTTGCCCTCATCCGGCTTATCCACATCGATCCGCAATATCGCGCCGAGGAGCGTTTGCAGATTCTGGCCGTTTCCCTGAGGGTCACCTCCGGAGCCGCCGTCCCCCATGGCAATATAGAGGTACATATCCGGGCCGAACGCCAACTGGCCTCCGTTGTGGTTGCTGTAAGGCTGTGCAATTTCGAGAATAACATGTTCACTGTCAACATTTGCCTTATCGGCATTTTCGGTACTCACCGTGTACCGCGCAATCACTGTCCGCCGTGGGTTCGTGGCTGTATAATCGACATAAAAATAACCGTTGGTAGGATAGTCGGGGTGAAAGGCAAGCCCCAGCAATCCTTCCTCGTTACCGCTGTCATTGACACGGTCACGAATATCCATGAATATTTCTGCTTCCACGACATTTTGGTTATTGTCGAATACATAAATTATGCCGCTCTGTTCAACGACAAAAAGCCGGTTGCTCCCATCCTCGCCATGTTCAAGGCAAACCGGGCGATCAAAAGTCAGATTCGGAAATGCCTGTTCCAGTTCCTGTGCAGCACCGGATAAAGATGGATACAAGAGCAATAACCACATATACATAAACATTCTCACTATTTTCATGGTTCTATTCCTTTCAACAACTATTACAGGTAAAAAGCATTGTCATACACAAAGAATAATTTTTATAAGTATCTGTGAATATCTTTAACTTTAGCCTTAATACTATTGTACCGGCGAATTCAGGTTAAGTTGCATAAATGAACTTCTCATCCACAAGGATCAAGAGGCAGGCACACTTTTTGGGGGGAATTGAGAAAGCGCTATTACGTCTCATTAAGACAAATAGTTTATCGCGAGGTGAGTAATGAAGATAACAGTTACCACGTTGCAGAATTTTTTTTTGATTTGAGCCCTGATCTAAAATAATTTTGGGGAGTTAATGCGGCAGATTATATAAACACTCTTGGAAAATAAATATTCACTACAGTTCCTTGACCTTTATCACTATCAATCCAAATGTAGCCTTTGTTTTGCTTGACAATACCATAACAGATAAAAAGACCGAGCCCGGTACCCTTACCATTTTCTTTTGTTGTGTAATAAGGTTCAAAAATCCGGGATAATACATCTTCGTCAATTCCCGTGCCGGAATCTCTGACTGTTATTAATACATAATCACCCGGTGTCATGATATTCTTGTTACGTACCCGATCTTCCTTTAATACAACATTGGAAGTTTCGACAGCGAGTGTTCCTCCCTCAGGCATTGCGTCCCGTGCATTGATAATCAGGTTGGTCAATAACTGCTCGATTTGTCCGGGATCGATTTTTATAGGCCATAGATTTTCCGCAAACCCGGTAGTAAATTCAATCTTTTCGCCAATTAAATTTCGAAACAGACTATCCATTTCAATAACTTCAGTATTAAGATTTAAAATACGGGGTTCAATGATCTGGTTGCGGCAAAAAGCTAAAAGCCGATTTGTCAGATTAGACGCGCGTCTTCCGGCATGAACTACTTCTTTAACTTTTTCATAATTCGGGTGATCGGGAGAGGTTGACAACAAAGCTACTTCCGCATTACCGATCATTACAGTCAGCATATTATTGAAATCATGCGCTATACCGCTTACCCAAAGACCTATAGTATCGATGTTTTTAACGCGGTAATCTTTTTTTTCGGCTTGTATATAACGGGTAATGTCGGTAAAAAAGGTAATTATATAATTGTGTAATGTCTCATCATCATACTGAAGATTTGAAGATACCAAACAAGTTAACTTTTCACCGTTTTTACAACGGAGTATAACCTTAAGATTATCAACAGATCCATTTTTCTTAATTATTTTTATAAATTTTTCATAATCATGTACATCACCAAATATTTGCTTTATATCTTCACCACTTAATTCCTCAACTGAATATCCCAGTATGAGCTGTCCTCCCGAATTTATTTCAAGAATTTCACCGGATAGGGAAGATATAATTATCGGAAGCTTCGTCGAACATAAAGAAACCGTATATTTTTCCGCAGCACTTTTATATATTCCGTTTATTGATTTCATTGTACACTTTTCTTTGTTAAGATATATTTAAGATCGTTAAAATTAATCAAAACGTAAGACAAGCAAAAACAACAAACATAATTTGGGAATATATTCAACTAAAAAAACCGGCAATTTCACCATGAACCGTAGCGGCAAATCTTCTGAAATAATCCTCAAAAGTAACAAATACATACAATATTATCACTCGTAATTTTCCGAGATACAAATCTATGAGTCTATCATTATAATATAATGAATTATAATATTTACACGTGTAATATCATATTTTATTATAATAAATAAATTATTTTATTTTCTGTCTATTACAGCATCTCTTATATGCGATATATGTTACTTGAGTAACATATATCGCAAAAAAAAACCTATTGACCTGTATCCATTTAATGTAATGATTATTTTATTTATTATGTAAAAGTCTCAAAATCTCTTTTACTTGGTAACAGCTTTACCTATTCTTTCGTCATAAACCAACAATCCTGCCGGATAAACAATCTCGAACACCGAATCCGAAACATCGATATTAATCTCATAATCATCAGAAACAATAATCATAGATACAGTTTCAAGCTCCAGTGAATCGCTGTTTTCATTAATATAATATGTCTTTTTCGTTATTTGTTTCGGGAACCAGACACCGCCATCATATTGTTTAAAAGTAGTATGTATAACTGTTTTTGTATCTCCGGTTGTAAACTCGATATGTTTGGGTCGATAGTTCCGGCTTGCAGCAAGCCACATTGTCATTACCACATCAGTACCTTCAACCGTACCGCTTATGACATCGCATTCGATTCCATCCTGCGGCTCCTGTCCGATTAACTGCAAACCTTTCAGTTCTTTCGTACCGTAGGGATCAACAACGATATAAGGCGCATTCAAAAAGTTGCCGACAGATTCACCCCATATACCCATACCGTTATATCTGGGGTCTATTAATTTCACCGGTATATGATTTTCGCTTCTGACAGCGCCTTTGGAACTAATAATTCCATCCTCAACTGCATTTTCCAGTTTGAGATAATCGGTTTTTTCGCCGTTGTACGCCATTTGTCTGTTGCGGAAATACAATTTTGCGGTCGGATCCGGCTCGATGCTCTTTAAATCGCACCTCATCAGATTATCTTTAAAAGCGAAAAACGTATCAAAGGTTCGGGTATTATGAAAAACAACCTGTTGATCATCATCGAGACTTTTGATTACATCTTCTCTCCAAAGCTCGTAACGTTTACTCGTAGTATCGACACGGGTATATTCCCACTTTAACGACCCGGAACCGGTTAAAATCAAACCATCGGCGAATGCAGCCTTCTCAATTATTTCATCCAGTCCCGCAGCGCTTATCCCGCACGGCCGCATTAATATGCAGGCAGAGAGTAAGAACGATAATATAACAATTCCGGTTAATTTAATGTGATTCATATTTCGGTATCCCTTTAATATTATTAAAGTTAACAACCGTTATCTTCATAAATTGTGTATGCCCAGCAGTTGCAGTTTGCCTGGGTTTGACTGCCGGGAGTCATTATCGGTTCTGGAGCACATTTACCCGGACAACTTGGAGTTGAGGGATTACAGTTACACTGTCCACCCACCAGAGTTTCCATTTCCGATATTGTCAGTGTTTCAATTGTCAACATGTTTGTTTCATCAGAGTGTTGGAAAATATTATTATTAATTAAGATACATGAAATACCAGCTAAAACAATGCAGAACATTGACAGATATAACATCCTTGATCTCATCAGTACCTCACCAGAAAATAGTTCTTTATGTAAAATGGAATATATAATAAAAATTCTTATACAATCATTTCTTTGTTATTTCTAAAACACCTTCTATTCTTTCATCATATACTTTCAATCCCACAGGAAAATCCAATTCAAAAAAATCCTCCGGTACGGTTGTATTGATCTCAAAATCACTACGTATGGTAATGACCGAATGCTTTTCAAGAATTTTTTCATTCGAATCGGTGTCAATTAAATACGAATCTTTTGTTACCTTATCCGGAAACCAAACATTCCTGTCATATTTCTTAAATACGACATGAACCTGAATTATTTTACCTTTTGTTGATAATTCAATACGCTTGGGGCGATAATTTCTGTCCGGTGCAATCCATATAGTGATAACACCATCTGACTCAACCAGATCAGCTTGTAAAACCTTACACAAAACATTATCCAAAAGTTCCTCTCCAATGAGGCGAATAGATGTGACTTTTTCCGGAGTATCCAAGTCGGGCTGCAGAAACTGAGAGCTTTGGAAAAACGACATAAGTGAATTTCCCAATAAACCCAAACCATTATATCGGGGATCTATCAAACTTAAAGGTATAAGATTATTATTACCTATATAGCCACGCGGTTGTATCAGATTGTTAGTTTCGTTACTAGAATAATATAAATTATCTGTTTTTTCTCCATCGAATGCCATCTGGTTATATCTTGTTATCCATTCTCCTGCAGGATTCTGTTCCCTGTACCGCTGATTACACCTGATTTTTGTGTCTTTAAAAGCAAAAAATACATCGCTTGTTCGATAATGATAATATTCGGATGGATTATCCGACAATTTACCTTCTTTGTTTAGCTTATAAATATCATCGTTATTATATTTACGCGTGTCAATATCCTGTATTTCCCAGGTAAAGCTTCCCATACCGCTTTTCACTAATCCATCGTTTACTTCAGCTCCTTCAATAATAACCTTAAGGTCGGATTTCATCAGTGGATAGGATATCCCTACAAATGAAAAGCTGAATAAACCGATGAGTATGAGCATGATAACCGAAAACACCTGTATACCCGAATATTGACGGTATTTGCTGTTTGCGATCCTCACTATTCTCCGCGCGCTTTCTTTCTTACCCTTGCTGAAAAATCCCAATGACAAACTTTGATAGGCGGGCCTTTTTATATTATGCATCAGAACATTTAAAATGCTTTCAGTGTATATCTTTTTCTGATTATTAATCAGCGCAAGAGATAAATCATCGCAAACATCTTCATTGATACTGCGGATTTTCCAGTTAACATACCAGACGAGCGGATGGTAGAAATAAATGACCTGCAGAATCATCTGTAAATAGTTGATAAGGAGGTCATAACGCTTTATATGCATCAATTCATGCAGGACAATTGGCTCGATTTCATCAGATGACCATTCATTAACCATTTTAGGAGGAATGATTAATTTGGGTTTGAATATGCCGGCCACAGCAGGGCCAAATGCCGGGGCATGTTTCAGATAGCACAATGTAATTTTTTGTTTCAGTCCGATTCTGTCCGAAATGGATTGTACCGTATTTGTAATACCCGTATGCTCAATTGTCCTGATATTGCTGAATCTGTTATTAACCACAAATACCCTTACGGATAATGCAACACCGAAAGTAATAACCCCAATTGCCCAGATAAAAAAAATAAAATAAGGAAACTTCAAAATATTTGAATATATTTTGATAGCATCCATATTAATAGGTACAATTACATTGGGTATTATTTGTTTTGCCGTTCCGGCAGTCTCGTGTGCATCATTTTGTGGTGCGGCAACAATCATGCTGTTACCGTCAACATTATCAACCGACAATTCTTCCGTGCGGTCCGTAATGACAGTTTTATGTATTGACATTAAACCACGAAGTTTGTATTCAAACTCCGGAGAAAGACTCAGGCTTAACGGAATACATAAACGGATCAGTACAATAGACCATAACCAATACTTGAAAAGTGAGGAAGCTTTCTGGCTGAAAACTGAAATCAGCCAGATGACTCCCACAAGAAGAGATACCTGCCAGCTAATAGCCCAAAGTACTTTGGTAATATTAAAAACAACCGAATTCAACTCACCCATTCCCAAAGAACCTTTTTTGACTATTCAATTTTATCAATCAGTTTTTTCAGGTCTCTTAGTTCTTTTTCGCTGATATTATCTTCTTTCGCAAAATATTTGAAAAGGGGTGCAATAGCGTTGTCGAGAACATTATCGACAAAGCTGCTTATTTCTTCCTCTACGACCTCTGTGCGGTTAACTGCCGGTTCATACAACCACAGCGGCCCAAACTTTTCACGCTTCAGATAACCCTTAACTACCAGCCGGTCAAGGATCGTTTTAAGAGTCCAGTAACTTCTCTTCTTTTGCTTGAGCGTCTCTTCGTATATTTCACGAGCCCTGGCTTTTCCTTTCGCCCAGCAAATGTTCATAATTTTCCAATCAGCCTTGGAAAGATTCGGTAGATCTTTTGATGTTTCTCTTGGCATCTTCTTCACTCCTGTTAAATTGTTAATGTTACATTTTTATTATTATTTTTATAGCAAAGCTGTTAATACTCTATTCAATATCAGCGTAAAGCGGAATACTTAAAATCGAATTTTCATTTCCCTCAAAATAAACAGATATAGTATCACGAATAGTAGTTATCATATCCGGCGCTTTCAAAGTAGCTACAAGCTTAAATTTTGATGTATCGGTTACCGGATCGGCTTTAGTAACAATATACGGCGAATTACTTTCAACTTTCGATATTTTTATTTTTCTTTGACTGGCAGGAATTATTGTAGCTTCTCTCACAGATACCGTATTCTGCTCCTGTTTCCCAAAATACAGCCGGGGAGGATATATTTTTGCACTACCAACAATGTTGCCTGAAATATGTACGGTAGCTTTATTCAATTTCCGCCTGTTTGTTATAATTTCAATGTTTTCATTAAACGGACCTACGGTTTCTCCGCTTTTGAACGAAAAAATAATCGGGATATACCGCATATTATCTTTCTCTTCAAACGGCAAAATCCTGGCTTTTATTGTCTCCGGTACAATTACATCATTGACTTTAAAATTTTCCGTACCCGTGTCCAGCACAAGAATTTTCCGATTAACCTTTTCACCGGGTTTTAATTCGCCTAAATGTATACGGTCCGGCACTGTTTTCACACCCGGACTTACCGTTGCCGCCACAGAAAGTTTAATTAAAGGCTCATTCTGATCGTTTGTATGTACGAAAATTTCATTCAATGTATGGCCTTGTTTATTTTGAGTATTAAACTCGACTGTTACTTCTCCTGCGCTGCCGGGAGCAAAAGTTTTCCCCGATGTCAGAGCAACCGTACAACTGCACGTTGAACGCACTGATACATTTAATGGGCTCTTTCCCGTATTTTTAAACCGGAAGGTATGGGAGATGACCTCCCCTTCTTCAATCAGGCCAAAATGATGGTCTGTATGGTTAAAATGAATATTGGGGCCATCCGAGGTTTTATTTGTTTGAAGGGGTGTTTTACTTCCAAGCTTTTTCGCATCTTCGCCGAAAAGTAAAATTTCACCGTTCCACCTTTTCGAAAATGTCTCAACCGATTGTGTAAAAGGTGAATCGGGAGGATTTTGAAGAATCACATTATCTCCATTGCATCCGCAAATAACCAGAAAATGCCTGCCATCCACGAAAGCTATGCTGTAATCCTTTAATTTACATAAATCTCCATCCTTCATTCGAGCCGGCACCACTGATAATCCTTTTTTTTGAGCAGCATGATACAAACCGAGCATTGTTGTCCCGAACTGCTTGTCATATCCGGTTATGTTGCTTATTTCCTCAATAGAGGTTTTCACTCCGTGCCGTTCACATAAAACCAATAAACTTTGAGGTCCGCATAATGGGTCAATTGTGTTCGCATTTATCGGAACAATATATTGTATGAGTATAAAAACAAAAACAATACATTTTATACAATGTTTAACGATAAACTTATGCATAATATTGCCTATAACGCTCACCTTTATCAAACAAACCTGATTTTTACGTGATTATTGTTCCTTTTTCTGTTCAATCGACACCAGAATCATCCGGGCATCCAATATAATCTTCGAATCAGCATCCGAATCAATTAATTCTTCACAAATTTTTCTCGCACTGCCGAAATCATTTAAAAAGAAATAATTCCGCCCTAATGCCAACTTACATTTTTGAATAAGTTGAATATCTTTACATTCACTTATAAGATCATTAAGTTTTGAAATGCATTCGCTATATTTTTTTTCTTCTTCCAGAACAAGCGCCAAACCTAAACGGTTTTCATAGTTTTCAGGGTTATTTTGCTGAACCGGTTCACCCAGAATAATCTCGATTTCCTGTTTATTACCCGTGACTTCACCCTGATTTCCCGATTCACTGCTGACCTGTGAAATGATTTCATGAAAATTAACCTGATTTAAAGAAACTTTATAAGGATTAACAGGATTTCCGCTCCATTCCAGCACAGATTCGCACTGATCACTATCATCATCGTCATAAACCCTTATATTCATTCCCAACGCCTCTGTCTGATTCCATCCAAGGGATTCGATTACCCTCACAGGTATTGCTATTTCTACAGTATATCCCTTGTTATTGGTTGCCAAAACGGATTTTATTCCCAGCGTTTTCTGAAGGAATGGATACGTTTGCGGACTCTTAGGTTCTCTGCCCTCAATTTTTGTTTTTCCCTGAGAATCCATCGAAACCCATATTTTGAGAGGATTGTCCTGAGACATACCAATTATAATTTCCACCGCGTCATCCTGATACAATTTCCCAAAAGGAGCCTCGCCAAAAACTAACCGGTCGTCAAACACGTTGATTGTTACATATATATTTCTGGTGTCTTTGTAACACATGAATGTTGCCGATAAATCCGAATCATTACGGGGTCTTCCCTGATTCGACCAGATATTTATTGTTCCAATTTTCGCCGGATCCCGATTTAACCAATTCCAATCAGTATTCTCACCATCAATAACTACGGCTGCATCCGATTGCGTACTCACCGTGTCATATAATTCAGCAGCGAATCCCGTTTGTGCTATTATAAAAATAAGAGACAATAATAGGAAAATTGCAGCTTTCTTCATATCTCCTCCCCCTTTTTTGGGGATATTGTGTTAAAATAACGCTATCAATCCAATAATATCATCCGCCTGGTTTGCGAAAACTGTCCCGAAACCAGACGATAGATGTATAATCCGCTGGAAACCTGCAGCCCGGCATCATTTTTCCCATCCCAACGTACGGCATGTATTCCTGCAGTCTGAGGTTGATCTATTAATGTCCGCACCTTCTGTCCTAATGAATTATAAATTACCAAACTTGTGTGCCTGTCTTCTTTCAATCCATATTTTATTGTTGTCGAGGGATTAAAGGGATTGGGATAATTTTCATGAAGCACATCAAATGCCGCGATATTTGATCTCACATGGACCGGCAAGATGTAATCCCACTGATTTCCATGGCTATCTCTCAAAACGAATGGCAGTTCATATGATTCATCATCAGAAGCATCGATCACATTCATCACAAGCAACAATTTTTCCTGACTTTTCATTCCCTTTGATACATTAATATCCTGCACAACCGTACTTACAGTCAGCCATGAAGGCAACTTATCCTCGTTATAATCCAGCGCAAGATTGGTAATATTATCATTATAGGTATTGACTACCGACAGCGCAATTGAATTTATGCCATTTCCCAATATTATTTCCGGCAATTCAACTGAATAAACTGAATAAGAAGAATACGCAAATAAAAATAAACACAAGATGAAAAAAATAAATTTATATTTCATGCCGATTATCTCCTTTCCTAAAATATAATTGAAATTTTAGTGAAATATAAGAATAAAAATCATACATATGTACAAGCATAAAAAAATTAACTAAAATTGATTACTTAAAAGATAAAGAATGTTAAATACGTAACATATGTCAAGCTTTTTTTTAAAAATTTTTAAAAAAAATTGAAATATTTGAAATTTCAGTTAGAATTTCTGAACGAATGCAAGAAATTTCCCCTCATCAACTCATTCATTCACAAGGAGATAAACAATATTAATGACAATCCCTATCGTTTGCGAACAAGAAAACCCATCGTGTTGTAAATCAGACGGGCAACTGTGTATTCTGCATAGAACAGACCTGATACCGGCGCAAGCTCGACTATATCCATTCCAACTACTTTTCGTTGAAAAATAATCTTATGCAGTGCTTTAATTGCATCATACCAGCCAAGTCCTCCGGGTTCCGGTGTTCCGGTTGCTGGCATTATCGATGGATCGAGGACATCGACATCAAAAGTAATATAAACCTGTCGGGGAAACGATTCCGGAATTTTGAGTGACTCGATACCCTCCTCAAAAATCTGATTCGCATCCAGATAATAGAGTGTATCCGTATTCTTACGCAGAATATGCTCGCCTTTTTCCAAACTGCGGATACCTATCTGAAGCATGGGAAATCCAAAATCCAGCGCCCGGTGCATAACACAGGCATGACTGTATGGTGTTCCCTGGTATGTGTCTCTTAAATCAGCATGGGCGTCAAATTGAATGATTCCGATATTTTCGAATCGGGATTTCAGACCGGGCAACGTCCCGAGGGTTACTGTATGTTCTCCGCCGATCAATATGGGGAATTTTCCCAGATCAAATACCGTATTGACGATTTTTTCAATCCTGGGAATGGTTTCCTCATGTGTACCGTAACAATCGACCGGTGAATGGGTAAATATTCCGGACTGCGCAGGGATGCCGGTGCCATCGAACAATTCCAGTTGTTGTGAAGCTACCAAAACACTGGATGGCGCTGCAGCAGTACCTTTCCCATAGGATACGCTTTTTTCATAGGGTACGGGAATAATATGGAAATATGATTCTTCCGGGGGTGGTGGTTGCATTTCGACTTCAAGAAAACCGGGGTATGTCAAGTGCTCTTGCATTTCACATGCACCTATGAAAGACGGTTCTTATAGTCTTCGTATGTGAATTCCCGCACAACTTTTATCCTGCCCTCAACGGGATTCCAGATTATTATTGCAGGATGCTTCACACCGTTAAACATGGTAGTTTTAACCATGGTGTAATGTGCCATATCATAAAAAACCAGTTTATCACCGATTTTTAACGCTGTGTCGAAGGAATAATCCCCTACAACGTCACCGGCAAGACAGGATAAACCGGCAAGCCGGTAGAGAAATCGTTTTTCTCCGGGCAGGCCACCGCCTTCGACTTTGGGACGGTACGGCATCTCAAGTACATCAGGCATATGACAGGTTGCCGATATATCAAGAATAGCAATATCAATTTCATTATACACAATATCCTGTACAGTTGCAACAAGAATGCCGGCGTTAAGAACGACAGCTTCCCCAGGCTCAAGATATATGTCGACATGATAGGTTTCTTTGAATTTGGATAGTATGTTACACAACAGGTTACGATCATAATCCGGGCGGGTAATATGGTGTCCTCCGCCGAAATTAACCCATTCGAGAAACGGTAAAAACTCACCAAATTTATCAACGAAAGCTGAAATAGTTCGACGCAATGCGTCCGCATTGTGTTCACAGAGAACATGAAAATGAAGACCGCTGATGCCATCGATACTCTTACCTTCAAAATCGCGCCGCCGTATCCCGAGACGTGATCTCGGCGCACAGGGATCGTACAGTTCAACATCAGCTTCGGAATGTTCGGGATTGACGCGTAGACCAAAACGCAGGTTCGATGGCTTTTGAGTTAGGTGGGATTTGAAACGTTCCCATTGAGAAAATGAGTTGAAAACAATATGATTGCTTATGGTGAGTAATTCATCAAATTCATCCTCCGAATAGGCCGGGGAAAAAACATGCACTTCTTTTCCGAAATTTTCACGTCCGAGTCTGGCTTCATACAAACCGCTGGCGCAGGTGCCGTCCAGATACTCCCGGATAACATGAAACAGGCTGAACATTGCGAACCCTTTTAACGCCAGAAGGATCTTAGCTCCGGTTCGCAATCTTATGTCGGACAGAATTTCAAGATTTTCCCGTAATGCCCGTTCATCGACAAGATAACAGGGTGAAGGTATTGATTGTTGTATTATTGTATTGACATCTATCATTCATCAAATATCCGATTTAAAATAGCTGTCGGAAGGTTGAAGTTCTCTCACTTTCCAGGGAAGGCCGTAGATATTTAATTTTTCCATAAACGGATCGGGGTCCATCTGCTCCATATTGAATACTCCCGCCCCCTTCCATGCACCTGAAAGAATCATCAAAGCACCGATCATGGCAGGTACACCTGTCGTATAGGATATAGCCTGAGATCCGACCTCCCTGAAGCAGTCTTCATGATTGCAGATATTATAAATATAAACCGACTTTCCCCTGTTCTCTTTTATTCCTTTTACGATATTACCGATACATGTGCGTCCTTTGGTCGATTTACCCAAATCACCGGGGTCGGGCAATACAGCTTTCAGAAATTGCAGCGGTATAATCTCATGACCGTTATAGATAACCGGATCTATCCGTGTCATGCCTACATTTTGAAGTACTTCCAGGTGTCTCAGATAATTATCCGAAAAACTCATCCAGAACCGGGCTTTTCTGAGTGTAGGAATATGCTTCACAAGCGACTCCAACTCTTCATGATACATGCGATAAATCGTGTATGTCCCAACTCCACCAGGACACTCGAATGTTTTTTTGGCAGAGAGCGCCGGTGTTTCAATAAATGAACCGTTTTCCCAGTGGCGGCATGCCGCTGTCACTTCACGGATGTTGATTTCGGGATTAAAGTTCGTGGCAAAATGAAGGCCATGATCACCCCCATTTACATCAATGATATCGAGTTCATGGACCTCGTCGAGATAATGTTTGAGGGCATAAGCTGTAAATACATTGGTCACACCGGGATCGAATCCCGAACCGAGCAGAGCAAACAATCCGGCGTCTTTAAACCTGTCGTGATATTCCCATTGCCATTTGTATTCGAATTTTGCTTCGTCACGAGGCTCGTAATTCGCCGTATCAAGATAATGGCAGCCATATTCCAGGCATGCATCCATAATAGTCAAATCCTGATAAGGAAGGGCTACATTAATAACCAGTTCCGGTTGAAATGATTTTAACAGCGCTACAAGTTCCGGGACATTATCAGCATTTACCCGTGCCGTATGAATCTTCCTGCCAAGACCGGCGGCAATAGCGTCACATTTTGACAAAGTTCTGCTGGCCAGACAAATTTCGCCGAATACATCCGGCGACTGAACACACTTGTGCGTTACTACACGACCGACTCCACCGGCTCCGATTATTAACACTTTTGCCATTGAGTCTCTATCTCCCGTATTATAATATTATCGTTCAAAATATGTGTAACCACGAAATCCGTCAGAATAGGCATCCATGATTTCACGACGTTCCTGTGCTGTGATTTTTTTATGGCTTACAGCCCGTTCAGCAGTTTTTCGGATACGGTTTAGCATGGCTTTAGGATCATATTCGACATAGGATAATACATCAGCGACTGAATCACCCTCAAGCTCCCGCACAATATCATAACCACCTTCTTCATTAAACATTATCGTTACAACATTGGTATCACCGAGTAAGTTATGCAGATCCCCCAGCGTTTCCTGATATGCACCGACAAGAAAGACACCCAAATAATATTCTTCACCCTCCCTGAGTTCATGCAGGGGAAGTGTTTCACGGATATTCCGAAGGTCTACAAAACGGTCTATTACGCCATCACAATCGCATGTGATGTCTGAAATGATTCCCTCACGTAAAGGTTTTTCATTCAAACGATGAATCGGCATTACCGGGAAAAGATGATTGATAGCCCATATATCGGGAACAGATTGAAACACACTGAAATTGCCATAATAAATATCGGAAAGGATAGCAGGGATAATCTTCATCTCGGATGGAATAAATTTTGATTTAACCATCATCCTCCCGATTTCCACTACTATATTCCAGAATATGGTTTCACCCTGCGCACGTTCCCTCAGGGAGATTTGTCCCTGCTTAAATAACTGAACCAGTTGATCTTTGTAAAAAACTGCATCGTTAAAACATTCCTGAAAATTCTTTTGATTTAAAGTGTTAAAGACTTCCCCCATATTTTTCAGGATTTCAGCGCTATCAACAGGTAGTTTTCCATTAAATGGCTGAGGTTCGAATTTGCAGGTATCGAGAATATTGAACAGGAGAATAGAGTAATACGCCACCGTTGCACGACCGGATTCCGTTATTATCGTAGGGTGGGCGAAGTCAGTGTCCGCAAGATTTTGTATGACCGTATCGATGATATCAGCACAATATTCGTCGAGTGTATAATTACGACTGCTGGGAGAATTTGTGCTGGAACCGTCATAATCTACGGCAAGCCCGCCTCCAAGGTCCAGATAGCTCATATGAGCTCCCTCTTCCGCCAATCCTCTGTAGACCCGACACGCTTCCTGAACACCTGCTCTGATATCACGTATATTCGGAATTTGCGAACCGATATGGTAATGCAGCAAACACAGATATTCAAGCTTTCCTTTTGCCCGAAGGACATCGATAAGTTCAACAACCTGCGTCATATTCAGGCCGAAAACTGAGCGGTCTCCTCCCGAAGCAGCCCATTGACCGCCTCCGCTGGAGGTCAACTTAATGCGTACACCGATACGTGGTTCGATTTTCAGAGTTTCCGCCCGTTCAAGGATCAATTCCAGCTCACTGGGAATTTCAATAACAAAAATACAGTTTAACCCCATTTTACGGGCAAATAATCCCAGATCAATGAATTCCTGATCTTTATACCCGTTACAAATCAAACAGGCATCGGGATCAGTTAAAAATGATATTGCCACGAGGAGTTCGGCCTTGCTTCCGGCTTCAAGACCGTGATGATATTGCTTGCCGAAATCGGTTATATGTTCGACAACTTGTTGCTGCTGGTTTACCTTGATCGGATATACGCCGCGATATTTACCTTTGTAATTGTATTCTTTGATGAATTTATTAAAACTGTCGTGAAGAAGTTTAATACGGGAGTTGAGAAAATCTCCTATTCTTAACAAAACAGGCATTTCAAGCCCACGTTCCTTCAATCCTGAAATGATTTCAAGTATGCTGACTTTTTTCCCGCTTATGCCGGAGCCTGAGCGGATCTGCATTTCTCCTGTTTTCGATATATCAAAATATCCGGCCCCCCAGAGCCTTACACCATAAAGGTCAAGTGACTTTTCAACTGACCACGTTTCTATCGGATTCATCGCATTAATATCCTTATAATATTGTTCATGTCATATTATAATTAATTTACTTGTGAAAATAAAAGGTATTATATGAATTGAGTCCGCTTCGAAAAGTTAACCGGAAATATTTCATTATTCCGACTGCGATTTCCTGCATGAAACGAGATCAATATTTGTCGTTTGCCTTCTATGTTTCATTTTTATGATTTGACCGGAATATCTCTCCCTTGTTACTATAATTGAATACACAAATCATAAGTCATCAATAATTGTCAAATTCAGAATCTTCAAAATCATCCTCGAAAATGTCATCTGAAAGAAAATCGAGAGCATCTTTGTCTTCAATTTGAATTTCATTATCATGATGAGTTTCATCACAATACGCTGATTTTTCACCGCATCTGGGACATTCGATCAATCTGTTCTCAATCAATTTTTTAAAATAAAATTCATGGTTGCAGTTATCGCAAACATAGAGATATCCATTTTTATTCTGTTTCATTTCTTCATCCCCGACTAAATAAATGCCTTATAATACCTACATTATTCCGGTCATGCACACACTATGGCTGAAACATTAACCGGACAGGTAAGCACAAGAAATTTTTAAATAAGGTATACATCCATGATGTTTCATGCTGTATTTTGTATCTTCCAAATCTCATTAAATCGTCATTATGAATACCGTTGCACGAAAATTTATTATTTTTTTCACTCCTTATAAAAAATGTGTTTTACCAAGACCGATCACGCTTAAAGTATATTGCGAACTTCTAATTCATTTAAAAATGGTTATGAATATATATTATATAGACGATTATTTCAAGCAAAAATATTATTTCTTTTTAAAAACTTTTTTTCTATAATCGAAATATTATTGTCCTTGACATAATCGAATATCATCGCAATAATAAACTTCATCATGTAAAAATCATGATTAAATCATCATGCTTAAAAATATTTATGATAAAAACCGGTACTGTTTCCGATTATTCACGGCAGGATATCTACTATGAAATCATTACTATTATACATCTTTACTGTTGTCTTCCTGATTTTCACCGGCAGCACACCATCTGTCTCCGAAACGAGGTTTCAGGTCGGGCAGCATCCGCACCATTTGGATAAAACTGTTTCAAAACATATAACCGGCGGATATCTGTTATTTCTCCCGAAAGACTATGAAAAAGAGAAAAAACAATGGCCGACAATACTATTTTTACATGGCGCCGGGGAGCGGGGGGATGACCTTGGGATATTGGGGAGAATCGCTTTACCGATGGTTCTTGAGGAACGCGACGATTTTCCTTTCATCGTTATATCACCACAATGTCCTAAAGATCAACGCTGGTCGAACGAATTTCTGATAACTCTTCTCGATGACATAATTGCACAATATCGTGTGGACACCGACCGTATTTACCTAACAGGACTGAGTATGGGCGGTTACGGGACATGGAGTCTCGCTTTCGAATATCCGGACAGGTTTGCAGCGCTTGCGCCTGTCTGCGGAGGTGGTAACCGTTATCTGGTATATACGATTAAAGATGTGCCTGTATGGGTATTTCATGGTGAACTCGACACAAGCGTTCCGGTCGAAAGAGGAAAAGAGATGGTGGAAACGCTTGAAAAAATCGGGGGTAATGTTAAAGCAACGTTTTATCCCGGAAGGGGTCATGACTGCTGGCATGAAACCTACAACGACCCGATTCTCTATGAATGGTTTTTACAGCACAGTAAACGGGATCGCATAAAATAAGTATTGAAATTTCACACGATATTCCTGTAACGACTTAAAACAATCCACAGGTTATCAATCTGTCTTATTTGTAAGCCGAAACACCGTCCCGGAATGTCCCAAACCATTTCACATTGTCTTGATCCACAGCAACAGCCCGAATTTTATTATCTGCAAGACCGTCTTTGGTGGTGAAGTGTTTCCACACCTTACCATCGAAACTTGCCGCACCCTCATCGGTACCAAACCACTTCACATTGTTCGAGTCGACACATATGGAATTAATAAATAAAAAATCGAGTCCGTTGTCCCTGTTATGGATTTCCCAGTTAGCCCCGTCATACGAGGTTACTCCGCGGTTGAATGTACCGAACCACATCACATTCTCTCTGTCCACTGCCATAGCCCAGACATAGTAAACTTTACCGGTAACTACAGGTTTATCGGTGATAATTTCCCAGGACTCGCCGTCAAAACGGGAGACGCCGTCATACGCGGAAAACCACTTCACATTATTCAGGTCGATACCAATCGCATAAGCCATATTGTCAAGAATTCCGCAGTTATCGGTGGTATATGTTTTCCATACGGCGCTGTCAAAGGTGGTTATACCGCGGTACGTGGAAAACCATTTTACATTGTCCCGGTCTGCCGAAATGGTTTGAATGATGTGATAAGCCAGCCCGTCTTTCTCGGTATAGGTTTTCCATTCCAATCCATCGAAACTCGATACACCCCCATAAGTACCGAACCATTTAATGTTGTCCGCATCCACAATAACAACATTCACATTGTTATCTGCCAACCCTTCCTGAGTTGTGTATGTTTTCCATGTGGCACCATCAAAACGCGATACACCTTTATATGTAGCGATCCATTTTACATTATCCGCATCGACGGCAATGGATCGGATTCTGTTATCGACAAGCCCGTTTTCAGTGGTGTAGGTTGTCCATTTCCCCTGGGCGTCAACATCAGAAGTATAATCAGGCAGAAAAAAAAAGCTTATCAGCAAGATTAAGTGAATTTTTGATCGATACATACCATTACCATCCTTATTAATAATTAAATAACAGATTGATTTTGCCTTTAATATATAATAATCATCAACTGTGTCAATAAATAATAGGAAAACTTCATTACTTTGTTATAATTTCTTCGACTCTTGTAACTCATTAAATTTTCGAGATTATCATTTTTTAATTGGAATATATACGCTGTAATTTGTAATTTCCTATCAAACATTCAGTGAAAATCTAAACGGTTGGGCAAAAGCCAAAAATACTGATCCATAATCTTTTTTCCCCTGGGGCTATTCTTTGGGAAAAAGCTGTCGAATGGGGTATGGTAAATATTGATTCTTTATCGAAGCACATCTATGAACGCCTTTGTAGCGCCTTGAGAAATGGTATAAATATACGGTCATTATTTGAATTTCTGAAAAACTATACTTCAAAATTGTACCGGCAGAGAAGAAAAAAACAATATTAAACCACCACCAATCTAGTCAATAATTGATAAAAAACGTTTAAAACAGTATCTCAAATTATTTAACCTAAAGCGTGTGCCCTTTAAAGGAGAGGTCCAAAACCGGCATGTCGGGAGACCGTTCGTTTTCCATAGTAGTGACTACTACGAAGGATGAAGAGGGTGAGGGCAAATGAAATTCCAAATCCTTTCCTGGTTTTTCTCATCTGAATAATTCAGATCCAACGATAAATTTATATTAAATAATCCCTTCTATTTTCTTCTTTTAAGCGCATAGACTATCCGATATATTGTAAGGAATGATTGATGCATATAATTCAAAAGGGAGATTCAGATGAAAAGGAGAGATGCAATAAAACTTGTACCGGTATCGTTATTCGGTGCGGCAGGTCTGACTTCAAAGGTGTTTTCGGATAATCTGCGATATAATTATCCTTTGGTCGATGCGTATAAGAACGCAAAGTTGCCAACTGATTCGAAAAAACCTCTGGCAATTCAATACACGGAAAAAGTGAGGGATATGCTTATCTGGATTCGTGAAACACAATCCGAAAATCTGCTCGAAGCCTCATATGCAATAGCCGATACAATTAAAAGTAAACGTACGTGCTGGTATTCGTGGGATCTTGGCCACAGCATAGATTTTGATCTTGTCCAGAACAGAAACGGTTTGCCTGAGATTTTCACAATTGGCTATGATCCTGCAAAAACGAGGGACGGCGACTTTTTTCTGAATAATATTCGCGGCAATACAGAGATTTTACAGGATCTCGGAGTAAAAAATATTACCATGGTGGGAAGCCCGGTGCCGTGGGGAAGCGATGCCCGTGATGCGCATTTCATCGTAAGGGACTCGGCAAAACACAGGCTGCGTCCATATTCCGACATATGGATTGAAACCAATATCGACACTATCGGGGCCATCATGTACATTCCCGGTATGCCTGCACCTGTCGGGCCTGTTTCCGGCATTATCGGCATGGTGACACTCTGGATGATGGTGGCCGATGCCTGCAGGATTCTTGCCCGTAACGGCATATCGCTTCCCGTACAGGGTGATGAACCGGAATTGCCGGGTGATACTATTCCGTGGGTAAGTCTCTATGATCCGCTGATGGATGATTATTTCGAGCAGGTTATGCTGCAGATAGAGATGATAGGTGCTGAGCTGGGTGATATTCAGCGTGCTGGGGAAATGGCGGTTGATTCGCTGCTTTCCGGGGGTAAAGTCTGGGGATACAGCCAGAACCGTATGGCGCTTGCTGTCGAGGCCCAGACACGGCGCGGCGGGCTTGCCCTGACAAGGGGCATTTTCTGGAACGAAGAGAAAGGCACGATCACTACTTACGACGGTCAACCGATACAAATATCAACAACCGATACTGTCATGATGGGGCTGTTCGAACCGGAGGATGACATCGATCTGAAATGCCTCGACATGTTCAAAAAAAGCGGCATGAAAGTTGTCTCGCTGGGTCCGATGACCCGTGACGGGAAAATCCCCGATGGCCGGACAGTACCCAAAGAGGCCGATGTCCATGTTGGACGGATGTGCGATACCTACGGACTTTACGCAGTGCCCGGATTCAAACGGAAAATATGCCCCACATCGGGTGCGCTGGTGAACCAGATATTCTGGGCGACCTGTATGACTATCGTCGAAGAGATAAAACGCAGGACGGGTAATGTTCCCGGGGTGTTCTTTTCCGCAGCGGTAAGAGGTGGCACAGAGCATATGAACCGTATGAATGAATGGTGGAAAGAACGCGGATATTGAAATAATGATGCAGTTACAAAGTGACAAAGTAATGATCCGTTCAAAATCAGAAACTTTCCTTTCGATACTGCAATTATGTACTTGTTTTTAATTGCCCTTACCCCCTGATTTCCTCAACCATGTTTCACGCTGGCGAGGTGGAATCGTTACCCGAACTTTCGAAACGGGAAGCGAAAATGTCGTGGCATCCACCGGCGCCTGCGCCAAACCTGATTCATCGGGTACAACAAAAGATAAGATCATCACTCCCACAAGCCATCGAAGGAATTTTCTCAACACCTGTATCCTTTCCAAAATGCTTATAAACGACATGTCGGCTATTCCTTTCTCTGCCGCCCAATGACCAAGCTCAGGTAATGTTTTGCGGAGAACAGGATAGGCCAACACAATTCTTGACAATTCAGTCGATTTTTTTATTTTTCTGCTTCGGGTATAGGCGCCTTTTTCTCGCATTTGCTCATCAATGTCTTTCAGTAACCACAGTAATATCTCCTCCCAGCCCTCATCGCGCAATACATCGATTTTCT
>JAFGMP010000271.1 GCA_016927495.1 Candidatus Latescibacterota bacterium | reverse complement strand
ATGTCGTCAGATCTTCCGCTTACCCGTTCCATCTTGCTGTGAGTCCTGCCGCATTCGCATTCGCCGTAAAACAGCCTGCTGATGTCGCGGGTACGGTACCGGATTACCGGAAACGCTTCCTTGGTCATTGTGGTGAATACCAACTCACCGTGTTCTCCCTCCGGTAATGGTTCCAACGTATCAGGATCAATAATTTCCGGGTAGAAATGGTCGTCAAATATGTGGAGGTTCTTTTTTACCTGGCATTCGGATGATACACCCGGGCCGATAATCTCCGTCAGACCGTAAATATCGATAGCGGAGAGATGCAGCCGCGCTTCGATATTATTGCGCATTTCATTTGTCCATGGTTCGGCGCCGAAAAGACCGCTTTTGAGTTTGAGCGACTTTACATCGACTCCCATGGTTTCCGCCACTTCAGCAATGTTAAGAGCATAAGATGGGGTGCAGGTCAAAATAGTTGAACCAAAATCCTGCATTATCATTATCTGACGTTTGGTGTTACCACCCGAAATGGGTATAACCGTAGCTCCGATTTTTTCTGCGCCGTAATGAACTCCCAAACCTCCGGTAAAAAGCCCGTAACCGTAAGCATTCTGAACAATATCGGATTTTGTGCAGCCTCCGCACGCCAATGTACGAGCCATCACTTCTGCCCATGTATCGATATCATTTTTCGTATAACCGGCTACAACCGGTTTACCGGTAGTACCCGAAGAAGCATGGAGACGCTGTATATTTTCAAGAGGTTGTGCAAACAACCCGAAAGGATAATTATCCCGCATTTCAATTTTTGTAAGTGTAGGAAATTTTGAAAGATCGGAGAGCTTTTTTAAATCAGATGGTTTTATTCCTTGATTGTCAAAGGATTTCTTGTAATAAGGAATTTTGTCGTAAGCGTACCTGAGAATATAGCTAAGACGCTCAAATTGCAGTTTTTTACGTTCGTTAATAGGCATGCATTCATATTTCTCGTTCCATATCATAGGCTTTTCCCCCCTTAAATATTGATTTAAAAATATGTTGTATACTCGTTTTTGTTAATCCTTTTTATGTATTCGAAGCTTCATATCCCAATGCGAATGCATTAAGATTAATATCGAGAAATTTTTGGGGCACACGCCGTTTGATCACTTCAATCCACATATCCTTTTCAATTTTGAGAAATGATGCCAGTGTGGCAAGAAGCACCACATTTGCAGCTTTAAATGTTCCTGCTTTAATAGCAAGGTCAATGGCATCAACAAGCACAAGATTAAATCCCATTCCAGTCAGACGATCGGTTACATCGGTTGGGTACTCACCGATTCCGAGTGATACGGTTGTAGGCACAATTTCGGTGTCGTTCATGATTATTGTAGCGTTTTCCTTAAGCATGTCACATGTCCGCAACCCCTCGACTTTTTCGAATGCAAGCATAAAATCCGCCTGCCCGCGTTCGATCAGCGGTGACCGTACCGTCTCCCCGAAACGCACATGACTGGAAACGCTCCCTCCACGCTGTGCCATGCCATGTACCTCACTTTTACTGACATCGTATCCGGCAAGCAGGGCGACTTCCGATAAAACCTCCGAGGCAAGAATGATACCCTGTCCTCCGACACCGACCATAATTGTGTTTATTGTTTCATTAAACATTCTTTTCCTCACAAATTATTAAACCCATTATTCAACGGCATTTATAGCTCCGAAAGGACAAACCTGTCTGCATATCCCGCAGCCGTAACACATCCCTTTATCAACCATTATAACATCGCCCTTCTTAATGATGGCAGGGCAACCGATCTTCAGGCATGCACCACACTTTTTACACTCAGCCTGATCGATTACCGAAAGTGCAAAATCCTGGTTTCTGCATTTCAGCGCGCACGCCCGTTTGGCAACTATCACGCTTGGGGCGTTAATTTTGAGACATGCTTTAACCGCTTTATTGGTTTCATCGAGGTTATATGGATCGACCTCGTACACATATTTTACTCCAAGCGCTTTTGCAACCGCTGCAATATCGACCGAGTGTGTCGGTTCACCTTTGACGGTGAATCCTGTTCCGGGATGTTCCTGATGTCCGGTCATTGCAGTCGTCCGGTTATCGAGAACGCATGTTATAACATTTGCTTTATTGTAAACCGTATCCATAAGCCCCGTCAGCCCCGAATGCATGAATGTCGAGTCACCAAGCACCGCTACAACCTTTTTACCGGGCTGACCTTCGAAAGCTTTGGCAAATCCTATCGCTCCGCTGATTGATGCGCCCATACAAATGCATGTATCCATACTGGTCAGCGGAGGGAGAACACTCAGCGTATAACAGCCGATATCGCCAGTAACAAACAGTTTGTTTTTATTGACGATATGAAAAAAACCGCGGTGAGGGCATCCCGGACATAACACAGGAGGACGTGAAGGGATAAACACATCTTCCGGGATCCGTGTCGCTGAGATCTCTGTTCCGGTCAGACCATTGCGGATGAGTTCAGGATTGAGTTCTCCGCACCTTGGGAAAACGTCTTTCCCGATAACCTCGATACCGAACGCTTTTATTTGTTCTTCCAGGTACGGTTCCAGTTCCTCTACAACATACAGTTTTTCGACACTATTTGCAAATTTACCAATAAGCTTTTCAGGCAGAGGATATGTCATACCGAGCAGTAAAAAATCGGCATCAGGCATCACTTCCATGGCATATTGAGAAGCAACTCCCGAAGAGATAATACCAATCTTACCGTTTCCTTTAATAATACGGTTGTATATACTTTTCTCGGAAAGCTCTTTGAGCTTTTCTGCCCGCTCTTCGACGATCACATGACGTTTACGGGCATGGCCGGGTACCATGACATATTTTGCGGTATTACGGATGAATTCCTTCGTTTCAACTTCTTCACGGTCGCTCAGCGTTACCGGGTTTTTCCCGTGACATACACGTGTTGTGAGAACAATAAGCACCGGTGTATCATAGTCTTCAGAAATTTTAAACGCTTCTTTGGTCATGTCGAGTGCTTCCTGGCTGTTTGACGGCTCGAGCATGGGTACTTTCGCTAATTTGGCATAATACCTGTTATCCTGCTCATTTTGGGAAGAGTGCATGCCCGGATCATCGGCGCAAGCTACTACAAGGCCTCTGCCTATCCCTGTATATGCCAGCGTCATAAAAGGATCGGCGGCGACATTCAACCCCACATGTTTCATCGATGCAATAGCTCTGACACCTGCAATCGCCGCATTACCGGCAACCTCAAGCGCTACCTTTTCATTTGGCGACCATTCCGCATAAATTTCATCATAAAGCGCAATATTTTCAAGTATTTCCGTTGATGGTGTTCCCGGGTACGCCGCAGCGACTTTTACCCCGGCTTCCCATGCGCCGCGGGCAACCGCCTCATCACCGGTCATTAGTTTTCTTGCAATCGACATACAATCTCCGTTTTTATGAGCATTTCTAAATTACTTGAGGAGTATAAGATGATTGATATTTTATGATACTGCTGGTAAATTTTATTTAACATGTTGTACCATAATAAGTAAGTTAGTTACTGTATGTCAAGCAGAATCAGACGTAACCGGAGAATTCGGAATTGTAAAAGCCGAATGGCTAAAATAAATAATAAAATTTGGGAATATCACAGAAATCCGATTTCAATTTTTTATAATTAAAAAACGGTGCCGGAAGGAATAATTGCATCTTTGTAAACAACAATGATACCATCTCTGACCTCAAGATGGTTTGACACAAAATCTGACACATTTTCTTTGTTCACGAGAACAACATTGTCACCGATACGGGCATTTTTATCGATAATTGCGTTTTCTATAATCGAATTCATGCCTATCCCGGTTATCGGAGAACCTCCCATGCGGTCTTCGTCTATTTCCTGAAGTGTCTGATAGCTGTCCGCACCCATCATAATAACTCGTTTCAACTTGACTCCGGGGCTGATTTTCGAACGGATCCCGATTACGGAACGTTCGATATAACTTTCTTCGATAATACAGCCTTCGCAGACCATTGAATTATTAACATGGCAGGAAATAAGTTTGCTTGCCGGCAGATATCTCGGCCTGGTATAAATCGGACGGTCCCGACGGTACAGGTCGAAAGCGGGAAACTGGTCAGTCAAAGCAAGATTTGCTTCGAAAAATGTCTTGATAGTTCCGATATCCTCCCAATAACCGTGAAATTTATATGCCTTAACGTTAAGTTGCTTGATTGCGGAAGGAATAATATGATTCCCGAAATCATCACCTTTTTCACCGGTCAGTAGCCGTACGAGAATTCCACGATTAAAAATATAAATCCCCATGGATGCAAGGTAAGGTTTGTCGTTTTCACCCGTTTGTGATTCAAGGCCGTTTAGTTTGTCTGCAGGAGGTTTTTCACTGAAGCTCTTGATCCGGTCATTATAATCTGTTTTCAAAATGCCAAAATTGCTGGCGTTTTCCCGTCTTACCGGTTTTACAGCAACGGTTAAATCAGCCCCGGATTCACGGTGATAGTCGATGAACCTGTTGTAATCCATTTGATAGAGATGATCTCCCGAAAGTATGAGAAAGTAATCCATGTCACGTGCCCGGAAGTGAGGAAATTGCTGGCGGACAGCGTCTGCCGTTCCCTGATACCATTGCTCGCTTGACAGGGTTTGTTGTGCGGCTAATACTTCGATAAATCCTGTCGAAAAAGTATCGAATTTATAGGTCTGGTTAATATGTCTGTGGAGAGAAACCGAATTGAATTGAGTGAGGATATATATATGATTGATTCCGGCATTTAGGCAGTTTGAAATGGGAATATCAATGAGCCTGAACTTTCCTGCAATCGGAACTGCGGGTTTTGCTCTTAGTTTTGTGAGTGGTTGAAGCCTTGCACCGCGTCCCCCTCCGAGAATTACTGCCAGAACTCTTTTCATCACTCTATCCATACTTTTTGCTATGTATACCCTGTTTACGTTTATAAAAAAGCGCTATCTATTATATAATAATACGATTCAGATTTGAATTGCAACTGTTCTCTACAACACTCATCAATAAGAATTAACAGACAAAATTTCTATGATGATGGTGGAATCCTAAGTAAATCTGCTTTTTTATTTACATCATAGTCGGAATTATCAGCAATCGTTATACCATCGAATACAGTAATTGTATATTTATACATACTTATATTTAGTATTATTTTCCGAATCCCTGAGGATTTTTTCAATATTACTAATTTTACGATATAACAGCGCCAGGTAGACGATACCTGTTACAGGGATAATCAACATCGCGAAAAACGTTATCAAGATAACAAACATTTCGATAGGGCCTACACCAAACATCGTTTACCTCCTTATTCAGTCCGTTGCGTTACGTTTGTCGACAAGACGCGGATATTTCTCTCCCTGGGGGGGAAAATGACTCGGTTCCACAAATCTGACAGTGGGTTCAAATGACAGTCTTCCCGCGAGTACATGTTTGATCGTTGACTCTTTATGCCTGTAGCTTCTCATTTCATCCGTGAAAAGTTCTCCGGTAACCTCAATCAGTATTTCCAGATTATCACCCTGATCATCACGTGATACAACAAGCTGGTATCTGACGGGAATCTCAAACATTTTGCCGAGAAGTTCTTCGATGTCCCGAATATAAATATTGACACCTCTTATAATAATAAGATCCGTTTTTCTGCTGGTTATACGGGATAACCGTGTATGAGTACGCCCGCATTTACACGGTTTGTCGAGAAGGGATGTAATATCACCTGTCTTATAGCGGATAAGCGGCATCGATTCACGAGTGAGTGTGGTGAGTACGAGTTCTCCTTTTTCTCCGGGGCCAAGAACATTTCCTGATTCAGGATCGATGATTTCCGCAATGAAATGATCCTCCCAGACATGCAGTCCGTCTTTATATTCACACTCGCCTGCAACACCGGGTCCCATAATTTCGCTGATCCCGTAAATATCGTAAGCCACTATACCGAGAGACTGCTCAATTTTCGAACGCACATCCTCGCTCCAGGGTTCTGCTCCGAACAAACCTTTCCGAAGAGTCAATTCCTGGCTTCTGATACCCTTTTTTTTCATTACATGGCCGATTTGCATGGCATATGACGGTGTGGAAAACAGACAGGTTGTATGATAATCCCTCATGATTCTGATTTGCTGCTCCACTTCGCCGACAGATACGGGTATGACGGTTGCTCCCATGTACTCAGCGCCCATATCGAGGCCGAATCCTCCTGAAAACAGGCCATAGGCGAAAGAGACCTGAACGATGTCGGTTGAATCTATCCCCACTGCACATAACGTGCGGGCCAATAGTTCAGCCCAGTGTTTACGGTCATTTCTGGTATATCCCACCACAACCGGTGTGCCAGTGGTACCCGATGATGAATGAATTCTGGCGATATCACGGAGCGGGACGGCAAAAAACTCATAGGGCTGGTGTTCAACGAGATCATCCCGGGTCGTAAAGGGAATATTTGCCAAATCACCGACACTTCTTACTTTTTCGGGCACTATTCCGTTTTTTGAAAACAGGTCGCGATAAAACGGTACGTTATTTTCCGCTCGATTCAATGTAGCCTGAAGCCGCTCTATTTTTATCAAATCGAGTTCATCACGATTCATTAACTCGATTTCCGTATTACAGACTCCCATACCAACCTCCATACCAGTATGCTGATATTTATTCCATTGCTTCGAATATCGCACAATTACACAGGATAAACGAAATGCTTATGTGTTAAAATTGGAATTACACTGTTTATTTGCCCAGAAAACCGTCAACAGAACTGCCGAGATAAGCGCGTTGAATGTCCTGACTCTGTACCAGTTCGGAAGATGTTCCGGAAAGAACTACTTTTCCCGTTTCGAGAACATACGCTCTGTCCGAAACCTTTAGCGCCAGTTTCGCATTCTGCTCTACAAGTAAAATGGTTTTTCCGTCCCGTTTGATCTGCTCGATTACACTGTAAATTTCCTTGATTATCAAAGGAGCGAGACCTGTTGAAGGTTCATCGAGCAGCAGAATTTTTGGTCTCGACATAAGCGCTCTGCCGAATGCAAGCATCTGTTGTTCACCGCCGGACAGTGTTCCTGCGAGATTGTTACGTCTTTCGGCAAGCCGTGGAAATAGTTCAAAAATCCATTCGATATCTCGTGCCGTTTCCTGCCTGTCGCTTCTTATATATGCGCCGAGCCTGAGATTGTCAAGGACATCGAGAGGCGCGAAAACATGACGTCCTTCAGGTGACTGAGCGATTCCCATGCCGACAATTTTTTCAGGAGCCGTATTTTTTATTGAACGACCATCGAGCAGTATTTCACCCTCGATGTGTTTTAATAGCCCGGAGATGGCGTGAAGCGTTGTTGTTTTACCCGCTCCGTTTGCACCGATCAGGCTTACGACCTCGCCTTTTGAAATGTGAATCGTTATTCCCTTTAACGCCTGAATTCTATCATAGTATGCTTCGAGATTTTTTATAACCAGCATGGGATATCGGTATCCTTCTTAGTGTTCCTCGCCCAGATAAGCGGTAATCACGTCCTTGTTTCGCTGGACTTCCGATGGTGTACCCCGTGTAATGAGAAATCCGTTATTAAGTACGATAATGTCATGTGAGATATTCATCACCAGTTCCATATCATGTTCGACCAGAAAAACGGTTACACCCGATTCGAGAATATTTCGTATCAATTTACTGAGTTTATTTGTTTCCTGCGAGTTAAGTCCGGCTGCCGGCTCATCGAGTAATATAAGCTTCGGTTTTGCTGCAAGAGCACGGGCAATTTCCAGTATACGCTGCTGGCCGAACGGCAGATTTCCGGCATCCATCGACGCCAGATGTGCGAGTTCCATCCATTCGAGATATTTAAAAGCCTCATCCCTGATGAATTTTTCCTCGCTGCTAACTCCGGGTAACCTTAACGCAGATGAAAACATACCTTTACAGCTTCGTGTATGTACTCCGACCATAACATTTTCCAAAACCGACATATTAGAGAATATGCGGATATTTTGGAATGTTCTGGCGACACCAAGAAAGGCGATCTTATGGGGAGGGAGACCGGTAATATCTTTACCCTGGAAAAAAATTTTTCCTGTCGAAACCGGAAGAAGGCCTGTAACGAGATTGAATGCGGTTGTTTTCCCCGCACCGTTTGGCCCGATCATGGCGGTAATTCTGCCTGCCTCAATATGAGCGTTAAGATCACATACCGCCCTGAGTCCACCGAAATTACGGCACAGACCTTTTATTTCAAGAAAATTCATGGATTGTTTTGTGTCCGTGTTTTCCACTTTGATAGAACCAGTTGTATAATTTTTGTTGTAAGCCCTGTTAGTCCATGAGGAAGAAACATCATCATCCCCAGCAATATTGCGCCGTACATCAGGATGTCATAATCGTTAAACACACCCAGAAATTCAGGTAGCAGTGTAAATATCGCAGCACCGATTACAGCGCCCCAGAGGCTTCCCATTCCTCCGCTCATAATCATTATAAGAAACAGAATGGATTTGTTCAAATTAAAACCTGTCGGGCTGACAAAGCGCATGTGGTGAACATACAGACTTCCCGCTATGGAGGCAAGGGCCGCCGAATACACGAAAACCTGGATTTTATATTTAGCGACATTGACACCCATCGCGTTTGAGGCAATCTCGTCACCATGTATGCTTCTGAGCGCCCTGCCGATACGTGAGTGAATAATATTTAATGACAGAATCATAATAATTAGCGCCACTAACCATACAAGATAAAATTTTGATAGTTCACTTTTTATCGTGAAACCGGCCAAAGCAATGCTCGGAACACCGCTGAAACCGGATGGACCTTCGGTTAATCCTGTAGCCGCGCCGCTTGTTACGTAAATTATTTCACCGAAACCGAGTGTCGCCATCGCAAGATAATGCCCTCTGAGCCTGAGCGAGGGCAGTCCCACCAGCAGCGCTGCAAAAACTGTGAAAACAATACCGATTATCATCGCCTGCAACGGGTGAAAGTTGTGAAATTTAGTCAGAATTGCCGATGTATAACCACCGATTGCAAAAAATCCCGCATGACCGAGTGAAATTTGTCCGGCATATCCCATAAGCATGCTCAGGCCGATTGCAACAATGGCATAAATACCGGCAAACACCAGCACGCTGAGATAATATTGGTTACTTACAAAAACCGGAAGAAATCCAATGATTATAAGAAATAGTGCACACTTTATGTAATTGTTTTTTCCCATTTTTTTCAGTTACAGGGTTACAGAGTTATAAAGAAAAAAACATTGAAAATGATGATTCGATTAGCACGTAAGAATTTCTTTCGAACCTAAAAATTCATAAACCTTATTACCAATCATGAAAAAACTGCCATTACCAGAATATTTCCTGTCATTCTGAACGAAGTGAAGAATCTCGGATTTTGAGACTCTTCGTTTCACTCAGAGTGACAATTGAAAGGTTATAGTGACCAACAATTCATTTTTTTCACCATAAATACATTGTATAAAGTCAGAATTTTTTCAGCTTTGCTTCTTCCGATTTAGAAAAAAGTCCGCTCGGTTTTACAAATAATACAATGATTAAAATAAACAGGGCGATTACATCTTTGTAATGGGATGAAACAAGACCGGTTACGAACGATTCTATCAAACCCAAAAGCAGCCCGGCAATAACTGTTCCGGCGGGATTTCCGAGGCCGCCGACAACTGTGGCGCAAAATCCTTTCAGCGCAAGCGGTGTTCCACGGTCGAATGACATCAGTGTCATAGGGGTGAGTACTACACCGGCAACACCTCCAAGTCCTGCTGATACAGCAAAGGACAAAAGCACAATTTTTCGTACATTGATTCCGACAAGATGCGCTGCTGTGCGGTCTGCCGCTGTTGCCCTCATTGCCTTTCCTATGAGCGTATATTTCGATATCAGGAATAGTATTATCAGGACGGTGAAAATAACACCTAAAATCCAGAACACCTGAGGCGGGACCGAAGCTCCAATGACAGAAACCGATTTATCGCCAGAGAATGTCGGGATACCGTGTTCTTCTTTGCCCCATATGAACATCGCAATGCCCCGCATTAAGATCGAGGCTGCAATGGTGATCATAATGAGTCCGAGCACGGACGGATTTTTCAAAGGGTGTATACAGGTTATTTCGAATAATGTCCCAATGACAGTTACCAGCAAAACGGTGACTAAGAAAGTAAGCGGCATCGGAAAATGTAATGTGTGGTGACATGTTACGGCGATCAATCCCCCGAGCATCACGAATTCGCCCTGGGCAAGATTTATAATCCCAGTGGAACTGTATATTATAAGGAAACCAAGAGCTACCATCGCATAGATTGAGCCAATGGTGATACCGGAGAAGAAAAGCTGTATATAACTGTCTAAACCCATAATTTCCCAACATAATTTAGGGAAGGCTCATGGGAACCTTCCCTAATAATGTATGTATAAATAACTTTAAAATATCCTAACTATTCTACTGGACAGCGTCGACGAGCCTGAATGACCCACCCTTGACAGTAACCATTGCAAATGCATCATCAGCGAGACCGCAATGATCGGTAGGAGACATATTAAAGACACCGGCTGTTCCAACAAAGTTTTTTGTTGCCTCGAGGCCGGTACGGATAGATTCACGGTCGGCGCCGTTAGCTTTTATTGCATTTACAACCAGCCATAGAGCATCATACCCATGCCCTGCAAATGTCGAAACTTCCTCGTCCGGAAATTTCGTTTCATAGTCATTTTTAAACTTCTTCAGAACAGAATATTGTTTGTTGGATGAATCTATATCGTCTACAACAAGAAGCCGTCCGGCCGGGAAAAGTACTCCTTCCGCCGCTTCCGTGATATATGCGGGATTACCGAAACCATGGCTCTGATAGAGTTGACAATTCAGATCAATCTGTTTCATCTGTCCTGCAATAAGCCCCTGGGCTGCGACAATTGACCAGTTGATAAGCGCCTGGGGATTTTGTGACTTGATTTTTGTCAGAATCGGCGTAAGGTCGGTTGCATCAGCGGGATAGGTTTCATCCGCAACAATTGTAATGCCAAAGTCCGAAGCACGGGTCTGGAGTTCCACACGGCCTGCAGCTCCGAATGCTGTAGTTCCGGTTATTAATGCCACTTTGGTGAATCCTTTTTTCTGACAATCGGCATAAATAGTACGGGCACAGTGAGAATCGTTCTGAGGTGTCTTAAAAACATACCGATACATCGATTTCGATATATCTTTCCCCGGGTAAAGCTGTACAAGTGTCGCTGCGCAGGAAACGAGCGGAACTTTTGCTTCCTCGCAAATCGGAGCTGCGGCTATGCCGTTGCCTGATCTTGTCGGGCCGATTATTGCCACAACATTGTCCCGGTGAATGAGTTTTTGCAGAGCATTAATTGTGTTTTCTTCGACACCCTGATCATCCTCGACAATTACCTCGATCATCTGCCCGTTAATACCACCTGCTGCATTGATTTGATCCTGAATCATCAATACGGTATTTTTTTCAGGTCCGCCAAGTTTAGCCGCCGGGCCGGTTACGGAAAATATGGCTCCGATTTTAATCGGAGGTTTGGGTGCTTCTGTTTTTTTTGAGCATCCGGGTACAAGGCATAGTACCAGAATTGTGATGATTCCCGCAAATAACAGCTTGTGTACCTTCATTCTTTCCCCCCTTAAGAATTGTTTTATTTGAAACGAGAATACCGTGTATAAATATTATTGATTTCAGAATTGATACTGTGAAAAGAATACATTAGAATGATGATAAATAATCATTAGCACCATGTCAATATTTATTTGTTTATTTTCTATATGATATAGTGTATCTTTTCCTTTGAGAAAACAGGGGATTGACGCTTGACTGCCGGTATTTTTTACAATACATTTGATTGATTATCATCACCAGAATATATTCAGTATATGTGAAATGAGACATCGAATGTTATGATAAATTGTGGAGGTTAAATGGCTGCATGTGGAATTTACAATCCTAAATATGAGGTAATGCCCTCCGAAGAATTGAAAGAGCTTCAATTAAGGCGTTTGCAGGACACGGTAATGAAGGTGTATTATCGTGTTCCGTTTTACCGCCGGATGATGGAAAAGGTAAAAACCACTCCGGATGATATCAAATCCCTCGATGACATCCGAAGGCTGCCGTTTACAACAAAAACGGATCTCAGGGATAATTATCCGTTCGGTCTGTTCGCCGTCCCCGATAATGAAATAGTACGAATCCATGCTTCATCGGGAACGACCGGAAAACCCACTGTGGTTGGTTATACCCAAAAGGATATCGATACCTGGCGTGAATTGATAGCCCGCATCGTAACAGCAGCGGGGGTTACCAACAGTGACACGGTGCAGATTGCATTCGGTTATGGCCTCTTTACCGGAGGTTTCGGGCTTCATTACGGATGCGAACATGTGGGAGCTTCAGTCATCCCCGCATCCTCGGGAAATACCGAACGCCAGCTTATGCTTATGCAGGATTTCAAGGTGACTGCTCTGGTCTGTACTCCGACCTATGCTCTCCATATCGCGGAGATCGGTGAGGAAAAGGGTATAGATTTTAAAAAACTGCCGCTTCGATGGGGACTTTTCGGTGGTGAACCCTGGTCACAGAGCATGAGGGAACAAATAGAAAAACGGCTCAATATAACAGCTACTGATAATTACGGGCTCTCGGAGATCATTGGCCCCGGCGTTTCCGGGGAATGTCTCGAACAGAACGGCCTTCATATAGCGGAGGATCATTTTTTAGCTGAAATTGTCGATCCCGATACATTCGAACCTGTACATGAGGGTGAGAAAGGGGAACTGGTATTCACTTCGCTCACAAAAGAAGCCATACCGGTCTTACGATACCGTACCAGAGATATTACCTGTTTTATGTCAGGTGAATGTCCCTGCGGAAGAACCCTCAAACGTATGGAACGAGTATCGGGCCGGAATGATGATATGCTCATTATTCGCGGTGTGAATGTATTCCCGAGCCAGATCGAAAGTGTCCTTCTTGAAATTGAAGGCGCCGAACCTCATTATACACTTATTGTCGACCGTAAAGGTACCCTCGATACCCTCGAGGTAAAAGTCGAGGTTTCTGAAGAGATGTTTAAAGATGAGATGAAACAGATGGAAGCTATGGAGGCAAAAGTTGCAACCCGTATCCAAAGCGTTCTCGGCATAAGCGCAAAGGTAACGCTGGTTGAACCTAAAACTATCGAACGGTTTATGGGTAAAGCCAAAAGAGTGATTGACAGACGGAACCGATGAGAATATATAATAAATTATGATTTACTAACGTAATTGAATTGCCAGTTTTTTTACATCATTTTATCCCATGAACTAAGCTGAATATTATTTGAAAAGGAGTATTATAGTGTCGAAGCTTCGCTATTCATCATGGGCTTCCGGACTCAGGAAGTCTGATATTGCAGAATTTCTACGGCTTGCAAAGGAACCCGGTGTATTGAGCCTGTGTCCAGGTGTACCGTATCCGGGAGCATATCCGACCGAAAAGGTTGTAGAGGTGACCAGTTCGCTGATAAAAAACAATCCTGAGGCTATTTTCCCATACGGAAATCCTCAGGGTACCCTCAGAAGCCGTGAAGCAGTAACCTACCGTATGAAAAAACGCGGCGCGAGTGTTTCTCCCGAACATATCGTTATGACCGCCGGATCTCAGAATGCCTGTGATATGGTGCTTCGCATGATTGCTGACCCTGGGGATACCTTGATTATCGAAGCACCGACATTTCTCGGTGTTCTTGATTCGATTAAAAACTGGGGATTAAATCTTGTTGAGGTGCCCATCGATAATGATGGTATCAGAACGGATGTTTTGAAAAATACCCTGACACAACTCAGGAACAAAGGCGTAAAACCAAAAGCAATATATCTCATGTCGAATTATCATAATCCGGCGGGTATTATGCTCAGCCGTGAGCGAAGGGAAGAACTTCCCCAAATTGCAGAGGAATTCGATTGTTTTATTATCGAGGATGACGCATACAGTGAACTTCTTTATGATGACGTGGACCAGACTGCGGTGAAGGCATTTGACACAACCGGTAATGTGATTTACCTCGGCAGCTTTTCAAAACTCGTGTCCCCCGGATTTCGGGTTGGATGGGCTGTAGTTCCGGAAGAACTCGTTCAAACCTGGAATATGTGCCGGCCTATGTTCGATGTCGGTTCACCGACTCTCAACCAGGAATTAATCGCTGAACTGCATGTTGATAATTGGCTTGACGGGCATATTGCTACCCTGATCGAGGGTTACCGTTCACGTCGCGATGCGATGTTAGGTGCTCTTGAAGAATTTATGCCGAAGGGTGTGACCTGGACCCGTGCGCATGGTGGATTCTATTGCTGGATAACAACACCCGGTAATGTCGACCACGACAGCTTGTTTAAGACTGCGGCCAAAAATAAGGTGATGTATTTTACCGGTAATTTCTTCTATCTCGATAATCAGCACCATAACCATTTCAGACTCTGTTATTCACGGCCCGATGTGGATGTAATTGTTGAGGCGGTGAAACGGATAGCAATTGCGCTCAAGGAAGAAATGGCGAAATGAGTATCACTTATTGGTGGATTGAAAATTGATAATTGCCAAATATGAAGAAAAACGCTAATTTTTTTGTTATTGCGAACGAACAATGCGAGTGAAGCAATCTCAGTATTTTTAACTGATAAAATATATTGTTGATATAAGTTTTTATTTGTCAATTACTTACATTGAGATTGCTTCGTCATTTCATTCCTCGCAATGACATGCAAGTTACCTACAGATGTTACAGCGTTTCACGGATTCATCGATCTTTTCAGCATATTATAATCCGAACGAACCATTTCGGCGACCAACTCCTGTAACCGAATTTTTGGTTCCCAGCCCATAAGTTCACGGGCACGTGAGATATCGCCGACAAGAAGTTCCACCTCGCTGGGACGTTTGAAGCGATCATCGATCTGTACATACTTACTCCAGTCAAGTCCCAGTTCGGAAAAAGCCAGTTCACAGAATTCCCTGACCGAATGGGTTTCGCCGGTTGCGATGACGATATCCTCCGGTGTATCGATTTGGAGCATGGCATGCATCATCCTGACATACTCCCGGCTGTGTCCCCAGTCACGCCGTGCATCGAGATTACCCAGAGTCAGTGAGTCGGCCAGTCCGAGTTTTATTTTTGCGGCGTGGGATGTTATTTTTCTGGACACAAACTCGAAACCCCGACGCGGAGACTCATGGTTGAACAGTATACCTGAAAGTGCGAAAATCCCGTATGCTTCACGGTAATTTCTTGTGAGATCGAATCCGGCGACTTTTGAAATTCCGTACGGTGAACGGGGATGAAATTTTGTGTTTTCATTTTGCGGTGACTCTTTGACTTTACCGAACATTTCCGATGAACCGGCAAAATAAAATTTGCAGTCCGGTGATAATTCCCTGACCGCCGACAGGGCGTTCAATGTGCCGAAGATATTGACCTGCATTGTGGAAAAAGCATCCTCGAAACTTTCAGCAACAAAACTTTGGGCGGCAAGGTGATAGAGTTCATCGGGTTTCACTGTGGCAACAACCCGGTAAATGCTTGCATAATTTTCAATCAGGCCGGAATGGAGGTTCAGTCTGTCGGCGATATGGGTAATACGGCTCATTCTGTGGGCGGGATCCTCGATTGCCGCTCTTCGCACAATTCCATGTACCTCATATCCCAATTCAAGCAGGTATTCTGCAAGATAACTGCCGTCCTGGCCGGTAATGCCGGTTATAAGTGCTTTTTTTGACATTTATTTTCTTTCCTGTGATAAGATTCTGAAAATGTCGGAATTCGACACATATAAAAAAAGTTTTTTCGGAGAAAAAGTCAAACAAAGAAAAGATCAATTTTATCGTTTGCTTTTTCCTTGCATTCAGAGCTTTTTTTTTGAATATTTTTAAAATACTTCAACCAAAAATTTTTAGTGAAAGGCTTATAATGAATAGCGTTTACAAAATCTGCCTCGGAATCTGTGTTATTGCCTCTCTTGCTGTGATTATTATGCTGGCAATGGGTTACCGCTCAGAAGTGGGCCTCATGGCAGTCACCTTGTTTATAGCGCTCGCAATAGGTATCAGGGGCACTCCGCTGAAAGGTTTATCGTTCACGGTATGGATTTTTGCAGCTGTAACAATGTCGATGTTCTATCCGAAATATTTTGTGGAATTAGGTGGTTTTAAGCTAAGTAAACTCATTGTTCCCCTTATGCAGATTATTATGTTCGGTATGGGGACGGCAATGAGTATAAAAGATTTTATCGGTGTGATAAAAATGCCGAAAGGTGTTTTTGTCGGAATGTTGTGCCAGTTCACCATTATGCCGTTTGTCGGTTTTGCATTGGCTAAGGTTTTCGGTTTTCCGGCTGAAATCGCTGCCGGTGTTGTGCTTATCGGATCCTCACCCTGCGGACTTGCCTCTAATGTTATGAACTACATTGCAGGCTCGAATCTTGCCCTTGCAGTTACTTTGACTGCATGCGCCACCCTGGCAGCTCCTATAATGACACCATTCATGATGAAGATGCTTGCGGGACAGATGGTTGAGATCAGTTTTGTAAAAATGATGATCGACATAATTTACATGGTCATTATCCCGATTGGCGCCGGTTTAATGTTTAACCATTACGCCCATACCCAATTTAAAATGTCTGAAACTGTTAAACATACAGTACTGGTGGTGATATTTTTTGTAATATCCCTTATAATTTACCTTACCGGTGTCATGAACGAATCATGGATACAGATCGGCGGCATGTTCAAATCAATGGGTATTACTTTTATTATTGTAAGTATAATCGGATGGCTGATTCATTTTTTTGCCAAAGGGAATACAAGGTTCCTTGACAAGCTGATGCCTATTCTGTCAATGGCCGGTATTGCATATATAATTACCATCATTACAGCAGCGGGCCGTGACAATTTGCTGGCAATCGGTATAACACTGGTTTTTGCCGCTATGCTTCATAACACACTCGGTTATATTTTAGGTTACTGGGGAAGTCGTATGTTTGGTCTTGACCAGAGATCCTGCAGAACAATCGCTATCGAGGTTGGTCTCCAAAACGGAGGTTTGGCATCGGGGCTTGCACTTCAGATGGGAAAAGTGGCTACTGTAGGGCTTGCACCTGCAGTTTTCGGCCCCTGGATGAATATATCTGGTTCGGCGCTTGCCAACTGGTGGCGTGCCCATCCGATAAAGGAAGCTAAAACAGAAGGTGACCAATAATAATTATACATCTGAATACTGAATTGGATGATAATGCCGGTCAAGGTGACCGGCATTTTTTTCAGTGCGCCCGGCAGGGCGCACTCACTTGGAGGTGTAAGTCCTCTACAGGCCCGACAGGGGGAACTGTTAGCCGGACGGCAAGGGTGT
>JAFGMP010000270.1 GCA_016927495.1 Candidatus Latescibacterota bacterium | reverse complement strand
TAGTATGATTCTTATCTGAAAATGATTTTTTATTGTTCTGCGTCTGATAAAAATATTTCATCTGACTGAGTGAAACCTTCAGGGATACTGAAAACACAGTTGTTTTTAACAGATTCCATGGAAATTGAGATAACTTCAGTCATAATAGTTGTGTTATTTGTCTTTTCGATTGATTTTACGGGAAATCCCAGTTTAATCATGTCCGGATCAGGTGAAACGTCCTTAAAAAAACTTATTTCTCCCAGATTTTTATAAAATGTTTGCAATTCGGGAATATCAACATCTTTAGTACACCACATCATATATGATGTGCCGTTTTCTCCGGAAGCAAAATATTGATAAGCCGAATAACCTGCAATTTGAGAGATTTTACCGGTTGGTTTATAATTTTCCGCATTCGGTTTCATTGTATCGTCTTCGATGTTATTTAACTGATTTCTCAATGTCTTTTCATATTCTTCCCGCATATTTTCGGGAATATTTTTCAAAGCTTCAGTCAGAATCTCTTCCGATTGTGCTTTAAGCTCATCCATTTTTTGAGCCATTTCATCGACATTTGATATATAATACATTTTTTTAGTTTCATCGATTGTTGTTATAGTGTTTGCAATTATATCCACAATGACTCTCATTCCATCATCGGAATCGAAAGCGAATTTTTCCGCTGTAAAATAAATTTTCTGTCTGGAAGTAACAGTATAACCGTCATCCGAAATCGTTGACTGCTGTTCCCAAAATACGTCAGCAATAACGGGACTGATATACAACAGAAAAATTATGCCTGAACACATTATTCTTTTGAACTTCATGCATTACTTCCTTTTAAAAAATGCAAGATATACAACTTATACTTATAATATGTAATATACAAAAAAAAGATACATTTTGTATCTCTCAATTACTATTCATTTTTTGTCTTTCCCCTTTGAGTTTTTCAAGCTTACCGGTGGATTCATGATACTGGAATACATGATCATAATCCGGATTCGCCGTTCGAAGGTCATTTCGTTTGGGATATCGAATAACATCGAGATCTTTTCTTAAACCGTATTTATATTGAAGCGCTTCTTTAAACCCTATTCCGAAAATATACGCGTACTGGCTGTTATTTCTCGGAATATCGAGAAAAATGAGTTTACTGTTGATTTTTGGTGATGGAACTAACATAAGCGTTTGTGAGATGATACTATCTGCAGTTTTACCTGCTGCCCCCCATGCCTGTATCTGAATATCGGTTCGCCATGCAGCCAGGGAACCTATTATAACGATACATACCAGCGCAAATTTGTAGGCAGCGTTATTTTGAATTATTATATATACCATAATGCCCGCGATAAGAGAAAACCCGACCACAGGTATTAGAGCGAACCTTGATTCAGCGTGCCTTATGATGGTGTCGAACGTCATGCCTGCGTGCGGCGCTGTAGTGATAAGGCCGATAAAAAAAAGTGCGCATGCCGCGAAAATATACATTTTAGGTACAGCACTTTTCTTATTATTCTCCGGTGTCCATAAAATGGGAACGAGAGTCCATAATACAAGCAGTGAAATAAGCAATGAAACAGAAATAGTCCATCCGGGCAGGACATTCAGGAACGGAAAAAACAGCGCAAAAAAATAATATACAGGTACGATAAAATTAAGACCGTGCTGGGCAGTAATATACCCGCCGAGCCCGCCGAAGATAATAAGCCTGTATATTGTGTAGATTACCATGAGCAAAGCCAGTGACAATAGTCCCGGCCATCCTTTGATTTTTTTGTCTCTGTTCTTGATCAGGCGAAAGAATGTCACCAATAAACATACCGTAATAAATACAACACCCTGTTCTTTACAGAGAAGTGCCACTGCAAGCAATACAACAGCACCTGTTAAATGATTCCGCTCCGACGGTTTGATATCCCATTTCAGCCATAATAATAATCCTGCAAGGCCACATGTTACACTCATAACATCGAACCTTGCCGCAACCCATGAAACGGAACCCACAGTGAGAGGGTGTAATCCGTAACATAAGCTTGCTGCAAATGACGGTAACTTTTGAGATGTATTCGATGTTTTTATTTTTTCATATTGTGTCATAAAACCGACCAGTAACCATATCAGGTAAACATTGATTACATGAAAAATAATATTGGTAAGGTGCGGCCCCCATGTTTTTCCCGGCCATAATATGTTGTCAAACCAGAAAAAAAACATAGGGATGGGGCGGAACCATAATGATTTCCACTCCGGTGGTATGATGGATTTAAAAAAATAAGAGAAAGTTTCCGTTAATGAGTGTGGATAGATAAATACCCATGTGTCGGCTACAAACAAATTATTGAGAGCTTTGCAGTGGACAAGACCGACAGCTAAAATAGTTCCGAATGGGATTGTTTTATCGAGATATCGATTTTTCATGGATATAATATGAGTATTTTTATTGTATATATGTGAGCCAGTCTTCGAAATCAGCAACATGTCCTTCAATTATATCTCTGTAATACGATCGGAGCAGTTTAGTGATAGTACCGGGATTACCGTCACCGATAATTGATTCGTCCACCTGTACAATCGGTGTAACTTCCTTACCCGAACTGCACAGGATTGCCTCATCGGCATGTTTCAGTCTTTCTGCGTTAAATTTTTCCTGAATAATTTCGACAGATAATTTTTGTGCCATAGCCATTATCGTATCGCGGGTGATACCAAGCAGAATTGAATCTTCCGGCGCTGTTATGAGTTTATTATTTTCCACTATGAAAATGTTCGATGTCGAACCCTCAGCCACATAACCGTCTTTATCAAGTAGAATAGCATCATCAAATCCGGCTTTTTTTGCTTCGGTTTTTGAGATCATGGGATTTATATAATTGCCGGAAACTTTGGCTTTTACAGGCATACATGCATTATCGATCTTGTGAAAACGGCTGATTGTTACTTTATAGGTTTCCGGAGGTTCATGAGACTCGGCAAGACCGATTGCGACCATAATCGATGCATCGCCGGGATACACATCCATGACAGGATCGGCATAAAACGCGAGAGGGCGAATAACACAGGATTTTAATCCGCTCCGTGCCACCGTATCGATAACTGCATGCATTAATGACTCAAGTTTGTAATCAAGCTCCATGCCTATTATTCCGGCCGAGTTTTCAAATCGGATCATATGTTCCCGGAGTCTGAATATTGCAGCCTTTCCATTTATTGTTTCATTACAGTCGATACTTTCAAAAACCACAGATCCTCGTTGCAATCCATGGCAAAAAGGATGAACACAGGCCTGATCCCACGGCACAAACAATCCGTTCATCCACACATCGGGATTTTGCGTTGTATGCATAACAGGTCAACCTTGAAAAATGATTAGAGGTAACTTAACGGTAATTTTCATAAGTAAGATTCTTAGCAAAAATAGCACAATAACAGGTCAGAGCGCAAGTATATACAATAAGAACTGTCAAAGTGTTCGAGAGTAGTTGCATCATTGTGACATTTTTTACATATTATAGAGTTTGTAATCGATCAATCCATGCCAATTTTATGGAATAATAGAAAGAAACAGTCTAACCGCTTCAGTAAGGCATTGCTTTTGCTCTCATATGCAGAGATACATTACCGACCCGGAATTATTCCGAGTTTGTTATTCAGAAAATGGCCTGAAATCATATGCGATGCACCGTCACGTGTCGATCCGGGAAGACCCATTCCTGTATTTATCATTATAAAAGATGCGCATCTTTATCCGATTCAACTGGAAAAGGTGGCTATTCATTTGAGGTATGAGCAGGGTTTCGAACGGATAGCGCAGTTTCCTTATGGTGAAGAAACTATAAGCGAGCCTATATGGTGGGATTCGATCAATATAATGCCTGAGTTTCCGGGGGTGATGAATATAATGGTGAGTATTATTGTCAGAAAGGGCAGGAAACGTGTGCAGGTAAACATAGATAATTATCGTGGCACGACACATAGTCCGCTGAAAGTTCATGCCGCCGCATCATATTTGCCCAAAGCCAGTAACTGGTATCGTGGGGATATACATTGTCATTCCTATTATACATCCGATCAGATAGAATTCGGAGCGCCTCTTGAGGTAATGTCTTTTGCAGCATTCTGCATGGGTCTTGACTGGATTGCCGTCACCGATCACTCCTATGACCTGGATGATTTCAACAATGATTATTGTAAAGAAGATCCATTATTGGCGAAATGGCATATGATGCGTAATAAAGCAAAGTTTTTGAGTCCGGCTACGATAGTAATTCCGGGTGAAGAGGTTACTTGCCGCACAATCTCCGGACATAATTGTCATTTGCTGTCGCTTGACTCGGAGAAGTTTATCAAAGGTTCGGGTGACAGCGGTGAAAAAGGTTTGAAGACCAAGACTGAGAAATCTGTCGGTGAAGCAGTCAGGGAATGTATCGAGTGGAATGGTTTGGCATGTGCGGCACATCCTCTTGAAGATATTCCTTTTCTTGAACGGGTAATTTTGGCTCGGGGGAAATGGACAAATACTGATATGGAGTATCCTGGATTATCTGCATTGCAAGTTTATAACGGCATTAAAGACCGTGGATTTCGCATTGGCAAAGAAGCATGGATACGGCTTCTCCTAAAAGGCAAAAGAATATATGCTTTTGGTGGGAGTGATGCTCACGGGGATATGAATCGCCGCCGTCATATTATGATGCCGTTGATGAGTATGGGGGAGGATGATTCACATACCTTAGGTTCTGTCTGCACCTGTGTAAAAGCGAACTCAAGAAACAAGGAAGATATCGTCGAAGGTCTTAAAAAAGGCAGAGCGCTTGTTTCAGACGGTCCTTTCATTGATTTATCAATTGCTCAAAACAGTTTTATAGCATTTCCCGGAAGTGAGATTTCCGGTTTGCCATGCAAAATAAAAGCTGATATTTTTTCATCTTCGGAATTTGGTACTTTAAAAAATGCATGTATCCTTGCAGGTAAAAAAGGAGATCCGGATGAAAAGGAACTGGTTTTTTTAAATGACAATTTTTCGGATTATAAAAGAAGTCTGGAAAGGAATTTAAGTCTTTCGGAATTCAGCTATATCAGGGCGGAATGTACTACCGTATCAGGGAAAAATTGCTTTACAAATCCAATATGGATCGTAAATAATTCACGATAGAAAGGGGTACAAATCACTTTTTTGTACCGTTTCAATAAAAATAATAGTATTATTGATAGATTGTGTCACGCAACCGAAAATATATTTTTTAATGTTCAGAGTTATCGGGAGGATACTAGTGATTAAACGTATGAGTATATGCTTGCAAGTGATAATGCCGCTGGTTATTCTAATGGCATCATGTACTGCAAGAAAGCAACCCGCACACATAACCCAGTATACTGACCTGGCACATATTACCGGTATAGCAATCGTCGATGATATATGTTATTGTTCGACAAAGGGTGGTCTGATAAAATGGAATATACCGGCAGGCGAATATTCCATTTTCACTACTGCCGACGGTCTGCCATCGAATATATTGCTTGATGTGATTGTAAAAGGGAACGACGAAATTTGGGTTGCATCTGTTTATGGTGTTGGGTTTTTTGATGGCTCATCGTGGAAACGATATGGAGTCGAAAATGGACTTCCTTCCAATGAGGTTAACAGCCTGAGTTTGGATCAGGAAGGTAATCTCTGGGCTGCTACTATTGAGGGTGGCGCCAAATTTGAGCGTGGCCGTTTTTCTGCTTTGGATGGTGTGGGGGCACCTGTAGGATTCAATGTACAGTGTATATATTTCGACAAAGGTGAAAACATGTGGGTCGGGACCACTGACAAAGGTGTTTATATGAAAACCGAGGACGGATGGGTTCAGAGCGGTTCGAAGGATGGCCTCATGACCGATGCATCAAGTACAATTATCCAGTCCTGGGATAACAGTATCTGGACTGCTTCATGGGCAGGGATTTCACGATGGGATGGTTTTGGCTGGTCAGGATTCAAACCGATGGACAGACTGGGGACATATAAAGCAAGGCAACTGAAGTCGACAAGAGACCATTTATGGTTCTTTACCGCAAACGGTGTCCATGCTTCCAAAGGCAGTGACTGGCTTCATTACACTGAAGATGACGGGCTTGTATCAAATGATGTAAACTGCGGATATGTTGTATCCGATGATTTGATTTATGTAGGTACCTCGTACGGATTGAGTGTGATTAAGAATGGTGAGATTGAAAATTTTGTTATTCCAAATAAACCGTTTGGCCATAATTGTACTTCTGTAACCATCGATGACTGCAACAGAGTGTGGGTCGGAACCTGGGAAACCGGTCTGAATCTCTATTCTGCGGGGTATTGGAGTAAAATTACCGGAAAAGAACCCGGTATGTTGTCAACCGTAAGAAGTATACTATTCGGTCCTGAAAATAAAATAACATTCCATACGACAAACGGTATTGTGGTAAAAAATGAAAACGACTGGACCGTATACACCCGTCAGGACGGCATCACCAGCGATGATATAAGGTGTGGTGTCTATGACAATCAGGGGAAATACTGGGTCGGTACGGCGACCGGAATAAGCTGTCTTGATAATGGAATATGGAAACGATACAGGGCTGTACACGGCCTGCCATCAGAAGATATCTGGTCATGTGCACTCGATAAGAATGGTACCGTATGGTTTGGTACAACAAGTGGTATACTTTCCGTTGAAGGCGACACTATAAGTGACAGAAGCCCTGAAATCGATATTGACAGTCTTGATGTACGATCGATTCTGAGTATTGACGATTCAGTATATTTCGGTCTCGAAAGCGGAAAACTGGTTGTTTTTGAAGATGGTGAATGGAATGTCTATGGCAACAACTTCCTTGAAACGGTAAGCGGTATTTACTCGATAGCCGCAGAGCCGTCCGGAGCACTCTGGTTCGGAACCAACGGTGACGGCGTTATCAGGCTTGAGGATTCGAAAACACAAAAATATACGGTGAAAGATGGCCTTCCATCGAACTATGTGCGGTCTGTCGCCTATAGTGAGGGTGTTCTCTGGGCAGCGTGTTTCGGCGGTGTCGGAACAATCGAACTTATCGAACAGTAGGATAAACCGGTGTAAACTAAAAGGGGAATGTTTGAACGGGATATTTTCCCGTTCTTTTTAAAATTACAGTTTTTCACCGAACAGAATTTGTTTAACATAAAAACTTGACTTGAGACTTCCGATTTATTAATTTATGTAGTCTGAAAAATAGAAATGTTGCCCTGTGGTCTAATGGTAAGACGGCTGACTCTGGATCAGTTTATCGAGGTTCAAATCCTTGCAGGGCAGCCAATTGTATTTAAAGCACTTACGTGAATAACGGCAGTGCTTTTTTTGCTGAAATTTTACAATTTTGCCATAATTTTGCCATAAATTCATCTCCCCATGTTTACTTTTTATAACCGATCTTTTCCTCAT
>JAFGMP010000269.1 GCA_016927495.1 Candidatus Latescibacterota bacterium | reverse complement strand
TGTCTTTTTTTACCTTAACGTGCAAAATTATATTGCTTTTTATTCCCCTCTTTTGTCTCTTTATTCTTGTTTATGAATAATCCGGGTGTGCGTCCTGAAAGCTGTGAGAAATCCGAGTTGGTGAAAGACCAACCTGCAAACCCAAAGGCATGGGAGTAGTAACCGAGTCTTGCGTGCGTGGCAGTAATGACAGGTACGAAGCGTAGACAGGAAAGAGAACGAGGTGTGAAGGTAAACCCCGAAAGCTATACCGTTGAAGGCGCCGATGACTGTGCCCGAGTCCGCAGGCAATATTCTGTGCAGAAAATGCCTAAACACAGGAGCCTTCCGGGGGCAAAGGTTCACATCGAGACTCTCAGGAGACTCACGGAACAGGAGAGACCCACCGTCAACCGCCGGAAGGTCACGGCGGGCGTTGGAAAGCAAGGGAAGACCGGAGCGAACCAATGTCAAGGGGCGGTGGGAGTCGGACTCTCCCATAGTAGTGACGAAGTCGGTGAAGGCGGAGCAGAAAGCCGAGTTGGTGGAGCGAAGGGGAGAGCCGTGCAGGGAACTCGAAGGAGTGAGAGATGAGCCAAACTCAGAGATGGAGACCCATCTGCCTGAAACTCATTCGAGTGCAGGAGAAAGCGGCAAGGAGTCCACAGGAGAGGTTCACGAGTCTTGCGCATCTGATAACAGAGAAGGCGTTATGGCGGTCGTATCAGGCAGTTGATGCAAAGGCAGCGCCGGGGGTTGATGGGGTTACCAAGGATGCGTATGGAGCAAACCTGTACCGGAACCTTGAGGAGTTACACTGGCGTTTGAAGCATGGGAAATACCGTGCGAGCCCGGTGCTCCGGCACTGGATAGAAAAGCCTGATGGAGGTCAACGCCCGTTGGGAATACCGACTGTTGAGGACAAGATAGTGCAGGGAGTGGTAGTGGAGCTACTCAACAGCATCTACGAGGTTGACTTTTTGAGCTTCAGTTATGGTTTTCGCCCGGGAAAGAGCCAGCATCATGCGCTGCAGGCGCTACAAACGGTTCTGCAAAAGGGGAACGTGAACTGGGTGCTTGATGCGGACATCAGCAAGTTCTTTGATTCAATAGACCACAAAGAGCTGATGGCGGTACTCAAGCACCGGGTAAATGATCGCAATGTGCTCAGACTGATTGGCAAGTGGTTGTCAGCGGGAGTGGTAGAGAAAGATGGCCGTCGCATCAGGGAGAAGAAAGGCACACCGCAAGGGGGTGTTATCTCTCCGCTTCTTGCGAACATTTTTCTGCATTATATCGTTGACGTATTTGTACACACATGGCGTAAAACGGAAGCAAAAGGTGAAGTCTATATTGTACGGTATGCCGATGACTTCATCATTGGATGCGAATACAGAGATGATGCGCTTATCCTGCTGGAAGCATTAGAAAAGCGACTGGATGAGCATGGACTGACCCTCAACCGTGAGAAGACACGACTGGTGCGGTTTGGGCGGCGGTGGGACGATGGGAACGGGAATCCCAGGCCAGAGACGTTTGACTTCCTCGGGTTCACCCACATCTCGGGAAAGGATCGTCAGGGCAGATACCTCATAAAACGTAAAACAGCCCGTAAGCGATTCAGCCGCAGCCTAAAGTCTATTGCAGAGTGGTGTACCAACAATCGTCATCTGCCGGTCAGCGTGCAATGGAAACAGTTGCGCCTAAAATTGTCAGGGCACTACAACTACTACGGCGTGCGGGGTAACTTTAAAGCCCTCGCTCGCTTCCGGCATGAGGTGTGGAAGCTCTGGTTTAATGCACTGAAACGCAGAAGCCAGAAAGTAAACAAAAACCACCTGTATAATTTAATCTCGTCGGTCTTTGTGCTACCCACACCGAAAATTACTCATCCTGAAGGCTGGCTTGATCTTAATCCGGGTTACCTGCTCGGAAGAGCCGGATGCGGTAACTCCGCACGTCCGGTTCTGTGAGGGCGAAAACCGGTAACGGTTGAACTACTCGACTAAAAGTATTTTATGATAAATAACTCATCTCATATATATTGTTTATAGTTGTAACATTTTATTATCGATATTGCAAATAATTTAAATCTATATTAATTATTTACAACATATTGTATAGCGATTAATTCAGCTTGGTTCTGTTTGATTTACAACAGATGAGGAATATCTGTGGCCGAAATGAAATTTAATCGGATTCTAACGACAACATTTCAAATAGAAAAAATAGGAAAAAAGCACATATTTTTTCTATAGTTTGCATGTTTGCAACAAATATACATGAAAAGAAAACCTGGATGAATTACTCGACGTAGAATGGCCTTCCCGCTAATGAAATCCGTGCTATCACTGAATTTTTTTCCTTAGTTCTCTCTTTAAACTCTTTTTTTTCCCATTTCGCACAAGTCTCCTTTTCCCTTTCCGGGTCATCCGGGATTATGTTGACTACAGCGGGGACAGCGGCCTGCCCTGCGGCGCGCCTTCCATGCATGAGGATACCATACCCCCTTCAAGAATACCCAATTGACGCATTCTCTTACTCTCCCGGATTCTATCCAATACCATCCGTGTGAGTATAGTGCATCTCAGCACAACGGTCTGTGTCTCCTCTCCCATCGAAATTCGAGACTTATAACCCCATGGTTCATGTTCAGGACTTCAGTCCGGTCTGCAGACCAGCTATGTCCCCGGCTGACTTCTCCATGCCCTTCCGGTAACGTCTCCGTTCCCGTAGTCCTTGGTACTTTCCATAGTGGGAGACGGGCCTGGGTACATCTCCGGGTAATACGCGCCATCTTCTCGATTATACCTGTGTTTTATACTATTTGAATCATTTTTCGTTCAAAATAAATAAATCACCGGTTATATTCACTCTGTATAATTGTACGATAAATATCGATTCTCAAGTCTTATATACCGCAGTTCCCACCGCAGCAACCCCCTGACGGACACGAAGGCATCGGTTGAGAAGAAGAACCTCCCGCCATGGAGACCGCAAAAGTTGACAGCATTTTGTCAAGGTTTTTTGAACCGCAGTGCTTACATTCAGGTATATCGTCAGATGAAAAAACCAGAATTTCCGATATTTTGTTGCAATCCCTGCATTTGTATTCGTATAAAGCCATTAACATTATCCTCCTGCTGGAATATTTACCTTATTTTACATAGTATAATAGCTAATTAACTATATGTCAAGGATTATTTTCATGAGATTATTTTTGTATGTTTACTACCATTCGAGTTATATTTAATAAGATTAGATAAAATTTCTCAAAAAAACATTAAGACCATCGTAATAAAGATTTAAAATATTTTATTTGTATGTCACTGCGGTGAAAAAATGGCGAAACAATCTCAACGACAGAAAAAAATATAAACAATAAATAGGACAGTAATAAGGATATGGATTAAATGAAAGTTCGGGTAGCAAAAAGTGCCGGATTCTGTATGGGTGTGAGGAAAGCTATGGACACTGTACTCGATGTCGCACGGGGCAGCAATGTAACCTATACTCTCGGGCCGTTGATCCACAATCCTCAGGCGCTTGAGATGCTTGAATCCCGTAACGTCTATGTGACCAAAGATATCGATGAATCGCTGCAGGACAAAACGGTAGTTATACGGGCTCATGGTGTCCCCCCATCCGCTTATCGTAAACTCAGAGAGGCGGGAGCACGGATTGTCGATGCTACATGCCCGAAAGTTTTTCGGAGCCAGGGTATCATTAAAAAGTATTTCAAAAGGGGTTATTCCATTGTCATAGTGGGCGACCGCGGTCATGCCGAAATCGACGCTCTTGAGGGTATCACGGGTAATACAGCGATCATTGTTGAAAACCTCAATGATGCAAAGAAATTATCCCATATGGAAAAAGTGTGTGTTGTAGCACAAACAACGCTTAATACATCACATTACAGGGAAATCACCGATGAAATAATAAATCATGCCGATGAATGCCATATTGCCGAAACCATCTGTGCTTCCACGGAGCGCCGTCAGGCAGATGTTCGAAAACTTGCAGAACAAACCGATGCAACGGTAGTAGTCGGAGGGAAAAGCAGTGCAAACACACAGCGTCTTGCAGAAATTTCCAGAGAACTCGGCCAGCCGACCTATCTGATAGAGGACCCCTCAGAACTCGATATGGAAGAGCTTTCTCGGTACAATGAAATCGGGATTACTGCCGGGGCATCTACTCCGAACTGGGTCATCCAGCAGGTGGTCGACACGATAGCCGGATATACACCGGTACCGAGAAAAAGTATAGTCGGATTTCTTATGAGCCTTGCTTTTCTTGCAATAGAGGGGAATTTTATACTGGGTGCCGGCGCTGTTGCGCTTACCTATGCCATGTGCCTTTTTATGGCAATTCCTCCATATCCGCGTTATTTCCTACTGTCGTTTTTCTATCTTTTCCCGCTTCACACCGTGAACAAATATCTTGAAATCAACTGGAATAAAGTTGTGCTGAGCGAACGGGCTTCGGTAGTAAGGTTATACTGGAGGATTCTGTTAAGTATCGCAGTAATTTCGGTTCTTATATCTCTTGTGACCGCATGGTATAATGGTGCGGCTGTGTTTACCCTGGTTGCCGTATCCTATTTACTTGGTGGATTGTACAGCATTCGGATTTTACCCGTGAACTGGAACTTTCGTTTCAAACGTATACGTGATATTCCCGGTTCCAAAGACACCATGATAGCAACCGCATGGACTTTTGCAACTGTGGCGCTTCCTATGATAAATCACGGGAGTTTTCCCGGAATTTCAGCTGTAATTGGCGGAGCATTTGCTTTTATTCTGGTATTCAGCCGCGCCACAATACTTGCCATCGAGGGAATTGAATCCGATAAACTTGTCGGCCTCGAAACCATACCTATTCTCATCGGCCGCCAGGCAAGTGTCAGACTTCTCTACATTTTCAATATTCTTACGGCCTCGGTTATTTCTGTATGCGCCGTGACCGGATTACTACCATACCGAACTTTTGCTCTGCTTCTTCCTATTATATATATGCTGGCATTAATTCGTCCGCTTATCAGAACCGGGCAATTTTTCAGACTCTACCATCAGGTCGCGCTCGATACCGTATATTTTCTGGCTGGTATTGTAGCTTTTTTATTTTTCAGGTAAATGATTCCTCCTTTAATTCCCCACTTATTAAGGGTGGTAAAAAGCAAAAAACAACCTGGCTCCTGCCGGAATTAGGTTATGGTAAAGTAGAAAAAAATCCCCTTAACAAAAAGGATACTGAAGCAGGGGGATTATGAAGGAAGAAGTCAAAGGCAGAAAATTGGTTTCATCATTGAATTGTGGTTTTTTACTCATCATTTCGCGTCCTTGGCCCGTACACCGGTACCGTCTTCCCGGTTTCGTATGCGCCGAGATCGGGTGCATTCCCTGAAAATTCATCGTTGACGTTGGGCAGTATACAACCTGCGTCAACCGCTTTGCTTCCCGGCCTGAGACGAAAATCGAGATCATAGGGTTGATACACATGTCCGGGATCGTCGGGATCCGGTTTCAGAACATTTCTAAAAATGTTGTAATCAACTATAATTCCGTGTTTTTCCTGGTCCGTTGTCTCTGAAAAATCCCGGAGCGTTTTGAATGACAGATAGGAAGCGCTTTCCTCGATATCGAAATCCTGTAGTTTATTTTTGGGTGGTGATTTCCAGAAAAAATTATTTTCTGCGGTACTATTCGGCCGGTAACCGTTGTAATCGAACGATGTGTAGGAGGTAAATGTAGCCGTCCGAAGTACCGGCCGGTCGGGAAAGTCGATACCCAAAAAGAGGTTGTTACGAACATGAGCGTTGGAATATGCCTGAAAACCTGAATTCCACTCGGTGCAGAATGTATTGTGATATACGATCAGTCCGGAGGGATGGTTGTTGAATTTGAAAGCGCCGCCCTGGACTGCATGATAGATGATATTCCTGATGAAATAAACCGGGCCGCCGTAAATAGGCTGGGCGCTGAGGCCGTGCTGAGCGGTGTTGATTCCCCTGTTGCGGAAAACACGAATATTATACTCGCCGCCGTCCGATTCGATAACGTCATCGCACACCATGAAAATATCGTTATTGTATATGTCGATTGACACACATTTCAGGTCCTGATTTTTTTCCGGGGTACCATACATGTGGACATCGATGCCGTCATGAAAATAAGCGATGTAATTATGGCATATCACATGCCCCTGGCCGTAAACCTTGATGCCATAAAACGAGTCGACGGTCGAAAGGTTGCCATATTTCCCCCAGAAACTGCGATTCCAGCCGCGGAGCCGTGTTCTGCTTTCCCTGCCCAGCATTACATTGTCGGCTATGTAAAAGTTCTTTGATCCCTCGTATTCGGTGAACACACCGATGCCGATATCCTCGAACCGGCAGTTCCTGACTACCAGTCCGCTGCAGCCGCCAACCATTTTAACTCCCGCATAAAAAGCAATATCGGTGTTTCGGATGGTGAACCCCTCGAAATGAATATTATCGGCAGCCATGGTGTCGAAAAGCCGGTAGCAGCCGTCGCCGTCAAAAATAACCTCGCCATCGCCTGCGGCTTTAATGACAATGGGTTTTTCAGGTGTGCCGTCCTTGGTGAATACATAGGTTCCGTGAAAAGTCAGCCCAAGCGGATTGGAATAATTCATGCGGTCGGATTTATACAGCCCTTTATGGACAAGGATAATATCGCCCGGTTCGATATGAGCATGTGCCGCAAGTCCCCAGTCATCGCCACCCGGACCGTAATAAGCGCTTTTCACGCCGGTGTGGGACGGTTCTTCCTTCGGGCCTCTGTATCCGGGAGGGTATACGTGAAATACTCTTCCACCGTCATATGCTTCCGGCTCTTTCCGGGTACGAACGGTTACAAGTTTTGTTTTTTCACCCTGAACACCATCCGGATCTGACATCACGAATTTACATTCATATTCGGTATCCGGAGTAAGGTCAAAAATACTGCCGGCAAAGATGTTAGGTGTAATATAATTCATCATATCGGAAACCGGTTCATTCCCGATACGGAGCAGCGGAAGTGCTTCATTCCATTCGGATGAGCTTTTTTCACGGTAATAAACCGCAGCGGATGCATCGCGGTTGTCATCACCTGTGATTATCCACTCGAAACCGAGACAAATGAGTGTAGGAGGTTCGATGATAAATTCACCGGGAGTTACAGCATCGAGAGCAGAACATAGAACAGCAGGGCAAACCAAAGTGCCTGCCATAATAATTGAGATTAGTAATATTTTAATGGAATTCATCGATTCTCTCATTACAATATCAATTTGCATTGTCATTCATTACATAAAAAAATATATGTGATGGCAGAATAATCCAATAATTATTTGTATTCAGATCAAATTGATATTACCGTAATACAAGTTAATTAGTATAAATTAAGTTCTAAATTTTTTATATGCTTGACTTTCTGCTTTTAATTTTTAGTATTATCATTAAAGGTCTTAAGACTAAACATTGTGATATAATTTCATTAATTATGTATCAAGTTAGTATTGAATTCGATTTTTCTCCATCAGGATAATTCACTAAAATGAAAAGAGGTGATTATCATGGAACTTGTTTACCCTGTTATTGTTGTGCCGGGAATTACGGCGACTTACCTTCGGGATGAATACCCGCTGCCTCCTGACTATGTCTGGCAGGTTCTCAGGAAAAACTATGATCGGGTTGCATTACACCCAAACAATCTTCGTTATGAAGCCCGTGAACCGGCGCGGGTGATGCCCGGACAGGTATTTGGAATAGCTTATGAAGAACTTATCGAAGAACTGCGCTATAATCTCCGGTCAAAGGAGGACAAACATGTACCGGTTTTCCCTTTCGGGTATGACTGGCGCATGCCGCTTGTGTCAACCGAAGCACAGTTGGACGAATTTATTAATGAGGTAATCGAGCGTACCAAATTACTAAAACATTATCATGAAGAAGGGTATTCCGATAATCCGAAAGTGAATCTGGTCGGCCACTCGATGGGGGGATTGGTTATTACCGGATACCTTCAAAAAAAGAAAAAGAAAGCACCGGTTCATAAAGTAGTAACCCTGGCGACACCCTATCAGGGATCATTTGAAGCGGTGATAAAAATTACAACCGGAACCGCGAATCTGGGGGATGAATCATCAAGTTCACGTGAACGTGAAACAGCCCGTATCACTCCTGCATTGTATCACCTTTTACCCAGTTTTGAAAACGGTATTTCCATTGATCCGGGATTACCGCAATCATTGAAATTATTCGATCCTGAAGCATGGCAGTCGAGTGTTACCGACTCAATTGCCGAGTTTATCCGTCTGAAAGGGATCACACCGGAAAATGAGATTCAAAATGGCGCAAAAAAAATATTTGCCGGGATGCTTGAATATGCCAGAAAACATCGGCAGCGAATTGATAGTTTCACATTGTCAGATGCCGGATTAAGCAATAAAGACTGGTTGGCTGTTGTGGGTGTTGACGCGAAAACACGGACTCATTTACAGATCGTCGCACTGGATGGAAAACCGGAATTTAAATTAAATTCTGACGACAGGAAAAACGAGTGGGAGAACAAAGTCGTTTCACAAAGAATATTTACCGGTGACGGTACCGTTCCTTATGAAGGTGCAATACCTACGTTTCTTGAAGAGAAAAATCTGGTATGTGTAACTCCTGATGATTTCGGATACTGGGAGATTAAGGATAAGGCATTGACAAAAGTTGCCGGTTTTCACGGTATTATCCCCAATATGAATATGCTGCACAGGCTGATTGTTAGATTCTTTAAAAATGCACCGGATCCGCGGGGCAACACATGGGGACGACCTGCTCCGGGAGGAAAGGACTGGGATCCGCCGCTCGAACTAAAAAAAAGTTAAAATCAAAATGAAATAATTCATACGATAGATGAATACGGATAAACACATAGATAATACTACTTATTATGACTTTTGGGACAAAACTTTGCGATTACCCCGGATAGTTTTATCCAGGGTATTCTTTGTCCCTAATTTCCCCGCGCCGAAATCATATTCAGCGATTGTTCTGCCGCTTTTCTGACAGGATGTTCCGATTTTCTCCATGGCAGAACAGCGGGGTCGTCATTCTTTAGCTTTCCGAGCAGTTGAACTGAAGAATCATTGCCGAAAAATCCCAAAGCTGCAGCCGAATACATCCGTACTTCATATTTTTCATGCTGAGCATTGTCGTGAAGGATTTGCCTGAACATTTCCCTGTCACGATCTGTGAATAATGATGAATCTGTTTCAGCAATACCGGCAAGAACACGTGCGATGACTGCTCCGGGAATAAACCGTGAACTTTTCAGTGAATCGGCAAGCTGGGAGAATGCAGCACTACCAATACGTCTTATACCTTCCACACCCAAATCTATATCGGCTTCTCTATAATCCTTGATACGGTCTCCGCACAGGTAATTCATCAATGGGGCAAGAGCATGGCTATCTCCCGACCGTCCAAGTAGTTCCATCATTTTTTCGAGGTTTTTCTCTTCCAAATCGCTTAATTGTGGTGTAGACAAATCTTTTGTCGTTCTTTTAACCAGCGGAGCATTAGCCGGAATAAGTGCGTCTTTCCCATTAACATCATAGATAGTATTCAGCTTGATGATCGCTTCCCGAACTTCCATAGAGCTGCCGTTTTCGATGATTACGGCATCAGTCGGTTTAAATGCCAGGAGCGATTCGGTTTTTTGAGATGTATTTGTTTTGACAGCTTGCAGTTTTTTGACAGAATCCCTTCCTTTTGCCATATTTTTACGGACGATCATTCGCCGCAGCTTCTGCTGTACATCGAGTTCTAAGTTTGAGAAGCCGGATTCACCAATTGTGCCGTTGTTCGTATCGATTCCATATCCATCAGTATGAATTAAGCCATCACTATCAATAATCATGGTAAGCGGAAAATCCACAAATCTGAAAGCGTCGAAGGACAATCCGTGAGATTGCTGACGGTGTGATTTACGGTCAATTGCAACAGGAAAACGGATACCTTTTTTCTGCAAATGTACGAGCACAGGCTTCGTATCGGTTGTATATTCGTGTATCCCGATCACCGTCACCTCGCCATCGAGCATTTCACCAAGTGCTTTGACATAATCGAGCGACTCTATCGATTCCGGTTTCCCGACGCTCCAGAAACAGAGAAGCACAATATTTCCCTGAATGTCTGGCAGTGAGCCGGATTCGGTGTTGAACCATTGTGGTACTGTCAATTCGGGGGATGGTCTCCCCTCGAGAACATACATCTGGTCTTCCTTAGCTTTATACTTCTGACGATCATTTTTTTTCTTAAATGTTTCATCCCTGACAAGTATAATGTCTTCGGTGTTTGAGCGAACTTCCTTACAAATATCATAGCCATAGAGTGAAACCGTAATCACGTCACCGATAACATTGTCAATTCGAAACGAACCATCGGATTTTGTGGAGCCGGATCCCTGGTACCGGCCTGATTCGTGCTGTTCGGGATATAACCTTACAATAGCGCCATTTACGGGCTTTTTGTTGGTATCGACTACTTTCCCTGCAATATAGTTCGGGGTTTCAACGAAGGTGAAGTCGTTACGTTGATTCGTTCTCGCACAGGAGAATATATAGTGGCCGTATTCTTTGTGCCGTATTCTCATATACGGCTCAACCAGCCGGAACAGACCATCGATACGGTATTTCCCATCTGTGTCGGTGTAAGTGCGAATTCCTTCATCACAGCAGCCGGTAATAACCTCCACATATGCACCAACAACCGGCCTGCCTTTCCAGTCGGTTATTGTGCCTTCGAGCCATCGGTCGTTTTTAAACAGAATCATGTCCTGTAGGGGCTGCGTATCTTGAGTAAGGAAAGAATGGGCGACGCCACGTTCTCTGTATCCTGGCGCATTGGCAGTCATGGCAAACTTATTACCGGTGGGGACATTCATGAAACGGTATACGCCCGATCCATCGGTTACAGTGTTAAAGGAATGTGTTCTCGCATTCTGGTGCATCAGATGAAGACCGACCTGCGTTCCGGCAAGCGGTTCGCCCTGTTCGCCGACAACCCTGCCCTGAACGGCGGCTCCGGTAAATTCAAGACGTACTATTACCTCTTTTTCAGGATCGATTTCCTCTTCATAGATTATGTTCAATTCTTTGTGTTCAATCAGAACCGGGAGCGTTTCCCCTTTGCGAACTCCTGTCAATGTAAATGATCCGTAACTGTCAGTCGTAACGTTGCCGTTCCATATACCCTCTGCTTTTGTCTCGTTGTGAGTAATTACGGCCCCTTCAATAGGATTACCATCAGGCGCAACAACTTTACCGGTGACCGTTACTCCCTGTTCAAACTGAAAGTCGAGTTGTTCAACCGTTTCACCATCGGCAAGTGTGATATCTTTAGATTTTCGCTGCGGGTAATATTCACCTGTTTGGGGAGAATAAAGCCAGATGTTAATGTCTCCGGGAATACAACGGAATTGATAATATCCGTCAATGTCGGTTATGGCTTCCCGCGGCAAAAAAGCGAAATTCGCTCTTTGGTTATAATAGCCAACATGATACTCCGGTATCGGTTCTCCGGTATCATCGGTAATCCTGCCGGATATCACACCGCCTTTTATGAGCCTGAGATCGATATTTTTTTCCACAGCTCCGGGAAGGACATTAACTGATACGGATTTAGCAAGCCATTCGGGGAAATTGTTTTCATGAATTATACCTACTGAACAATGGAAAGGAGGAATATTCTTCAATGAATAATGGCCATCAGCATCTGTTACGGCAATTTCCGATACAAACCGCGGCCTGGGTGAACTGCCATCAGTCGCACAGACTTTTATATTCGACGCTGATTCACCGGTATCGCCATAGGTAACGGTGCCCTCGATCCTACCTTCGGGAACGAGCAGGTATGTATAACCAGAGGTTCCTGACGGGTATGGTTCACGTTGTTCCAGCGCATATCCCGTTGCGGTAATTTCCAGTCTCACCTTTGTTTTCGGGGGAACCGGCTTCACCGTGAAAGCTCCTTTTTCATCCGAATAAAAAGTCATCTCGGGAATTACACAGCTTACCGGGTGATACTGGTGCTGGCCATTATAGAGCAGTGTTATCCTTATCTCGGCGTCATTTATGGGATTGCCGTTTTCATCCTTTACGATACCGGAAAGCGAATCAGCCTGTGCGAGGTTTACCTTGATACTTTTATAGTTTGTGCCTTTAGAGAGGTCGTACGATGTTACCGCATAGTATGGAGAATATATTACAACATGGGGAGATGCCGATTCGGTAAATTTATCGGAATTTACGGAAAAAGAAAAAGAACCGTCGCTTTGTGTCAGAGACTTTTTCTCGATATGGTGTCGGTCGTTGAAAGTTTTTCCGGGGATTACGAAATAAACCGCAGCACCGGAAACCGGCCGGTTTTCAAAAGTGACAATGCCTGAGATAGTGACTGTTTTGTGTCCGTTAAAAGCTCCGTCACCACATCCCGAAAGAAGGATAATTCCTGTGAGGTATACAACAGAAATAATACCATGTAAAATATGAAGAACTTTCAGCATTGTTTCTGCTGCCTCCGAACAGTTGTTCCCGGCTCCCCCATTCTTTACTATCCATATACATATTATATACATAAAGCAGGATATGTGCAATAAGAATATTAAGTAAAATTGTACTATCCAACAAATGAAGGCCAATCATTTACGCACTTTCCTTATTTTCAAATTCAGGTTACCCGAGACGGAAAAGAATCATTATTATGATATAGTCAGGATAACGGTTCCCCAAACCACGAGAATCACAAATACTATTCTCCGGCTTATATAATCCTTGGTTTGTACCGGATTTTTTTTCGATTGTTCATGTTTTCCAATTACTGATTTTGGTTTTGAATGCCAGAAATATCATAAAAATCACAAATAATATTATTACCACCCATTCTTCGATACCGAAAGAAAACATGGCCGAACCTCACGTAAGATGTTTATTGAACGAATCCGTATCAGGTCGAAATTCAATTCACCTAAATCAGATATCGCAGATACAGATAAATAGTTGATATACCAAGCGCTGATATGGTATATACAATGCCATATTTCGTAAATTCCCGGAAATTAATCTCATACCCGCTTTTCCTGGACATTTCCGAAGCTATAATATTCGCCGATGCTCCGATCAGGGTAAAATTTCCTCCAAAACAGGCTCCGGTCGAGAGAGCCCACCAGTATATGTTCGATTCCTGCGCCAAAAGATTACTTTCATTCAGGTTGTGAATAAGCTGGATCATTACAGCAACAAAAGGAATGTTATCGATAAAACCCGAAAGTATACCTCCTCCCCATAAAATGACCATAGCGGATAACGTTGTATTTCCCTGTGTTACAGCTATAAGATTATTTCCTAAAAAATTTATAATCATGTATTTTTCAAGTGCGCCGACTAATATGAATAATCCTATAAAAAAAAATATTGTTATCCATTCAACTTCGGCAAAAAATCTCTCAGGGCTCGACCTTGTTATAGTTAAAATCAACGCCGTTCCGCTCATGGCAATGATTGTTGGATTGACATGTATCATATCCTGAAACAGAAATCCGATTATTACCCAAAACCAGACAAATCCTGTTTGTATAATCTTTTTTTTATCGGTTAAAACGCTTGTTTCATTAAAGTTCATGATACGCTGCATTCGTTCTGGAGTGGTTTTTATCTGATGTCCGAATATCCGTGTCGTAAGAAACAGGCATACAAGAGAGACGATTATAACGAGTATACCCTCGTTCATAATAAAGTCACCAAATGAAAGCCCTGCACTGTAACCGATGAGGATATTAGGGGGATCACCAATTAATGTGGCCGTCCCTCCGATATTTGAGAAAATCACCATCGTAACGATGAAAGGAACCGGTGTGATTCCAAGTTCGACTGCTATTAAAACCGCAATCGGCGCATACATGATTATTGTTGTCACATTATCGATAAATGCGGACGTCACTGCGGTGAGAACAGCAAGCAAAAGAAGAATGCGTAACGGATCACCACGCGCTATTTTAGCCAGTTTGATAGCAAAATAGAGGAACAGTCCAGTTTCCTTTGTGACATTTGCGAGAATCATGAGAGACGTGAGCAGAAAGATCACCTGAAGGTTTATACTGGCAAAAGCCTCTTCAAGTGTCAATATTCCAAACAATAGAAGAATTGACACGCCTAAAATTGAAATGGTGGCTTTGTTGATAAGATTCAGCGCTATGATCACATATACCAGCACAAAAACGAATACGGAAACCGCTATGGGGAATATCACCGATCATACCCTCAGAAAATTGTTAACCAACTCGAGATAACTCAGTACACCTTTGAAATAGATTCCTTCAGCTACCGGCAGAGCACTTCGGTGACGGTTTTTGAGAAATTGAAACAAGCCTTCAATAATGACGGTATCCGGTGCAAGTACGATCGAAGGTTTTCTCATAATGGTATGAAGTTCAATTCCGGATTCTCTTTTCAACATATCCTCGAGTGGTTCAAGAGATATTAGGAAAGAGAGATTTTTCATGAAATTGGTATAAGGAGGCAAACCTATTGCGATAATGTCATGAATGGTAATCTCACCGAGTAACTCGTCATTATCACCACATATCGGTATGTATGGTTTTTGAGTCATGGAAATACAATCGAGAGCATCTTTAACAGATGCGTCTGGCGAGAGTTTTGGGTAAGCAGTATTCATGATATCCTGAATCCTGATTACCGATTCTATCTTTATTCCGAAGGATTTGACGCGATCTAAAAAATTCTGCTGTGTGGGTGCGTTAATTATGAAATCGAGCCACTCAGGATTTTGACTCAGTTTCGCTATACCGGCCATAACATTTAAATAAAGATTAGATTTCGCCTGGTCGGTAAGTACGAGAAAAAAAATCTTGATTTCATGGTCTCCGTCCCATATAGGTTTTTCAGGTATAAGAATCAATACCGTCAGATTGTTGTATTGCGGAATTCGCGTGTGGGGAATGGAAACTCCGTTTGCATAGGTGGTCGGGTATAACGATTCACGTTCGAGTATAGTGTTACATATCGTATCGACATCCAATTCATGAATGTCCTGTGCGAGAAGTCTGACCAGAAATCTTACTCCCTCAGTTTTGTTTTTGACCGAAGAACCGAGTACTATGTAGGAAGGGTTAAAAAAACTCGCTAAATTTCTCATAAAGGAGTTCCCGGCGAAAATTTATACTGTCGTCACATTTTTGATGAATATCAATATATAGCGGTTGAATATATTTTGCACCAACAAATTCATGGGGAGAATCTGCGATAATCTGCTGATTCTCCCCGGAAAATTTAACGGTCTTTTATTGGCCGATGATAAATATTATCGTGATTCGGTTTCGTTACCGAGCATAACGGCCTGGTAATCCGAACCTTTTACCATTACAGCCAGATATTTTATTTTCCAGAATTTTTCAGGATCGGTAATCTTTAAGACAGACTTATTTTTTTCAACCACTTCTATTTTATAACTTGAAACGTCCCTTTCGGGAAGAATCCTGACATCTTCAGCGTTACAGGCTATCGGAAACTCACGTTGTTCGGTTATATCTATCCGCTGAAAATTCTTTTCGTTGATATTAGCCGAAAGGTTGATTCCTTTATTGAAAACGAGCCAACCCTTTTCATCGATAACATTCAATTCTTTCAATTGATTTTTCGTTCCGACAAGGTAATACGCAGTGTTTATCGTTTCTTTAAGCGTATTTTTCGTAGCACTGAGTTCCTGCTCCGTCATATCGAGCGATGCCTGGGTAATCGTCAGTTCGTTTTTCGTTGCGTCCAGAGCGTTTTCCGTAGTTCTGATAACCTCATTTTTATGCTCTACGATACTGCGCAGGTTTTCGATCCGTTCGACATGTCCTGTTATCTCATTTTTGAGTGTTTTTACAACAGCCTCAAGCGATTTGATCCGGATTCCGGATTTCTCCATTTTGACCATTAGACCTTCGATATCTTTTTTATCCTGGACCAACTGGTTTTCGACCGCCGCAATATTTCCAAGTATCTGGTCTTTTTTTCCTCCCTCAGCGGTCTGCGCAACCAATTGTGTTATCACGACTGTTCTCTGTCTGACATCCTGGATTCTGGCTGCGATTTCATCAATTGTTGATGTGATTTCATCAATTTTCGTATTCAGCGAGCTTTTTTGATCTTCAAGGGACTTTTTCTCTTCAGTTAACTGGCTTACCTGGTTGTTTTTTTGAGTAATCGTTTGATACTGATAGTAAGAAAATCCTCCAAGTGAAACGATCACAAGGCCGACTACTATCCAGCCGACTATTTTGAATGTGTTATTTTTCTTTTCCTGTTTCACTTCGTCCTGCATGGTGTACTCCTTTAGATTAAGTTTTTTTAATATTGAACTATACGCATCGGGTGTTCATTCCCTGCTATCATATCACTTTGATGGATAATAATGATGTAAAGGGGGTTTTGTTTGTTTATGTATGCGTTACGTTCATTTCTGACTGAATAATAATAGCATAAAATATGCCAATAAATAAATTCGTTGATGGCGTTTGTGCAGAAAATGCAGATATTGCAGATAATTAGGAATAAATATATATAGAAATTTTACGGGATTTTAAGAAATAAACTTGTCATATTTCAGAACTGTCTATCATAATGATAGGTAATTGCCTGTCGTAAAAAATCATCATATGCTTATAGACCTGAGCAATGTCAAGACATTCAATCGATTATTACCGTACAGGCGTATATTTTGCTTATCCATATATGGAGTGATAAGGTAAATTTGGACTGACTAATTATTATAATTCCCAAAAGGCGGCATCATGGCACATCCGAATACATCATCAAAGTCTCTATTTTATTTATTTGAAATCATTCAGCTTTTATTGTTTTTGTATCTGTTTATCCTCAGTATCGATCTTATGGGAAGCGCATTCAAGGTTGCAGGAAGCGGGATGTTAGGACTCATTCACCAGTCAACCGGCAATCCATGGAAAGGCCTGTTTGTCGGAATCTTCGTTACCAGTGTGATACAGAGTTCTTCCTCTACCACATCGGTAATCGTAGCACTGGTAGGCTCCGGAGTTCTTACACTCGATAGCGCCATCCCGATCGTTATCGGTGCAAATATCGGAACGACAGTGACCAATACCCTCGTATCATTCGGCTTTGTCGGACGAAAGGTTGAGTTTGAGCGGGCATTCAGCGCTTCAATAGTTCATGATATGTTCAATATTTGTTCAACCATTATACTGTTTCCTCTTGAAATGCGTTTTCATATGTTACGTCATACCGCCCTTTTTTTTTCCAGCCGGTTCGAGCATGCCGGGGGATTCAGCATTGTCAGCCCTTTAAAATACCTAATATCTCCTGTTTCGGAGATAATTACCGATCATGTGCCACACAACCACATTCTTTTGATTTTTGCATTTATTTTATTGTTTGTATCACTGGGGCAAATTGTCAGAATTGCACGAAACATGGTTATTTCCCGGGTTGGGTCATTCCTTATTAGTTATCCTTTTTCAAATCCTGTAAAGAGTTTGCTTTTCGGGCTTGCGATAACATCATTCATTCAATCCAGTTCGATTACTACATCCTTAATCATTCCCATTGTCGGTGCGGGAATGTTGAGTATCGAACAAATATATCCTTACACACTCGGTGCTAATGTGGGAACCACGGTTACTGCAATTCTCGCAGCGCTCGGTGTGGGAGTCGAATCCGCCGTTGCTATTGCTTTTTCCCATTTGCTTTTTAACCTCTATGGAATATGTATTTTTTTTCCCCTCAAAATGATCCCGATAAAAACGGCGAAACGTATCGGAAAGTATGCTTCACAATCAAAAAAACGACTGTTCAGTGTTATAGCTTTTTACATACTCCTGCATATAATACCTTTAATTTTTATTTTAGCATAAACAGATTGAACATGTTCAAAGTTTTTTTCAATGGTGTTGAGGATTTAAACAGATTGGTTATTTGTTAATTTAGATGGTTTTTTGAGTGAAGAACTCAAATAGTTAACTGAGTTCCGATTCTATTATTCATGGAAAGAAAATTTGGCGCGATTATAGCATATTATTTAAACAATATCAAATTCATCCCTGACATACAATAACGTAAAATAAAGGTTGATTACTATGAAAAATACAACAGTTTTATGGATATCAGTCTTAATAATATTCGCTTATGGATTTATATTAACAGGCTGCAATACAGCACCGAATGATAAAATAAATGCTCTAAACGAAAAAATGCAGGTTTTGAACAAGTCTGCCGCTGAATATTTTGCGCCTGATGAATATGCTTCACTGACTATACTGTTGACAGATATTAATGTTTATACCGAAAAAAAACAGTTTAAGAAAGTATCGGAAACGGCAGATTCGGTCTTTGCAACACTTGACAGAATCCAGATAGTTCTTCAGACCACGGGAAAAACTACTGCTGAAAAGAGTTTGGCGGAAGCAAACGCAGAAATAAATACGTTAACGGATCTTCTCAGTGAACAAAATACTGCATTACTTGGAAGAGAAGCTTCAACCATTTATCTTCAGGAATATAATAAATACAAAGATCAACTGGCGACGCTTGATACCGAATTTCAGGGAGCATTTTATTATAGAGTGCATAAAAGAGCACTTGAACTAATCGATGAAATAAAAGATACAAGAGCACGAATAGAACACAAAATATCGAGCGTTAAGTTGTAAAATTAAACTGGTTGCTTGAAATAATATTTACTAACGTAACTCTTTTAATCAACATTCCGCATTATTGCCAATTTACGGTATAGTGTGGCAATACCGATCTTTAAAATCTTCGCTGCCTCTTCACGGTTTCCGTTTGTAATTGCGAGTACTTTTCGTATATGCTCAAATTCCGCGGTTTCAAGTGACAGGTTTGATGAAACTCTTGAAGTCTTTTGGGTAGTCTGCTTAATTATTTTTACAGGGAAATGTTCCGGCAATATGACATTTTCCGGACACATTATTGCGGCATGTTCAATAGCGTTTTCAAGTTCTCTGATGTTTCCCGGCCATGAATAGGATAACAGATAATCGATACATTTGGAATCAAGGGTGAGGTTTTTTTTGTTGAGTTTTTTTGATTGTTTTTCAACAAAATAACGTGCTAAGGGAGGAATATCCTCACGCCGTTCACGAAGAGGGGGAATAATTATATGAATAACCTGGAGCCGGTAGAACAGGTCCTCACGGTATAATCCCGAACTGACTGCCTTTTCGAGATCTCTGTTTGTTGCAGAGATCAGTCTGAAATCCACTTTTACCGGTTTGGTGTCTCCTACACGAAGTATCTCACGTTCCTGTAATACCCTTAATAACTTTGATTGCATCGCCGGACTGATATCACCGATTTCATCAAGAAATATTACACCGCCATCAGCTTCTTCGAATAAACCGCGTTTATCCCGGGTTGCTCCGGTAAACGATCCCGCTTTATGTCCGAATAGTTCGCTCTCCAGCAGCGTATCAGTCAGAGCAGCACAATTTATTGCAACAAACGGCCCTTTTGACCGTGGCGAAAATGTATATATATGTCGTGCAAGCAAATCCTTCCCGACACCTGTTTCTCCGGTTAACAGAACCGACGAATCATACTTAGCGACTTTATTCGCCAATAGAATGATCTGCTGAAACTGAAGGCTTTTGATTTCCACATTCCCGATGCTTGAACCGGTCAGTGCACGATCGAGGAGACTTTTTTGCAAGACGAGTTTGTTCTCTATTTCTTCAATTCTCCGAGTATACCTCTCGATACTTCCCTGTATATCCATGGTGTGAAAAAACTCGATATGCGGTTTTATTTCACTACCCCATGTATCAATATCCTTTCCGGTAGCACTACACAATGATGCGCCTGCCGCAACACAGGAATCTTCAATAAAATAAACACTTTTGCCCAAAATGTGAGTGGCATATCCGCTCATATATCCGGTTAAAAGCCAGCATACCGGCTCCTGAGATTTGCTCATTTCAGCCAGATATGCTTCCGCCACACCTGAGTGCGTCCACATACATTTGATATGTACCTCACTTTTGGGAACATCGAACATAATGATTTCGAGATTGGTTTTGGCTACTCCCTGTAAAGTAAGGAGTTGAGCGGCAGTTTTGATAATTTCAGTATGATCATCCCAGTGAAACATGTGCTGCATCGAAGACGCATCGGACTGTCCCCAAAAATATCCGTATCTGGTTATAACACGCTTTGACTGGTCCCATCCAAACATATGAATGAGGTCCCGTTGAAGTTGACCGAGGGCTTGAAAATCCTGTAATAACAAACGCCTCGATGCAATATCAATCTGTCCATCGGAATAGTGGATAAGTTCGCTAAACCGTAAATCACCGGCTTTCATCTACCTACCTATCATAATGATTTTTACCCTATCATAATGATAGGGTAAAAACTGTATTCAGGCAATATTTTTTTAATCAATATGCTCTTATTCTTAATAGTTACAATAAAAAACACAGATTTCAATAAACTGGCATAGTCATTGCTCACTAAAATAATACAATTCATAAAGCTCACGATAAGTCAATTTTAAACTTTTTTACTGTTAAGGATTAAAATGATACAAAATTCACTCATACAGAGTCCTGTATTGAGAAGGCGGAGCATAAGAAAGTATATCGACCGGCCCATAGAACGCGAAGCGATAAAAATGCTGCTTCAGGCAGGTATGGCGGCACCATCGGCGGAAGATGAACGCCCCTGGCATTTTATCGTCATTAACGATTCGAGTATGCGGAATTTAATACCTTTTATACATCCCGATATGCACATTTTAAAGAATGCGCCTGCATTAATATTAGTGTGTGGCGATCTAACACGCCAAAAAGCTTCGGGATTCTGGATTCAGGATTGCTCTGCATCCACTGAAAACATCCTTATTGAAGCGCAGTTACTGAATATGGGAGCCGTGTGGCTTGGTATTTATCCCATTGAAGGAAGAATAGATGGATTTCGACAATTTTTTCAAATTCCCGAACACATTATTCCTTTTTCAATAATCGCAATAGGATATCCGGGTGAATATAAAGAACCTGCCGACCGTTATGATGAATCGAGAGTACATTATCAAAAATGGTAGATAAACAAATAACAGATTCTACCGGACAATTCATAAAAATACAAGGAGATGATTTAATGAAAACAAAACCGTTTATGGTTCTCGGAGCTATATTATTAGCAGTTTTAGGATTTATAATCTACCCGATAATATACTTCAAAAAAAATAAATCGAAATTTAAAATTTTTACACAGTTCAAAAAGGAAGGGGCGAATCAATGAAAAAAGTTTTATGGGCTTTTCTTGTTTTATTAGTTGGAGTAGTTCTCTTGTTTGACACAAATGGTTGTTCGACGAAAAAAAAGATGTCACAGAACACCACACAAACGCAGCAAACTGTCAAAACTCAGCCTATTGTGTATAAAGATGATAAATCCGTTAAAGTGAGTTCAGAAGAGGAAAAAGCCGAAGAACCTCGTTTTGTGACAATATATTTTGATTTTGACAAATCCCATATACGGCCTGATCAACAAAACATAATGAACAAAAACGCCGAGCTCCTTTTCCGTCACGATAAACTTAAAGTCCTTATCGAGGGTTACTGCGATGAACGCGGTACCGATGAATACAACATGGCTCTGGGCCAGAAACGTTCTGATTCGGTTAAGACTTATCTAATGGATTATGGAGTAGCAGGTTCTCGTATTACCACAATGTCATATGGCGAGGAACGTCCGGTTGAAAACGGTCATAATGAATCGGCATGGTCAAAAAACAGACGATGTGAGTTTAAAATCGTCAATCAATTATGATATATGCAATTAAAAGAAATCGCAAGAT
>JAFGMP010000268.1 GCA_016927495.1 Candidatus Latescibacterota bacterium | reverse complement strand
TTTTTTTACCTTAACGTGCAAAATTATATTGCTTTTTATTCCCCTCTTTTGTCTCTTTATTCTTGTTTATGAATAATCCGGGCTAAATATCGAATTAATAAATGCAGTATATTCAACATATAAAAAATATGCCGGATCAAAAATCCGGCATATACAATTAACTCAATTCATGAAGTGATTTAATACTGAGCTTTTTACTCAGGCTCAAAATCGCTTTTCCCGGCTCCGCATAAAGGACATACCCAATCGTCCGGCAGGTCATCAAATGAAGTTCCGGGAGGTATACCGCCTTCATCATCACCAACAGCGGGATCATAGACATAGCCGCATAATGTACAAACATACTTCTGCATACATCCTCCATTCCTCAATCTTAATTCAACATATCTGTTTCAGTTTTTCTGCAATACGTTTCCCTAAATCATTACAGCTTTCAAGTGTATCATTATCGGGTATATATTCGCATTTCACACTTTCAACGACACGGTCAACCTTCATTTCATCAAGCATATTTTCCAAATGTTTAATGGATTCTCCACTCCAGCCGTATGAACCGAAAGCCGCACCGATGAGATTTACCGGTTTTAATCCTTTGAGATAAACCATCGCATCCGCAATAGTAGGAAATACATTATTGTTAAGAGTTGGGCTTCCGACAACAAACGCACCGGAATCGAGTAATTCCGTGGCTATATCGCTGCGATGATATGATTGTAGCGACATAAGTTTAACCTGTATACCGCTTCCGGCAAGCCCGTCCGCAATTGCGCGGGCCATTTTATCGGTGCTCTGCCACATTGTATCATAGGTTATTACCGCTTTCGGTGCAGGTTTCTGTTCTGCCCATTTCTTGTAGAGTCCAACAACATGCCGAATATTCTCAGCGTTTCGCCACACAGGGCCGTGATCAGGTGCGATATGTTTAATATCCAGATTTAATGCGCCGATCCTTTCAAGCAACTTCGTAATGAATTTTGAATAAGGCATCAGGATATTTGCAAAATATTTCGCACCCTCAAACTCAAGGACAAAAGAGTCGATCTCGTCAGCAAATCGTTCGCATGAGGCCAGGTGCATACCGAATGCATCCTGAGAGAACAAAAAACTTTCTCCGGGCAGATAGCTGAACATACTGTCCGGCCAATGCAGCATCCTGGTTTCGATAAATGAAATGTCTCTGTCACCCAGACTGACAGTACTGCCATCCTCGACAACAGTAATACCGCAATCGCTGTGAAAATGGTTCTTTATTGCTTTCAATCCCATTTTTGAGGCATAGACATGATCCGGTGCGATCAAATTTATGACTTCCGGCAGGCAGCCGGTATGATCCATTTCGGAATGATTTGATATTATAACGGAAATATTCTTAGGGTCTACGACAGAAGCTATCCGCGATATCATTTCATCACGGAAAGGAGCTTTGACCGTATCGACCAGCGTAATTTTGTCAGCGAGAACAAGATATGCATTATATGTTGTCCCGCTGTCTGTTGCGTACCCGTGAAAATCTTTTATATTCCAGTCGATTGCTCCAACCCAGTATATACTGTCAGTTACCTTAACCGCTTTAAAAGGCGTTTTCATGAATAATCCCCGGATTACGTTCTTTCAAAAAAATTCTATGTTACCTCAGTTTCCATGTGATAATATAAAAAAGTTTACTGTTACCACAAGACCAAATTACTTTTTGATTTAAAAGTTCAACGCCGATCCGCATAACAGAGGTCTAATGTATCAAGGTGGATATGAATAGTCCCATATCCACCGTATCAGGTACTCTTGACTAACAAACAAAATATTTCCTTATATCTAAGAAAACATAGGGAAATTAATCTGACTCTCTCATGGTATATTTTTGTACAATCAAAAAAATACCAACAATTATGACGTCGTGATATGATCAATAATTCGGTTAACCGGTTAACTCACCTGAACTTTTACGGAATAATCCCAAAGGCCGTGAATGTTGCAGTGTTCTACGGCATAGATTGTCGAATTTTTCTGAAGAATTACCGGTACGGTTACCTTTGGCTGAGCGACAGTGGGCCCAAAATCAAATTTACCTAATTCAATTACATACCGTGAACCTTCCGGTAATGCATAGAGTTGAATCCATTTGATATGGTGTTCGACTGTATTAGGATGAGGCACAACTTTACCAACAGATACCGTCACATCAAATGCTTGCCCGGCAGATACACTGGAAGGAGCATCGATAATTGGAACATGCTTTTCCTTTCCCATTTCCTGTGCGGGCGAAATAACAACATCGCCAAATCGTGCGTCAGTACCTTCAGAGGCAAATACACTACCTGTTGCAGCAGCGCCGGCTAACATCGCGGAATTACGGATAATATCTCTGCGTTTCATACTTATCCTGCCTTTCCTTTTTAAATCGGGCAGCGGAATTTTCCGTTACCCGATTTCATAATATTATCGATATGTTACATACCATCAATAGTTACGGAATTTTAAACTTGCGAGCCCGAAGCCGGTGCGTTAAATGCTCGCTTACCCAACTCCCGGTCTATCATAAGGAGCGCATGAGGAGAATCGCCAACCATTTTGAGATGGTTAACAATTGCATCGACACTCTGTTCTTCCTCTACCTGTTCGGTTACATACCATTGAAGGAAAATAACACTTGCATGGTCTTTTTCCTCACGGGCAGCATCAACGAGTTCGTTGATCCATCCGGTAACTTTTTGCTCATGCTCATATGCAGCTTCGAATGCGGCTAACGGAGATGACAGTTTAGCGGACGGCTTTTCGATCGCCTCCAGAATTACTTTCCCTCCTCTTTCCTGAATATAGTCGAATATTTTCATAGCATGAACGACTTCTTCCTGAGTTTGGGTTCGCATCCACTGAGCAAATCCCGAAAGATTCAATGTGTCAAAATAGGCCGCCATTGAAAGATAAAGGTAGGCCGCATAGAACTCACGATTCACCTGTTTATTCATCATTTTTTCCATTTTTTTCCCAAGCATAACCTTTTTCTCCCTTTTGCGTCACGTTTTCCATAAACCGTGAATATTACATAGCTCACGGGCGGTCACTTTCGCCGCATCGATACAAAACTCAGCTTCGGGTACCTGGCCCGGTTTCAGAAACTGTCGATAAGCCTTTCCGTCGGCGATGAGTTCGATCCACTCGATATAATGTTTTTCCTCCATCGGATGAGTGACACTGCCAACCTTAACCTTCCACCCTTTTCCAGTTTTCTCAATAACAGGAACATGCTTTTCTTTGGCCGCATCAACCGTGTTTTCTTTAAACAGAACCATTGGTTTACCGCAGCAAACCAACTCGCCCTCACCATCATGTAAGACTTCGACGATATTACCACACATTTCACATTTATAAACACCCATGTAAAGTGCCATTCTATACCTCTCTTCAGATTTAAATTGAAAGGTTAACAAGTTTAACACTAACAGATTCTACTTTTTCGAGCTTAGCCACGACACTCTTTTTGTCAGCATTCTCACCGAGAAGTTCAAGTATAATCAGGCCTGTGTTGGTACATGCCTGCGGTGTACCGTCATGTATTCCAAGACGGGTTTTTACGAAACAGCCCATTTCTGTAAGAATTTTCTGAACCTTAAGGGCGCTTTCCTGACGGTCTCCTACGAGAACGAGTAAAATACTTTTTTCCATTTTCTTCCCTTTCCTCTGAGTTTACCAGTTTTCAGCAAGCAGTTCGAAGTGAGCCTGTGGATGAGCGCAGGCGGGACACATATTCGGTGCATCGGCACTCTCATGGACATAACCGCAATTAATACAACGCCATACTACCTTTTTCCCTCGTTTGAACACTGTCCCCTTATCAATATTTGCAGCAAGTCCGAGATAGCGTTTCTCATGTTGTTTTTCCGCAACTGCTATTGAATTGAAAACAGCGGCTATTTCATTAAAGCCCTCTTCACGGGCAATCTTTGCAAATCCCGGATACATTTCCGAGTATTCGTAATGCTCGCCTGCAGCGCCTTCTTTTAAATTTTCCAGCGTTGAACCGATTACTCCGGCCGGGAAAGAAGCTTTAACTTCAACCTCACCGCCTTCAAGAAACTTAAACAAACGTTTGGCATGCTCTTTTTCCTGATTCGCAGTCTCTTCAAATATTAATGCCATCTGTACATAGCCTTCTTTTTTGGCCTGGCTGGCAAAATAAGAATAACGATTTCTCGCCTGTGATTCACCTGCAAATGCAGTAATAAGATTTTTCTCGGTTTTCGAGCCTTTCAATGCTGCCATGCACTACCCCCTCATGTTTAGAGTGATATTTTGAATGGATGTATGACCGGTAATGTCATTACATGTTGAAAATATTTGTAAATATCTTACTATTGTATGCTAACCTGATAAATCATTTGGCGTTATGACATTGTTCGCAGATACCGCTTAATTGAATTTCGTGATTATAAATTGAGTACCCTTTTATCTTGTTATGATCAACCTCTATGTTCGTTATCGCATCTTCGGGCAAATCATCGATTTTGCCACATTTGATACAGCGAATGTGATAATGTTTATTCGTATTTCCGTCAAATCTTCTCTGATTACCAAAACCTTCAATCTTAATAATCAGACCCATCGCCGAAAGAATTTCGAGGTTACGATAAACAGTTCCGAGGCTAATACGCGGCATCGTTTTTCGTACGATCACATAAATTTCATCAGCAGTCGGATGAGTTTTTACCTTTTTCAACTCTTCAAGTATCAGCCGTCTTTGATGTGTCATCCTGAAATCTGTAGCATACACTCTGTACTCCTCAGTTTTATTAGTAATGATAACTTTTACTAATAATAACGTAGATCACATAGCTTGTCAAGTAATTTCTCAAAAAAATGTCACAAAATATATAAATTGGATACAAATTCTATCGGGAAGAAAACGACTGCTTTAAGTATACGTATTAATAGACTTCTATTTCATGGAATGGTTTCATTTATTAAAATAAATTATACTAACTTACGATAGAACTTTTTGAGCATTAAAAATCATTTTTATCAGAAACCATAGCAAATGTACCGTTCTGCAAAAAATTATGTACATATCGAGCCGTGAGCTTTTTATGATGTATTTCCTCATGATGATACGGCAAAACAATGAATTCTTTCATCCCTTCAAATGGAACCGAAGCGACCGGTACTCTGCCGTCATTTTCGCGTTTGATTAGCCCTCCGAACAACAATCTATTTTTATCTCCCGCAATTGCCGCTATTTCCGGCAAAGGATTATTGATCGGTTGTCCGAAAATTCTACCGCCGGGTTTAAGTACCCTGTAGGGTTTGAATATCCACACCAGAGGTTTAATAAAGCGGTCGACGATACCGGCAAGTTCGGTTCCTTTATTCGGAGTACCTATCAAAACACACCGGCCAAGCCCGCTGAGTTTGTTATTTGCCAGATATTGCCGGATAATGAGACCGCCGAGGCTGTGACCTACCAGATGTACGCAATCATATGTCCCCTTAACGTTGTTTAATTCACTGCCTAATTTCTTCGAACATTCCTCAAGCGTGCCGGTAAATGTAGGAAAATCAGGGGAGACAACACGGTGTCCATATGATTCCAGATTATTTTTCAATGATTTCATGTCACGATGTGTTCTGCAAAAACCGTGAACCAGAATCACCAACTCTTTTTGTGTTTTTGTTTCGGTCAAACCGGAAACCTCTGTTTTAAATATCTCTCCGCTATTTATACAATAAATATAAAAAATTACATTTTATTTTATTTATCACTTATATCTCGGGGTTTTTAAATAATAGACAATTTGTCAAGAAATCCAAAGAATTATAATGGCGGATTGTCACGCTATAATAATATTATTAATATCATTATATTACTGATAATTAACCATCAAAATATTGCAGGCCAATTCATTGCGGGAATCATTGTTGCTATGGCATAGATGTTGCTATGACCTCACAAAGCACCATAAAAAATAATTAATTTCATGATTAAAAAACACTTCGGGAAAAGGATTGTATCATGAATTCATTAGGATTGAGAGAGAAATTACTTGTTTCACTCGTTTTGGTACCGGTTATCTGTATTACCATACTTTCGGTATCTTCTTACCGTATCGCATCCAAAAACATTTTGTATCATCTTAAAGAGAAAATAAATCAATCAGTTGAAAAAACCGAAATTGAATTAGACTTCTGGCTGAACGAGCGAGAAAGGGAAATCTCGATAATGTGTGAAAACAGCCTGATTAAATCAGCTTGCAAGTCAGAACGTTCCGATGAAATACAAATGTTTTTGAACAATTATCAGAAAAAATCCCCGGTTTTTGAGAATATTTTTATCGCTGATACAAACGGTAAGATCTTTATGGACTCAATTAACGGTAAATCACTCGGTATTGAGATTGCGAAAATACCGGGTTTCGAGAAAAACATAAGCAATGCAAAAAAAGGTGAATTATATATCGGTAACGCCATGCAATCACCGGCAACAGGAAAACCGGTCTCCCTCATAACTGCACCTATACAAGAAAATGGCAAACTAATAGGTATTATTGGGATGCCGGTCGAGTTGACAGTTTTTACGGACGAATTTATTATCAACACAAACTTAAATGAAAATAATAACTTGTTTATAATTGATCCATACGGAACCGTACTGGCTCATTCAACAAAAGAAAATATTTTTAACATCAACCTGAGTGATCATAACTATGGGAAAGAAATCCTTCAGAGTAAAAACGGAAACCTGAACTACACTTGGGAAAATGACAAAAGAATAGCTTACTTTACAACAAATAACAAAACAGGATGGATAGTGGTCGCATCAGTATCAACTAAAACATACTTAAGCGCTATCAATTCCATCAAATACCTCTCTCTTATCTTTGGAGCAGGAGCAATCGGGCTAATAATACTCATTACATGGCTGATATCGACAAATGTATTGAAAGTCATCAGGCAAGCTAACGATGAACTTAATGAAGCAACCGATCAGATGATAAGCGCCTCTTCTCAGGTTTCCAGTGCAAGCCAATCGCTTGCTGAAGGTTCGAGTGAACAGGCGTCAAGCATCGAAGAAATTGCAGCTTCGTTAGAAGAGATTTCATCTATGGCGGAGCAAAATGTTACGAATTCAAATGAGTGTAATAATCATATGAAAGAAGCTTCCCAATCTGTCGAACAACTTGGCGAAGGATTAAACATGATGGTCGATGCGGTGACTGATATTGAGAAAAACTCCGATGCCACAAAAAAGATTGTCAAAACAATAGATGAAATTTCTTTTCAAACCAACCTGCTTGCCCTGAATGCCGCAGTGGAAGCAGCGAGAGCGGGAGAAGCCGGTGCAGGTTTTGCCGTAGTTGCCGAAGAAGTCCGAAATTTAGCGCTTCGCGCTGCCGGAGCGGCTAAAGATACAGGAGTGCTGATTGATCAAACAGTCGATAGCGTTCAAAGCGGTACTGCTATTACTATTGAACTTAAAGGTTTTGTTGATTCCAGCATGGAATTGATTAGAAAAACCGCATTGTTGGTTGATACTATTACGACAGCTTCTAATGAACAATCTCAAGGCATTTCACAGATAAACACCGCCGTATCTCAATTGGATACTATTACTCAGCAGAACGCAGCAAATGCGGAAGAATCCGCTGCTGCTGCCGAAGAATTGAACAGTCAGTCTTACACACTGACATCAATTGTTGATATTTTGAATTCAATTATTGTCGGGAAAAAGTCTAACCAAAATTCGAATTATACCGATAACAAAAACTTTTTCGAAGAACAGTTAACCATTGCGAATAAAACACAAAAAAATCCGACAAAAAAAATTGCTTTGTTAAAAAATTAATAATCAAAAAACCATTGCATAACACAATATAAAAAAACATGAATATTTATCTTAACAATGCTGCCACCGGTTGGCCTCGCGCTCACAATGTGATAAAAGCTGTCAGTTATATGCTGGAACATCAGCCATCAAACTCAGGAAGAGTTTCAGCCGAATCAGACACAATAATTGGTGAGTGCCGAAAACTGGTGGCAAGATTACTGGATGTATCCGATCCATCTCGAATCATTCTTACGGTAAATGCAACACATGCGCTTAATCTGGCAATTCATGGACTAAATTTAGGAAATAATGATCATATAATAACAACCGTACTCGAACACAATTCAGTTCTCCGGCCGGTCAACCACCTCAGGGAAAAATATCCGGGGCTTCGTATATCTGTCATAAATCTGGATAATAACGGTCAGCTTGATTATGAAAAATTCTCACAGGCGCTTTCAGCAGAACCTACTGTTGTCATAATCAACCATGCATCCAATGTAACTGGCCATATATATGACGTTGCCGGTCTTTTTTCAGATGCAAAAAAAGCAGGCGCCATAACTGTTCTTGATGCTACACAGACCACGGGTGCGATTCCTGTCAGCCCTATGCGCCTAAATGCCGACCTTGTTGCATTCACCGGACACAAAGCATTGCATGGCCCCCCCGGAACAGGGGGATTGTATGTTAGTCCTGAGTTGGAACTGAAACAGGTATATGTCGGCGGAACCGGAATACGAAGCGATATGGCACTTCATCCTCCCGAGATGCCGTTACGTCTCGAAGCGGGAACACCCAACAGTCCCGCAATAGCCGGTCTGCATGCTGCTTTACAATGGCATGAAAAAAAAGGAAATGAATATTCGAAACTCACCGGAAAATATATACAAAGATTATATGAAGAATTGTCGGAAATCCGTGGTGTATCGATTTTCGATAAAAATAGTGATGTTGACAGAGTCGGCGTAATTTCATTCAAAATTGAAGGATGGTCTGTTGAAGAAACCGGTTACATACTCGCAGAAAGTTTCGGGATAATCTGCAGAACAGGCCTTCATTGCGCACCTCTGATTCATAAAGCAATCGGCAGCGCCCCGGAAGGCACTGTTCGATTCAGTGTATCCGGTTTTAATACCGATGAAGATATAATGTGCGCCATAAAGGCAATCAGAAAGTTATCATCATGAAAATATGTAATAAAATCAAAGTCGAAGATTGCTTTGACGGAAGCAGCGTATTTGAATATTTCTTCAATTCCGCCTGGAGTAAAAATGAAATATATAGCCTGGAGTGCATGGGACATCTCGAGTATTTTCCTGAATTCCCCAGACCGTTCTTCAGAGTGATTCAGAAAGGGGGACTGCAGATCAAAGGAGTGGAAGGTGACACAAAATGCCGTGTAATATTGCCCAAAAAAAACAGAGAAAAAACTGAAATATTACTTGAAAATACCTTCAGTAATATCTAAAAAACATCCAATGAAAGGAGAAACATATGGGTGCCAGTTTGTTGAAGTATTACGATTGGATTAAACAATTCGGTGGCATGACCGCTCAAATGAGACTTGCCATGAAATCGGGTATTCCCTCTGCAAAAGCAGGCACAATACCAGATACACCGGATGCAGTAACCAAAATGCACAATGCAGCTAAAGAGGTAAGTGGACAGGAACCACCTAAATTCTAATACAAACGGAGGTAAATATGGCACGTTTTATTGAAACAGAATTGACACTGGATCATCAATATGATCCTAAAACATCCAGACATTATTTAAACAATCAATTAAGTGTTTTACATTGTCATCATTATGCGACTCTTTACTCTCAGTTAGCTGATGATGTTGAATTCGTGGACGGCAAAAAACTCCTGGCCGATGTAGCTGAAGATACATTTTATTCGGTTCTTCAGGAGTACTTTGACGCCAACTCCATCGTTACAGTAAATGATAAAATCAGTATAGCCGAACAGTATTTTGCCGCTACCGGTCTGGGACAAATGAATGTTGTATATCTCGGTCATGAATCGGCAGAGGTTGAACTCGTTCACTCACATGTTGACGAGGGTTGGATAAAAAAATGGGGCAAACGTCAGGCCCCCGTTAATTTCATCACTCAGGGATATATAGCGGCTCTCGTAAGTCTGGTTAACAATAAATCTACAAAAAACTACCAGGTCATTGAAGAAGAAAGTATCGTTTCAGGGGCCAAACGTTCACTTTTTAAGGCCGTTTTACAATAAGGAGGAGACCACCATGGCTATAAATCGTTCAAAAATCATTGATGATATGTCAAAAATTAAAATAATTGGAAATGATGAAGGTCTTGTTCCTGCTTTCAACGTATTCATAACCCAATTACCGGCAGCATTCTGGAATTCATTCGCCGACCGTCTGACAAATATGGTTCAACCTGAATTGCTTGAACCGGCCGAATACCTTCTGGTTAATGCGGCGCATGAGTGTGGTTACCATACCGGTTATGGAATTATTACATCAGAAGAATGGAATGCGGTCGTTCAACCAATGGTCGAGAAAGTCCCGGAGGATATACTCTACGGCGCATACGCAATTCTGACGGCATGGGGATGGGGAAAGGCGGAAATCGTAGAACTCATTCCCGGTAAAAAGAAAGTTGTCAGGGCATACGATTACTATGAATCGGATGTTGTCAAATATGGCAAAAGTGGCAAAAAAAGCGCTTATATGTTGAGAGGCGTATGTGCTGCGTTCATGGACCTTGCTTATGGCGGCCAATATGATTCCACGGGTAAAACCGGGCTTCATACATTTAAATGCGAGCAGGTAAAGGGAATTGAATGTGGTGATCCCTATGGCGAATTTGTCGTAACAAAAGCATAATTGACCCATTAAATACATTACAAGAATATGGAGGGAAATAAAAAATCCCTCCATATTTTTCATGATTCCGATACTTCACGAATTTTACTCAGGAAAGCCAACAAGGGCAATGATTTTTTGAAATAAATCTACCCTGCTGACCGGGATACCATCATGTACAAACAGGTAATGTGAATGAGATTCCGGTTTTAATCCGTATGAAATACTTCTTCCATCATAGCCCAGGAATCTTCTCCGCAAAGCGGAATCTGACATGGTTTGGTGACGCTCCACCATTCCTGCGTAGTGGTGTCGGCTGCCATTTTTTCCATATCAGCTTCGAAATCAGTACCGGTATATTCGAAGTATGAAAAAAGATAGAACTTACCCGGTTCCAGTTCTTTAAGGTAGATTGAATAATTTATAATGTTGCATTCTGTTATTTTTTTCAGGACGCCAGGCCATGTTGAATCATGAAGTCGCTTATATTCTTCTATTTTATCAGGTTTAACGCCAATAACCATACCATAACGACGAGCTTTGCGGTTTGCAATATCATTAACCATGTACACCCCCATGCATATTCTTAAATCACATAAAAGCAGAAATACTTGATGTTAATTCCATAATTAACTATATTTTTCCAATGTCGGAATTATTTAAAAATTGAAAAACTCATATGGAAGCTAACAATTATTATATAAACTGTCAAGAAAATCATATACACAAAATTAATGTATATTTATAATAGGTATATCATGCCAAAAATAAATTTGAACTTCCATGATATCTTCAGTTAAACTTCCGGGATTTTCAATCGTAAGTTAAACACACCTTTTGTACCAATTATTCAGCAAAAAAAGTATTGATCAGATAAAGTGGAACAATGGCTTTCAATTTACCTTTATATGAAACTTCACACATCCGAGACCTGAAAGGAATTTAAGCAGTTGAATATAAAAAATATTATAAAGCCATATAAGAACCTATATGATCCTTCATATGAACACGACAGCTGCGGAGTAGGGTTTGTTGCACGAATCGACGGAAGGCAGGTTCATTCCATAATCGAAGACTCGATACGGATACTCGTGAATCTCGAACACCGTGGGGCGGTCAGCAGCGATCAAACAACAGGAGACGGCGCCGGCCTTCTGACAGAGATTCCGGATTTATTTTTAAGAAAAAGGTGCATGGAAACCGGAATGAAGCTGCCTGACAAGGGTGATTACGGTACAGGAAATATATTCCTTTCAAAAGATAAAAGTGAAGCTGATTTGTGTAAAGCGGCGATAGAAAAAATCGTCGAGGATGAAAAATGTGAGGTTTTGGGATGGAGGGATGTTCCGGTAAATTCCCATAAAATCGGAGCGATCGCACAGTCTTCCCAACCGGGTATCTGTCAGGTATTTATTTCGAGAGCTTCGGTTGGCCGTGACCAATTCGAAAGAAAGCTCTATGTCATCAGACGCAGGGTGGAAAATGAATTAATACGGCAAAAAGAACAGTTCAAACATTTGTACATTGTCAGCCTGTCAAGCCGCATCATCAATTACAAAGGTTTCATGAACGGTATCGATCTCCCAAATTTTTATCCTGATATACAAGACAAAGAGTATATAAGCGCTTTTTCGATTATACATCAGCGTTACAGCACCAATACATTCCCGTCATGGAAGCTTGCCCAGCCGTTTCGGATGCTTGCCCATAACGGCGAAATCAACACCCTCAGCGGCAATAAAAACCATATGCTGTCACGTGAAGCCGATCTGGCGTCCGATTTATTCGGGGCCGATATCGAAAAAATCAAACCGGTTATTATGCCCGGAGGCAGCGATTCAGCTTCCTTTGACAATGTACTCGAACTGCTGGTGATGGCGGGACGGTCTTTACCGCATGCTGTCATGATGATGATTCCGGAAGCATGGGGTTCCAAGTACCTGATGGGTGAGGACAAGCGCGCATTTTATGAGTATCACGCAGCATTCATGGAACCGTGGGATGGTCCGGCGGCAATGGTTTTCACCGATGGCCGCTATATCGGCGGCACCCTGGACCGAAACGGCCTGCGACCCGCCAGATATACGATTACCAAAACCGGTACCATAGTGCTGGCGTCGGAAGCCGGTGTACTTGAATTCCCGAATGATCAAATCAGGTCGCACGGGCGTCTGCAACCGGGTAAAATGTTTCTGCTCGATCTCGAATACAACAGAATAATACCGGATAATGTTATCAAGGCGAAAATATGCAGGCAAAAACCATATCGTCACTGGGTCAAAAACAATCGTATCGAACTGAAGGGACTTTCCATTTCGACGGAAATACCGCCGGAAAATCCGTCCCGTCTCAGACAGAAACAGATTGCTTTCGGTTATACCGAAGAAGAGCTGAAAATGATTCTCACACCGATGGGAACCCACGGGCAGGAACCGGTCGGTTCGATGGGTGATGATACTTCGCTTGCCGTACTTTCAAACCGGCCTCAGCTTCTGTTCTCATATTTTAAGCAGCATTTTGCCCAGGTAACCAATCCACCGATCGATCCCCTGCGTGAAGAGCTTGTGATGTCACTAATGCGGTTTTCCGGTAAAGAGCAGAATCTTCTCGATGAAACGCCCGAACACTGCCGACAGTTAAAAATTCATCACCCCATTTTGACACCGGAGGATATGAAACGTCTCCGATCGGTCAAACATCCGGATATTTCGATTGGTGAAATCGATATCCTTTTCCCTTCAAAAGGCAACGGTGATGATCTCCGAAAAGCTCTCGATACATGTTTCGAACTGGCTGAAAAACATATTGATAACGGTGCTTCATTTCTGATCCTGACCGACATACAAATGGATGAAAACCACGCGCCCATTCCCGTGTTGCTTGCGGCTTCGGGTCTTCATCATTATTTAATCCGTAAGGGAAAACGTTCCGCGGTTTCTATAATCCTCGAAACAGGAGAGGCGCGTGAAGTAATGCATTTCGCGCTTCTCATCGGTTATGGCGCCAGTTTGATCTGCCCGTATGTGGCGTTTTCAACAATACGGCAACTGACCGAAGAAGGTATGTACGAAAAACCGACAAACACTGAGGTTGCAGTGGATGCATACATTACGGCTATTAAAAAAGGCCTAATGAAAACCATGAGCAGAATCGGTATCTCGACCATCAGAAGCTATTTTGGGGCACAAATCTTCGAAGCTCTCGGTCTTGGCAGGGAACTCGTAAACACCTACTTCTGCGGTACAATATCAAGAATCGGCGGCATTGACCTCGATGAAATCGCTCGTGAAACGATTACAAGACATAAAAATGCATTCGATAGCGAAATCACCACCGACACTCTGCTCGATCCGGGAAGCGCCTACCAGTCACGGGTTGACGGTGAAAAACATCTGCTGTCACCGGAAGCTATTACCGCTTTTCAACAGGCTGTAAAAGTAAACGACTATAATTTATTTAAAAAATATACCGGTATCATCAACAATCAGTCACATGAACGTGTAACACTTCGTAGTCTTTTCAGGTTTAAAAAGGGAAATCCGATACCGGTCGATGAAGTAGAACCGGTCGATTGTATAGTGAAACGTTTCGTATCCTCGGCGATGTCGATGGGTTCGATCAGTAAAGAAACTCACGAGACAATCGCAATTGCTATGAACAGGTTGGGGGCGCGGAGCAATTCGGGCGAAGGCGGAGAATCTCCAAACCGCTACAAACCTCTTGAGAATGGCGACAGTAAATCATCGGCAATAAAACAGGTTGCTTCGGGAAGATTTGGTGTCACGATCGACTATCTGGTAAATGCAAAAGAACTCCAGATTAAAATCGCTCAGGGAGCGAAACCCGGCGAGGGCGGACAGCTTCCCGGCCATAAAGTAAGCAAGGAAATCGCGGAAATTCGTCATTCAACTCCGGGTGTAACTCTTATTTCACCTCCGCCCCATCATGATATTTACTCCATCGAGGATATTGCCCAGTTGATTTACGACCTGAAAACGGTGAATCCTCAGGCACGGGTGTCGGTTAAACTGGTATCCGAAGCCGGTGTGGGCACGGTGGCCGCCGGAGTAGTGAAAGCAAAAGCAGACATTATCGTGGTTTCAGGCTGTGACGGCGGTACCGGAGCTTCCCCACTGACATCGATCAAACATGCAGGGTTGCCCTGGGAACTGGGTCTTGCCGAAACCCAGCAGACTCTGGTAATGAATAACCTGCGTAAAAATGTCCGTATCCATGTTGACGGACAACTCAGAACGGGACGTGACCTTGCAATTGCAGCATTATTAGGAGCGGACGAATTCGGGTTCGGCACTTTATCTCTTGTTGCGCTGGGATGTGTTCTGCTTCGCAAATGCCACCTGAATGCCTGCTCCATGGGAATAGCGACTCAAGACCCCAAACTTCGGACGCATTTCGCCGGTAAACCCGAATACATCGAGAATATGATGAGATTTCTCGCACAAGATCTTCGCGAACATATGGCACAATTAGGATTTAAAACTCTCGATGACATGATCGGGCATTCGGAATATATTGATACAACTCCGGATATACATCACTTCAAAGCCCAAAAACTCGACCTCAGTCCGATCCTGCAAAGAGACAGTAAGGTCGATAAAAAAGGCCTGTATAACAGCAATAAAAATCCGGTTGGCGTCGATATATCCCCACTTGATGCGGAAATTCTAAATGCCGCTCAACCGGCGCTTACCGACAAGAAAAACGTGATGATATCATTGGCCATCAGAAATATACACCGTACAACCGGAGCGCAGTTAAGTTCCGAAATTATTAAGAGATACGGTGCAAAGGGGCTCTCGGACGACACTATTTCCATCAACCTGAAAGGCACTGCCGGGCAGAGTTTCGGAGCATTTCTTGCGCCGGGAATTACTTTGCGCCTCGAGGGCAATACGAACGATTACCTCGGAAAAGGTTTGTCAGGAGGCAGAATCATTGTAGTTCCTCCAAGAAGTTCAACATTCAATCCATGGGAAAACGTCATAGCAGGTAATACGGTATTATATGGCGCTACAAAAGGCGAGGTGTTCATCTACGGGACAGCGGGCGAGCGATTTGCAGTCAGGAACAGCGGAGCGGTTGCAGTTGTGGAGGGCATCGGTGATCACGGCTGCGAGTATATGACCGGAGGCATCGTAATCGTACTCGGTGAAACCGGTAACAATTTTGCCGCAGGTATGAGCGGCGGTATTGCCTATATTTATAATCAATCGGAGATGTTCGACACACGCTGCAATCTTGATATGGTGGATATTGAAAGTGTCGAATCGGTTGAGGATGAGATAGTACTGAAAAACCTCATAGAAAAATACTATTCGGCTACACACAGTCTACGCGCAAAAAAAGTTCTCGATAACTGGGAATTATCGTTACCTCTCTTTGCTAAAGTAATGCCCATCGATTACCGGTTATCACTGGAAAGAATTCAGAATGCCGAGGATACCGATAATGAAAGTCTGTCGGCGACAGAAGAAGTATTTTTACCGAGTTACATGGAGCACAAGAGGCAGGATTCTCCGAAACGGCCGGTTGAGGAACGTATCCGTGATTACAGGGAAGTTGAAGAACTGCTGTCAGTTCCCGAGGTCGAAACTCAGGCCTCACGGTGCCGTGACTGCGGTATTCCCTACTGTCACAGCTTCGGGTGTCCGGTGAATAACAGGATTCCCGATTTTAATTTGATGGTAACAGGCGGATCATGGCGAAATGCCCTCGAAATCCTTCACCTTTGCAACAATTTCCCGGAAATTACGGGGCGTGTCTGTCCTGCTTTATGCGAAGCGGCCTGCACTCTGTCGATCAATATGCCCGCGGTATCGATACGGCATATCGAGCTTCAAATTGTCGAACGAGGCTGGGAAAACGGCTGGATCATACCGAAAATTCCTCTCATACGGACGGGTAAAAAGGTCGCTGTAATCGGTTCTGGACCCGCAGGTCTTACAGCAGCGCAACAACTTGCCCGTAAGGGACACACTGTAACCGTGTTCGAGAAAAGCGATCGTATCGGCGGCATGCTCCGGTACGGTATCCCGGATTTTAAACTTGAAAAGCATGTGTTGGACCGCCGTCTCGACCAGATGAGCGCCGAAGGTGTTAAATTTGAAGTCAATGTCAATGCCGGTGTCGATTTATCCGCGGGATACCTCCTCAGGACATTCGATGCCATTTTAATCGCGGCGGGTGCACGGACGCCACGTGATCTGAGTATACCCGGACGAAATCTGAGCGGTATCCATTTCGCAATGGATTTCCTGACGCAGCAAAACAAAGAAAACGCAGGTAACACAATCGACAGCCACCAGAAGGTTTCGGCTCAGGGCAAGGACGTATTGGTTATCGGCGGCGGCGACACCGGTTCCGACTGTGTGGGTACCAGCAGACGTCAGGGAGCCAACTCCATTTACCAGATCGAAATTCTTCCCAAACCCTCGGAAGAACGCACTATCGATAATCCATGGCCGTTCTGGCCGGTCATCATGCGGACATCCTCATCCCAGGAAGAGGGGTGCGAACGAATCTGGGCTGTAAAATCTTTGGAGTTCGGCGGAACGGACGGAAAAGTAACATCAACCCGGTTGATTAAAGTCGACTGGAACCGTGACAATGGGAAAATGATACCACAGGAAGTTTCGGGTTCGGAATTCGAGATCAAAACAGACCTTGTGCTGCTTGCAGCAGGATTCCTGCATGTCGAACACGGGCCGCTTGTTAACGAACTGAATCTCGCCACTGACGATAAAGGCAATCTGAAAGTCGACTCAGGGTTGAAAACATCCGCAGAGGGTGTTTTTGCTGCGGGTGACAGTGTACTCGGCGCTTCGCTCGTTGTCAGGGCTATTGCTCAGGGTAGACGGGCAGCTATGGCGATGGATGCGTATTTACAGAGCATTATGCAAAATGATACTGATGGAATGCTTGTTCATAAGAAATGACAGGGTTAATAAAGAGCAAAAGATAGGGACGATTTTTATACCCAATTGTGTAAAAAAACCATACAGGGCAACCATAGAGGGTTGCCCCAACAATTACCATACATCTTGCATTTTATCACTTGTATCTGTTTTCCCATTCTGCCATTGTGCCTAATCTTCACCCAAACACCACATACAGGACAACCATCGTCACAAACAACAGCGCAGAAAGAAGTTTGAAATTCCCAATTCCGCTCCAGGCCTCGCCGTAAAAAGATTCCAGCGGATTCTTCCACACAAGCTTTTCACTTTCTTCAGTGTGCCTGTGCGGTCTCAGCAGTGATACAAACACCATGATAATCAGGCAGATGACAAACAGGTAAAAAGTAGCCATCATCGGTGGAATGTTCCAACCGGTATGTTCCTTAAACCAGTCGAGCAAAAACACGACAAATCCCATGGCAGATCCGCTTAAAAGCGTAATTATCGATCCCATGGACGACGCCTGACGCCAGAACACACCGCATACGAACACAACGGTAATCGGAGGGGCTATATAGCAGATTATTGCGGTAATCCCCTGAAAAATGCTCTGGAAATGACTCACGAATGGTGACCAGACTATAGCCGCTATCATTGCTACAAACGTGACGATACGACCGATAACGACCAGTTTACGTTCGGATGTTTCGGGACGCCATCTGCGGTAAATGTCGTAACTGAACAGTGTGGCGATTGAGTTCAGCGCTCCCGAAACGGTGCTCATCAGTGCGGCGAGAAGAGCAGCGGCAACAATACCTTTTAAACCGATAGGCAGCAGGTGGCTGATCATAAAAGCGTAGGTATCCGCCGAATCGGTCAGTTCGGCAGGCAATGTGCCCTTGTTGATCAGTCCGAGACAGAGCAATCCCGGTAGAACAAAAATGAATACCGGAAGAATTTTAATGAATCCGGCGAAGAGCGGGCCTACACGGGCATGGTTTTCATCTTTGGCACCGAGTACACGCTGCACGATGGTCTGATCTGCGCACCAGTACCATAAACCGATAACGGGATACCCGAGAAATACCGAATACCACGGCAGTCCGGAAGGATCATCCGCCGAACGCAGCACCGTTAGCTTAACCGGGTCGACATTCGCGGCCAGTTCTGACCACCCGCCAAGTTTCGTATAGGCGATAAAGGTTATGCACACTGCGCCGATAATGAGCACGATAGTTTGAATCGATTCGGTAAGCACCACAGCAAGCAGGCCGCCGATTATTGTATACAGTCCGGTCAGAATCGCGATGCCTATTATACTCACCATGATATTGATATCGAAAAGCCCCCGAAGTACAACAGCGCCGGTATACAGAGAAAATCCGATATGGATAAATACGGCAGAAATGATCGATATGATTGCGAGCCAGTCACGGCTTGCGCGGCTGTATCGTTTTTCCAGAAAATCGGGTAGCGTCGCCACGTTCGACCGTATATAGAACGGTGCGAAAAAGAGCGCAAGGGCTATGAGGGTGAATGCCGCCATCCATTCGAAGTTGCCATATGCCAGGCCGTTAACATACCCCTCCTGCGCAAGACTTACAAGGTGTATTGTCGAGATATTGGTCGAAAAGAGCGCAAGCCCGATTATCGGCCATGTTAGCGCTTTGTCGGCTAAAAAGTAGCCTTTGCCCCCGGTTATGTTACGGCGACGCAATCCCGCCCAGCATCCCAGGGCAACAATACCTACCAGATACGCTATTATTATTACGAGATCGACAGGATGAATCGCAAGGTTCAATTGCTCCATGAAAAAAACCTTTCTATTAATAATTTTCAGATTTGAATTTTGAACTATTACCTTCCCAACCAACCCCGTATCATACGGTTCATGCCATTGGTGCCGCCGGTATTTGACGTATCATAGTCCCCCTCCCGGGCTATCCTGCGGCTCTTCTGCCCTATCCATGAGCAGTTGCATGCAATAGTGTTGAAAACAAGTTGCCCGAGCACACGGTGTCCGACATCGCTGTAATGGCACTGATCATCATGAAGCAGCCACAAACACCCTTCGGTTGGAGCGAAAAGATCAACAAACAGGCAGCCGTATTTTTCAGCGATCTTTTGTATGCCCGTCACATATGAAAAAACAAGATTTCTGCCGGTTACCGCGAATGTACTGTAATCTCCCGTAGCCCATTCCGGCTTGGTTTCAAGGTTGTTCCAGAGCATCTCATCATACTGCGTGTTCCAGTAGGGTGAGGTTAGTACAACAAGCGCCTTCGTTCTGTTCGTTACATCTGCAACGATATATTCGAGGTCTCCGAGAAAATCCTCAGCCGGATATCCGCACCGTGAATCGTTGAGGCCGTAAGCGATAATGGCAAGGTCAGGTTTATATGCAATAAGGTCACGGTAGTAACGGTCGAGCGCACTCGGTTTGCCGTGTTCGGGTAGCGTTGCATAACCCGGACTATTCTGGCTTATTACATTCGCAGGAACAGCATTATTCAATACTGTCAACGGTTCATCCTGAAAATCACGGATCAGATTGGCGACAGTCTGAACCCATTCGTTACGGGGATCGCACGCACACATACCGAATGCATTGCTTTCGCCTATGACAACTATTTTTTTTACCGGTTTGCTTCGATAGTCTTTTTTCATTGTTAAATCCCGGTATATTATGTAATGTTAAGCAGACATCGGAATATATTTCTGTATTACACAGATACCTCATTTTCCGGTAATTTGTCAAGATTTAGTTTTATGATCAGCATATTTTTTTGATATTTCTGATTTGTTCTGATATGTATTGTTAAAAATACACAAAAACAGGAGATTTATATGCCGGGAAGAAGAAAATTTCTCAAAAGCGCAGCAGTATCGGGATTAGCAGCCGGTTCAATGGCAATCGATTCAAATCCGGTTCAGGCACAAACAATGAAAATAGATTCACGGAAACCATTCAAACGCACCTCACGGTATCGTGACGAACTGGTAACCATCGGCCTTGTGTGCGGTTCACGAAACAGCGGACATGTCAATATTTGGGGTGAAACATGGAATCCCGAAGAAAATTATATACGAACCACCGGGATGAACTGCCGGTATGTCTGGTGTCTGAAAGACGAGGACAAGCAGTATTTCCGAAAGAGGTGGGGATTCGAACCGGTAAAAAATCCCGAAGACATGATCGGGAAAGTCGACGGTGTATTTCTGACTGATTTTTACACTGTACCGCTCAATCATCTTATGGCAAAACCGTTCCTTGAAGCCGGAGTACCTACTTTTGTGAATCGTCCCTGTTCAACCTCCATCAAAAAAGCACGACTGCTGACACAAACCGCAGATCAATATAAAACTCCGCTTATGTGCGGCTCCACTTGGGAGTATACCGAAAGCTGCGGTGATGTCCGTACATCCCTGAAGAGTGTCGATGAGATCAAAGGGTATGTGGCTCACAATTCCATGAGCGATTTCTACACCCACGGCGTCCATGGCATTTATTACGTTTATTCCTGCCTGAAAGATGAAATCAGACGAGGCCGTGGGCCAGTCACTGCCGCATCGTACATGACACCCGACTGGAAAAACTGCAACGGTGTTGTCACTTTCGAACATGAAGGTACAAAAGGGCCGTATTATGGTTCGCTGCATGAACCCTGCGGCGCAAACGGAAATGCTTACATCAAGATATTCTGCAACCGTCCGTTCGATGTTGAAGGTAAAATCCCCGCTTCACCCGGATATTTTCGCTACAACACATGGAATGCCATGCAGCTTGTCATTCAGGAAATGTTCGAAACGAAAAAAAGCCCCGAAGACAGCTTCGACATTCTTGAAAAAACCGCCATGTTTCTTATGGCATTCAAATCCGTCCTCGAAAAAAACGGGGCGCCGGTACGTCGTGAAGAAATCGAAGACTGGGAACTCATGCCACCGCGTAAAAGCGATTTTGAGAACGCACATACAACTCAAGAACTTAAACAGATCGCACGGGTTTTCAGCGGCGATTATGATGAACCGTAACGGTAAAAAAGGAGTAGTAAATAATGGAAAGAAACTCAAAGATTGATAAAAGAAATTCGGAGAGGTTACCAAGACGACGTAACTTCCTGAAAATCTCAGTTCTAACCGGCGCTGCATCATTGTCAGCCGGTTTAGTATCCCCATCTTTTGCTGCGCCTGTGAAAAAAAACCGTAAGCTCAGGATCGGTGCCCTTGCAGTTGGGGCACACTCCTTCTGGTCGTATACTTGGGGCGATATCCTTTCCCCGTACGGAACTACTGTTAACCGGGGTTCTTTGGAAACCGATCTGTTCAATATGGAAATCACACATGTATGGGATGTGAATCCCGAAGAAGCGCAGAAATTCGCAGCAAAGGTTGGAGCATCTGCCGTAAAACGTTATGACGATATGGTCGGTAAGGTTGATGCGATTGCTTTTGGCGGATATTACGAAGTTCCGTGGCAGAACAAACTTGCCCGGCCATATATCGAAGCAGGCATCCCAACCTATCTGAGCCGTCCATTCGCATACAGCCTCCGTGACATAGACGAACTGCTCGATACAGCCGCAAAACATTCAACACCGATTATGGCAACAGATGTCTACGAGCATCTTTATGCAGCGACAACGCTGAAAAAGCAGATCAGGAATATCGGAGAAATCGAGTGTATCCACGGTACCTGTCTGACCCATGAATATCCGGCGCTCTTTCATACCCCATACCTGATGTTTAAAGTCTTCGGCTATGATATCGGTAAAGTTTCAATTATAACCGACAATCCGAACGAAAGCACCTATCTTGTTGGAACATATCTCTACAAAGAACGCGAAAACCAACCCACTTTCCCTGCGACGCTGACAATGACACCGCGCGGAGATCTTTATTCGATGACCGTTTCCGGTACAAAGGGAACAGAATCTTCATGCTTGCCGGTATTCGAAAACTGGCAGGATGACCTTCTTATCCATCATGTACCTATGCTTGTTGCCATGCAGCGAACTTTCGAAGGAAAATTATTCGAACCGTACGACAATATCCGTAAAAAAACGGAGTTGTTTCTGTCCGGATTTTACTCGGCCTCGGAACGCGATGGAGCTCCGGTGGATGTCGGTACTGTACCGACAGGCTGGCGGGCTTTACCAATCAAACCGGACTGGATAGATGAGGCCATGTTCAAATAATAGTTAAATCACAAATGTTTCAATACGGCAGCGAAGTACGGTATTCATCTATATACAAACCGATTTTATCGACCGGAATTTCTTCAAATCCAAGTTTGAAAACGGGTGAACTCTTTTTTAACCGGAAATTGTTTTCCTTTGCATTTATAAAACCCGGTTCTCTGCCGGTTACATTATTACCGTTGTCTGTCAGTGTTTTGATGGTTTCGGTGTCATCCTGTCCATAAACCTTATATTCCCCATCCGGTTTCTTTCGCCATTTGCATACATCAGGATCCGTTATATAATTATTCTCAACAATCACAACGGAAAAATCAAGATTGTCGAGAAAATCCAGCCACCTTCCTCCGGTAGAAATGTTGTGGATTATTTTGTTGTATTTGGGAACAGCGGGATCGTCATCCTGGAGGGTAAGCAGTTCGGGATACCTTTCGCTGTACGGCGGCTCATTATAATTCACTGCCTCCATTAGATCGAGAAACCTGTTGTTGTTTTCAAAATAATTTTTTGCCCACCCCAGTCCTCGGGCATCTACATGAATAGAAGGATCGCACTTGATAAACACGTTATTTTCAATGGTATTATCTCTTCCGCCACCGATCAGAATGGCACGGCTTGCATCATTACATATATTGCCGTATACCTGAGTTCCGCTGGTAAAATCATCGAGATAAATCGCCATTACGCCGTGTTGACCGGGACCATGAATATGGTGGATATAGTTATAGCGGACGATATTGCCGCGCATGGTGAAGTCACGGGCACAGAGATATATAGCACCCACATCTCCGGTTTCTTTCGCGATTGAATGCAGCTCGTTATATTCGATGATATGGTCGTTGCCCAGCTGGCTGGTCATCAGAAAGATACCGCAGTGCGGTGCATCATGGATAAGGTTGTGTGCGATATGGTTTCCGACACCGGTGGTCTGGATGGCAGGACGATAGGTTTTGAGCCGTACACCAAAATCATGAATATGATTGTTGACTGCATAATTTCCGGCAGGTGTGAGTGTTTTACGGTCTCCACCGTGAAGATCGACTCCACCCGATGCAACTTCATTGATATCACATGACTGAATTCCGTTTTTTGATCCTCCGTTAATGGTAACTACGGTCTGCCCTAAATTACGAAAAGTACAACCGGCAATTTTATTGTGTGAACCGCCCTCAATTTGTACGGCCCCTCCGCGGGAACTTTCAAAAATGATACCCTGAACTGTAACGAATGATGTATTCTCAAGCGAAATCATAACATCTTCCATTTGAGATACAACCATATCGTTTCCTTCCACAGGTGACGGCGGCCAGAAATACAGCATCCCGGTTGAGTTGTCGAGATACCATTCACCGGGAGAATCCAGTTCTTCTAAAATATTGAGAAAATAATATCGTTGACCTTTCGTATAACCATAATTGTGATGTGGTTCTGCTGGATAAATTTCACGAAGCGTCGTATCAATTTTTGCCACTTTCAGGTATTGATCTGACCAGTCCCATGTCCAGTAACCGTGAATCCATATATTATCGAAATTGGCCCACTTTTCGGGTCTGTCACCGCTGTAAGTGAAGCGCCCGTAATGTCTTCCACGGGGAACCGGTGATGTATCACGGTCGAGCCCCTTGTTGATCATCTTATCGCCGGTCTGGGGCACATCGACAATAGTAATCCAGCCTTCGTTCGGATACCGTGCAACAGTCATAAATTTGCCGTCGAAAAATAATTCGATTCTTTTTCCACCGGAAGGATTAAGGTCTCCGAAGTTGTTAATTCCCTGGGCTTTCAGATCGGTTTGCAGTATGTTCTGGCGATACTTATTGTCAATTTTCTTGAGAACTGCAGGATCACTTACCGGTTCAAAAGATGTTATGGTTTTACCCCCTGAAAAATGGACTTTTTCATAAGGATAATTCCTCCACGTGACAGGAATTTTTTCCGTGCCGGAGTCCTGACCTGATAAAGTGAAAGTTTCAGTTATAGGGTATATTCCTTCGCATATAAAGATAGTGATACCACTATCAGGTTGAGAGCCTGATGTTTTTAGTTCTCTGACAGCATCACGTGCTCTTGCCAAAGACTTGAACGGTCCGTCGGTTTTGTCGCTGTTAGACTGTTGAAGCTTACCCGACCATGAATCATCACCGGATAACGATACATATAGCTTCAGTTCGCTCTCCTGTTTGTTTCCGCATCCGGCGACAACGCCGCATAAAAGACATATACCGAATACTAATATTGATTTTTTCATATTCTACCCCCTGTTCAATGACTACATTTCTATAAATTTTAAAAAAATATCTTACTATTTATTTGCATAGGCTATATATTAATTATTTATTTTAACGAAGATTTTTATGAATATTACGTTATAGCTTAGCAATGTCAAGAGATGAAAGCAATATAAAACAAAACTGTTTTAAATTATTTTGCAGTTTATTATAAATATAAATATTTACATATTATTGATTTACTTATAGTTATCTTTCTCTGATGTATTAAAAAAATCATTTCGATATATGATTGAAAACAGATTACTTTTATGAAATTATTTTCTAAATATGACATAGATTTAACGGAAGTAAAAAACAAGGCTAAGCAATATTATCTCATTTGCCTGAATTATGCACGCACTATATTAAAAATCTGCATCGATTACTGCACAATGATGTACAATAAGTATAATAAATCAGAATATCCGGTAACAATCACACCCAATCACTGGGATGAAAAATTACAGTGTTTTTCAAAGGATATTCGTGAAATAAGGGAATTATTCTTTAATAAAAGTATTGATACGATACAGAATTGTTGTTCGGACCATATCACTATCATCAACAGTACAATTGGTGGAAAAGCGGAAACAGTGACCATTGCTTATCAACTTATGCATATATTCAATCATCTGTCACGGTATGTTGATGATTCTGAAATAGAGGAATTCAAAAAGGATCTTATCGAATATGTTGCGGGGCCGGACTATGAAAGATGTATGGATTTTACCGAGGGGTATAAAAAACTTGGAGATACAATGCCAGAGAAAAAAGCATATTTTTTCTCTATTGACATAGCAAAATACATTCTGGGTCATTCAAACGATTCTTTACCTTCTTCCTTTCCCTGTCTGTCGAGTTACATTTCATACGGTTTATCCAAAAACGTTTCCGAACGTCTGAGTGTTACTGAATGCGCTTTATTAATTGCATCACTTGTTCCGAAGCTGACAGGTGCTACAGTTATAGCGCTGTCGCTTTGTTTTGGCGATGAAGAATACGCCAAAGAAATTGAAATCCAGATTGAAACACTGATTTAAATCATGATTACATCAACAGATATTTTAGTTGATAAGCCAAAAAAACAATCCGCCTGCAACCAGTCCGATGAAAAAATGGAAAAACGCAACAATAAGATATCCGATTACCATTGGGCTTTTATCAACATCGATCAGTTTATCACCAAAATCGTTGAATGTTTCATAACTGCTGTGAGAAATATTGCCATCCGAATCCAGTGTTATGCTATCCCATTCATATGATTTTGGAAATGTTGCCACAGGATTTAATCTTAAATCGCTCTGCGAACCGAACATATCCTTTTCCCCCTTTATAACACTACATTAAATAATAATAAACCATACTTAAACAAATAAGCTAATTATATACCAAAAAATCATATGATAACGTATATTTATTATTATCAACATGTTATAAATATTATAATTGCAATATAATCACATATATTAGCTTTAAAAAAGACTTTTTGTCCTGTCATCGGGAAAAAATGTCATGCAACAGAATCCATCGGGAAAACTTGCGAAATATTACCATAGGGAAAAATGAGATACATTTTATCTGCAGGCATTCTTCAGCTTTTCGAGTAATTCACTTCGGTCAGTTATCGGCAATTCTTTGAAGTCACCGTTATGAGCCAGCAGAAATATACGGGTAGCAATCATAATAACTTCGTCGGGAATGTGCGATACATAAAGGACAGTTATCGGATGTTCGCTCAGTTGGGCACGTATCAATGAAAGCATGTCCTCCTTAAGCCGGACATCGAGAGCACTGAACGGTTCATCCATTAGTAGTATCTTGGGCTGTAACGCTAAAGCTCGTGCCAGAGAAATACGCTGTAACATGCCTCCGGACAAATGAGCTGGATAATAATCGGAAAATTTATCAAGCCCCATTCTCGACAGCCATCCGGAAGCATTCTTTCGGGCTATCTGCCGCCTTATTCCCATCGCTTGAAGCGGAAGGGAAACATTATCGACCGCTGTTCTCCATGGCAGCAGACGCGGCTCCTGAAAAACATAACCGATTCGTCCGGATATTTTCTTTATAGTACCTGAACTTGGTTGCGTCAAATCCGCAATTAATTTCAAGACTGTTGTTTTGCCGACACCACTGGGTCCCAGAACTCCAACCACATCATGTTCACGTATCTCGAACGAGAGACTATTGAGAATCGGCAGTGAACCATAGTTTTTCGTTACATTTTCAAAGGTGATTACCGAGTCGGTTTTTTCCATTTCAAAACATAATCCTGAAGAGGTTTCAATATGACATATTCAATGATTCCGACTAGGGCGATACAAATCAGAATCCATGCAAACAACGCCGGAATATCGAGATTTGTCCGTGACAGAGAAAGAGCATATCCGATACCTTCGGTTGTCCCGAGCACTTCGGCCAATATCACGATGCGAACGCCTGTCCCAACAATTACCATAAGAGAGGAGGCAAGATGCCCTGCTATTGCCGGAACATACACATGTTTCAGTTTCAAACTGAAGGGAAAATTATAAATTTGCGCCATTTCAATGACGGTTTCATCCACCATTTCAAGGCCTTTGACAACATTTACATAGACAAAAGGAGCAAGAAATATTGCCGTAATAAAAACAACCATGGTTGATCCCATACCGAACCACAGCATTGCCATGACAACGATGACGACCGCCGGCGTACTCATGAGGGTCCACCTGAAAGGTTCGAGCATGTATTTTACAGATTTATTTAATCCCCCGAAAATACCGATCACAAATCCGGCTAATCCTCCGATGAATACTCCGGTAAAAACACGGCTCCCTGTAACACGGAAATGTTGCCAGAAAATTCCGGTACCCATCATTCGTGCAAGTGCCCTGGCTGTTTCGACAGGTGAGGCAAGTACAATATCAGGCATCGTTATCGATAAAATCTGCCAGCACAAAAGCAGAAAAAAAACACCGAGTGTCGTAAATATGTATCTGTGTAATCTGTTATCAAGCTGCATACTTAATTACCGGTTTAATATAATACTTGTTCCATTTAGCCGTAACATTCTATTCTTCAAGATAAAAGTCATTTTCCGGCATTTTTCCGCCGATACTTGCAGGATTTCCCTCCAATAAAACTGAAAAGAACATTTCAAGTGAACTTATCGCATCTTTTGTCTTTACAAAAGTCTGATCCACATGATCAATCGCATCGATAATCGGTTCGGAGGGAACTCCCTCGAAATAATCGGCAATCAATTTACCGGTTTCATCCGGATGATTTTGACACCAATAGACGGCTTGGGCATACTCTTTCTGAAATTTTTCAATAAGCTCCGAATTTACCGATACCTTTTCGGGCACAGCGATCCCACCGATGGGTATTTTTACCCCGGTACCGTATATCTTATTCCATTCTTCCTGAAAATCCACTGCTCTGTAGAAACGCTTTGCACTCTCACTTTTTTCGGTTTTTGTTCTGTAGATGAGTATTGAAATATCGGGTTCTGCGAGAACCGCATGATCAGCATTTCCGATAAGCAGTTGCTGTGCGGCATCCATCGGTGTGTTGACAAAACGGAGTTTGAAATCCTTTTCCGGATTCAATCCCTGTTTTTTACAGATATTTTCAAAAATAATATGCGGCATATCGCCTTTGAACGGGATAACAATTTCCTGATACTTAAAATCCCGGAGATGTACTTTTGTGCTATCGCCCGAAACAAGCCATAATACACTCCAGACGGACACATTGATTAGTTTACATGACATACCTTTGTTATGAAAAAGAGCCGCAACATTCGTCGGAAGGGCAAAAAAATCCGCCTGATTTCCAGCGATCATGGCACGGAGTTGATCGGGATTTTTCCAGATAACCAACTCCATGGATTCGGCAAATGACGACTGTTCATTATATTTCTCCATATAAACTAAAGGATAACTCAGTGGACCGAACGGAGCGGAAACAATTATCCTGTCGGTTTTTTCCCCCGCACATGAAATTAAACCCATACAAATAGATGAAATGCATAAAAAACAAAGGTTTCTTGATGTCACCTAAATCTCCAATGATGAAATATTTTCGTGAATATAAAACATAGAGGTTGATTTTGCATGTTTTTTTAATGCAATCAAAACACAAATATAAAAAATCCATTATATTTTTTTCTTGCAAAATACAGGCAAACGTGAATACAATACAGATACTTCACACATTCCAACCATAAAGTTTCGAAGGAGATAGTACCAATGAAAAAGCTATTTCTCTTTCCTGTTGCGCTTCCAAACCATTTTTTTTACGTATCGATCATTCTACTTCTTCCCGTTTTTTTTCTTTCAAGCTGTGAAAAGGCCCCGCTTAAAGGTTGGCTGACTTACCGTAACAATAACAGCCTCTCTCCCGTGACAGATGAACCTATTAAGATGCCACTTTCACCTGCATGGGTTCACAAACCGGTTCATGCTCCCAATACTGCCTGGTATGAGCCGTCCGAGGAAATTCCACGGTCTCATTTCGATAACGCTCACTATGTTACATCAGCAGGCAGCAGTGTATTTTTTGCTTCAACCGTAGACGGGAAGGTTTATGCGCTCGATGCATCGACAGGAAAAGAGAAATGGTCATTTTATACAGACGGGCCGGTACGGTGCGTTCCTACTATTTATGATAACCGGCTTTATTTCGGTTCAGATGACGGCTATTTTTATTGTGTGCAGGCAAACAATGGCAAATTTATATGGAAATACCGGCCTGGCCCGAACGACAACAAAATCCTCGGTAACGAACATATGATTTCGATATGGCCCGTTCGTACAAATGTACTCGTTGACAATAACATCGCTTATTTTGCAGCCGGCGTTTTCCCCTATGAGGGTATTTATATCTGTGCCGTCGATGCTGAAAAAGGAACGGAAATCTGGAAGAACGATACTATCGGTGACTGCGCCCACGAACTCGATTATAACGGGATATCACCCCAGGGATATCTTGCGGTGTCCGAAAATATCCTGTTTGTTCCCTCCGGTAGAGCATTACCTGCAGCATTCGACCGTAAAAACGGCGATTTTCTGTTCTATATACGCCCGACAGGCAAAAAAGGTGGCACATGGACTCAATTATCAGATGGCAAACTTATAGCGGGTGTAGATTTCAGCGGTACACCCCATAAAGAATCCTACGATATTAAAACCGGCAAACCTCTTGGCGACGCTTATTCATTCTTCCCGATAATCGACATGGTTGTCACACCTGAAACTCCCTTCATTGTTACGAGAGAAGGTATTACTGCTCTCAATCGGAGTAAACTGAATGAAGTGGATGAAATTAACGCCAAATTACAGCAAAGCACCGAGAATGTTCAGGAATACTGGAACAGTATGTCCAAGGAAGATCAGAATAAAATATCCGAAGCGGTTAGAGCGCAAACAAATGAAGAACGTCAATCGGGAGCGCCTACCGGCATCAATACTGAATATGATGAATTAATTGCCGAATATTATCATATCAGGGATGAAAGCAACAACATGAAAAAAACCGCCGGTTCGGAGGCATTCAGCAAATGGAAGTATAACCGTGAAAATCTCCAGTCAATCATGCTGGCAGGCAAAACATTACTGGCAGGTGGAGAGGGATTTGTGATCGGTATCGATGCTCAAAGCGGTAAGGAATTATGGAGCAGTGATGTTGACGGCACCGCATTCGGACTTGCCGTTGAAAACGGAAACTTGTATGTCAGCACTGATAAAGGCGCTATATACTGCTTCAATTCAGAACAGGCAAACAGGTATGACACCATTAATCCTGATGTGGTACTATCACCATTCCCTGACAATAAAACAGCTGGAATGTATCGTTCTGCCGCCGATGAAATTTTACGACAGGGCAAACAAAATAAAGGATATTGTCTTGTGCTTGACTGTGGTGAGGGGCAGCTTGTTTATGAGCTTGCCCGGAAAACATCCATGTATATAGTCGGTATCGATACGAAAGAAAGCAATGTCAGAAAAACGCGGGAATTGATGGACAAAGCCGGATTGCTGGGTTCACAGGTGATAATTGCACAATGGGACCTGTCGAATCTTCCCGATTATTTTGCTAATCTTATCGTCTCGGATTCCATGATTCAATCTGGTTCAACACAATATCCGGCAGCAGATATTCACAGGGTGCTTAAACCATGCGGAGGCGTGATTTGTTTCGGTCAGCCTGAAAGTAAAAACGGATTTGATGATATCAAGATGGTTGCATCGCTAAAAAGCGTCGGACTCGATAGTGCGACGACCGCACGAAATAACGGTACATGGGTAACTGCCGTTCGCGGAGAACTGGAAGGAGCGGGAAGCTGGACACATGTTTTTGCTGACCCACAAAATACTTCATGCAGCGATGATGTTCTGGTCAAAGGATCCCTCGGAGTTTTATGGTTTGGTGCCCCGGGTCCTGAGGGTATCATCGACCGTCATGCATCATCGACAAGTCCTGTGTCGATGGACGGCCGTATGTTTGTAGAGGGTGAAGAAACCATTCGTGCGTTCGATACCTATAACGGCACATTTCTCTGGGAACGGGAAATTCCCGGAGCCATTCGTGTGCAGACCAAAATAGACGGAGGCAATCTGGCTCTGACAAGTGAAGGCCTATTTGTTGCTGCACACCATAAATGTTACCGTCTCGATCCGGCAACGGGTGAGACGATGATGGAATACGAAATACCTCAATCCGGAGACTATACTCAAAGACGGTGGGGATATATAGCCTGCATCGGAAAAACCCTTTATGGATCCGCAGCGATGCCGCTTAAAGCGTATTATGGCTCAGTTTGGAATTCTCTCATCGAGAATGGCTCATGGAAAAATAAGGAAGATGTTCCGGAAGAATATCTCAGTTATTACGAAAATTATTCATCAAACTACCCGGAACCTAATGTCGATGCACTTAGGGCATTCAAAAGGAATGGAACACTCTGGGCACCCATGCATACCTGGCCAAATGGTGGAGAATTTTTTCTCAACAACGCCAAATCCGAAAATACACTGATAGCCGATATGGTATTTGCTATCGATACAGAATCGGGAAAAACTCTCTGGGTGCATAAGGGAAAAGAGATTGCCAACATTACCATTTCAATGGGTGACGGCAAACTCTTTTTAACCGATTCGGCAATTACCGAAGAGCAGAAAAAGCAGGCTCTTGCCGACAAACAATCATTGATTAAAAAAGACATTTATAAGGAAGGGAAAGACTGGGATGATCATATTCAGGGGAATATGGGTTATACTTTCGACTATGAAGATTATGATGTACGGCATATTATTGCACTCGATGCCATATCAGGGGAAAAATTATGGGACAACGTAATCGACCTGACAGGATGTGCAGGCGATGCCATGGCTTCCTCTTATCATAAAAATGTGCTCATGTTCTTTGGTAATTATGGCAACCATGACGCATGGAGACACAGCGGTGATCAGTTAAGATTCAGACGTATCACCGCACTTGCCGGAGATACCGGTGATGTCATCTGGTCACGGTCTCTCAATTACCGGACACGGCCGCTTATTGTAAACGATACGATTATTCTCGAACCTCATGCTTGTGATTACCGCACAGGTGATCTTTTAATGCGAACTCACCCCATAACAGGAGAACAGGTGCCCTGGGAATTTCTCAGACCGGGACACTGCTGCAGTGTGACTTCCGCATCACCATCGATGCTATTCACACGTTCGTTCTCAAGTCTGATGTATGATATGGAAAATGACCGCGGAGTTACACTTTTCGGCGGAATACGCGCCAGTTGTTTTATCAATATGATCCCTGCAAACGGTTTGTTATTGTTTCCGGCAGGAGATTCGGGATGTACATGCTCGTTTCCGGTTAAATGTTCTGTCGCTTTCAAACCGCGTGCAAAAACTCCCGAAGAATGGGCAGTGTTTATTACCCACGGCGATATGACTCCGGTGCAGCACTTTGCCATTAATCTTGGCGCACCCGCAGACATGAAGGATGATGACGGCACCGTCTGGTTCGGTTACCCAAATCCGGTAACCCGTTATATGGGAAATCATTATGCCGATTACGGTGTGAAATTTGATCTTAAGGAAGAAATATGCGAAAATATGGGATATTTCGCCCACGAATTCAGAGAGAAACAGTTATCGGGAACGGACAAACCCTGGTTGTATACATCAGGATGTGTCGGTTTCACCGGTTGTTCTATTCCCCTTCTTGACAGTGAAAAAGATAATCCTGCCGAATATACGGTAAAACTCGGATTTATAGCACAGCAGGGCGACAGGAAAGGCAGTCGTGTATTCGATATTGTGATTCAGGGACAAGCCGTAATTGATAATTTCGACATTGTCGAAGCCGGAAGCACGCCTTCCAAACCGGTTATCAAAGAATTCACCGGAATCAAGGTTACCGATAACCTGATACTGAACCTTAAATCAGGTGAAGATAATCCAACAAAAAATCAGGCGCCGATTATTAATTTCATCGAAATTGTACAGGAAAGCGGCAAAATGGCATCGAGATAACAGTGGAGTTTTTTTTCCATAACTGGTGTTTAATTAATTTAGGTTACAATTCAATGTATTGTTTTGACAGTGCAGGGACAGAATATATTCTGTCCCTACTGATCACTTTTTCATTCCGGTTATGTATGAAAGTTGATGTAACACTACTTGAAAAATATATATCTCTCTCATCACAAATTACCCCATAGTCAACTCTAAAATACGGTTACAATGCGGAAAAAATATTTAATCCAATAATTATATACAAAATATTATCTAATTTTTTCTCATCGATTTTTTATTTGTAATGCAAACAAAATCCTGACATATTAACTGATCAATTTATTACACCGAAACTTTTTTATCAAAGGATTGTAAAATATGCTGAAAACATGTATAAGTTCGCTGTTTATCTTACTTATGATGACAACTCAGGCTTTCTGTTGGGAAATGTCGGAGTTTATGATTTATGTGTGGGGTGTTCCCAAAACTGATAATCTTGAAACAAAAGCCAAAGCGCTTGCCGATGCAGGAGTAACCATCGTCAACTGGGAACCTGATAAGCTGGACATTCTCCAAAAATATGGCTTAAAGGCTATGGTACATAATCCGACACCCGAAATCGCGGCTAAACTGTCAAAACATCCCGCCCTTTGGGGTTATCACTGCGGAGATGAGCCATATCCCGAAGACAAATTCCCGCCTATCGCACAGCAGTTCATCGATCTGAAAAAATCCGATCCCAATCACCCCGCATTTATCAATATGCTTTCGACAACGGGAGATTTCCTCCGAACATATATGGAGGTGGTGAAACCCGAAATCCTCAGTTACGACTACTATCAGTGGTGGTGGGGCAGCGACCGTTACTTCGAAAAACTCGAACAGTTACGTGAGGCGGCACTTTTAGCGGATATCCCGTTGGCATGCTGTCTTGAAGTTACGGCTAATCCTGAAGTGGAACGCGGCGATAACACCTATCTGGCAGATAACAGATTGAAACTAAGGCAGAGTGTTTATACAGCGCTTGCATATGGTGTCAAGGGAATAGAGTGGTTTAATGCATCAGCCATGTTCAAACCGGAAAGTACTGAATTGACACAGGCCGGAAAAGATGTGAAGGCTCTAAACACCGAACTGAAGCTG
>JAFGMP010000267.1 GCA_016927495.1 Candidatus Latescibacterota bacterium | reverse complement strand
TCAAATACAACATATATAGAAACCCCTCTTTATTTTATCACCTGAGGGGTTTTTTTATGTATATAATTCTTTTTTCTGCTTGTAATTATCGTCAGAAGTACATTTTTTAAAATATATTTAAGGAATAATTCACCATTCTGTTTAAAGTAAACCGTAGGGGCGGTTCGCGAACCGCCCCTACATACTCGCACGAACATAGTAAGATTATAACCGTATAGATATGGATGATAAATAACATAACGAAAAACCCAATAACATGACCGGGAGGATCCATACATGAAAGCTATTCGCGTGAACAACAGGTTTTTCATCGCAGTCTTTATTTGTACACTTTTTGTGCTCCAAACCGTCATAACCCGGCCCGTATGTTTTGCCGGTGAGCCTGAATATGAAGTCGCCGTAATAAAAGATGTAATGATGCCTATGCGGGATGGTGTCAGACTCGCCACAGACATATATCTTCCCACACAAAACGGCGAAATTGTAAAGAAAAAAATACCGGCCATATTGAGCCGTTTACCATATAACAAAGGCACAATTCAGGACGCGGCCCGATACTTTGCCTCGCGGGGTTACGCTGTTGTTTTCCAGGACACACGGGGCCGTTACAATTCCGAGGGTGTCTGGCATATGCTGAACGACGACGGCAGGGACGGTTACGACTGCTGCGAGTGGATAGCTAAGCAGTACTGGTCGGACGGCAAAATCGGGATGTATGGCACCTCATATGTGGGGGGAACACAGCATGCTGTCGCTTTGGAGAAAGCTCCTCATCTCACCACAGTGATTCCGGTCGATGCCATGTCGAATCTGGGGTATGCAAGCATGCGTAACGGCGGCGCTTTCGAACTCAGGTTCTGGAACTGGATTTACAGGGTGTCCGGCGACGGCAGCCGACAGGCCCGTGACCCGGGAACAAAAGCAATACTGCAGGAAATGGATGCGAATAAGAAGTATTATCTTATGAATCTGCCGATCCGCAAAGGGGAAACGCCCCTGAAGCTGGCTCCCGAATATGAGGACTGGCTGGTTAACGGCATGAAACACGGCTGTAACGATGAATTCTGGGAGCAAAACAACATTGTCGATTTTACCGACCGCTATAAGGATATTCCGGTGTACCTTGTAGGCGGCTGGTACGATTCATGGGGCGGCAACACCACAGCGAATTATATGGCGCTCAGTAAAAAAATAAAAGGCCCGGTGTATTTGATAATGGGGCCGTGGATACACGGCGCCCAGGGGTCATATTCTCATGGCCAGGTCAGTTTCGGCAGGGATGCGGCCATACCCGACCCGCTTGCCTGGCGGCTCGAATGGTATGATCACTGGCTCAAAGGAATCGATAACACCGTCGGGAAATCAGCGCCGTTCGCAACTCCTGTCCGCGTCTTTGTTATGGGTAATGGCGACGGAAGCAAAGATGAAAATGGTAATCTGAATCACGGCGGCTACTGGCGTGACGAAAACGAGTGGCCGCTTGCCCGCACGAAGTACACGAAGTATTATCTGCATCAGGGTGGGGGACTATCCGCCAATCCGCCAACCGGTTCCAATTCATCGACTACATATTCTTTCGACCCGAACAATCCGGTACCGACCATAGGCGGAAACATCTCCTCGGGCACCGGAATCATGCTTCAGGGCGCATGGGATCAGCGCGGCGGCGATCATATCTGGAACTATACGATTCCCATTCCGCTTTCTGCCAGAAGGGATATCGTTGTCTTCCAAACAGAACCACTCGAAAACGACATCGAGGTTACCGGGGAGATTGCAGTGACATTATATGCTTCATCATCCGCTGTCGACACCGATTTCACTGCCAAACTGATCGATGTTTATCCCCCTAATGAAGATTTCCCGGGCGGTTTCGACATGAATATCGGGGATGGTATTATCAGGGCACGGTTCCGTGATTCGCTGAAAGAGGAAAAGCTGATGGAGCCCGGCACCACCTACAAGCTTACCATCAAACTCTATCCCACATCGAATGTATTCAAGAAGGGGCACCGTATCAGGGTGGATATTTCGAGCAGTAATTTCCCGCGTTTCGATGTAAATCCCAACAGCGGCGAACCGTTGAACGAGCACCGCCGTATTGTCATAGCGGACAATACCATTGCCCACGACAGTGAGCACCAATCACATATTTTATTGCCGGTCATACCGGTGAGATAGGGGAGGAGAAACAGAAATCGGAGGCAATAAAAAAACATTTAACCCGAATTAGTTACAAACGTTGTCAAAAAAGGGAATATACTCCCTGTTGTACTGATATATTTTGTCATTCTGAACGAAGTGAAGAATCTCGTAATTTTTTTAGACTCTTCGTTTCACTCAGAGTGACAAACCATGAGTTATTCGGATTAAATATGAAGGCTGTAGGGGCGGTTCGCGAACCGCCCCTACTATGAAGAATGGATGATTTCTCACTCTCGGGGGAAAAGAAAACACTATATTCAGTATTTAAAGAAATTTACCCGACATTCTATTGGATCATTAAATCATAAATAACAACAATTTCCTGTCAATGTTAAAAGGAGTCTGTCATGGTAATGAGATATTATGTAAATGCGGCGGTAAAGATGCTGTGCATGATTGTTTTATTCTCGACGGCTGTGTTTGGGCAGACACCCGTATATCGTGACGCAAGCCAGCCGATAGACAAGCGGGTGGATGATTTACTGGGCAGAATGACCCTGAAGGAAAAAGTCGGCCAGATGAATATACCGACCTGTTATTCACCCGAAATAGGGTGGGGTCTCGGCAGTAATCAACCGTATCTGTGGGATGATCCAAGCAAGGAAAACAGGGAGAAACAGCAGGAGGGGTGCAGAAAATGGGCGGAAGGTACGCACAATGATGTTTTTGGTCCCGGCGGGGGCTTTTTTACACTTTGTGACAGGCTTATGTATGAAGGCTCCCGGAAGCAGGCTGAATTTTTAAATGAACTTCAGAAAATTGCACTTGAGAAAACACGCCTCGGTATACCCCTGCTTCAGATAGAAGAAGGGACACACGGACTGATGTGCCCGGGAGGTACTGTTTTCCCCGAAGGACTGGCAATCGGGGCAACATGGGATATGAATTTAGTCGGCAGGATTTACGGTGTCGCTGCAAAAGAGGGACGGGCTACCGGAATTCACGGCTTATGCACACTGGTTGTCGAGCCGAACAGAGATCCCAGAATGGGCAGGAATGAAGAAGGATACAGCGAAGATCCTTACCTGTGCTCATGCATTGCCGAATCGATGGTCAGAAGCATGCAGGGTTACGATATATCCGCTGACGATAAGCTGATTGCATTTCTCTGCCATTATCCCGGACAAAGCGAGCCGGTGAGCGGCTTTGAGCGGGGAGCGATGGAAATTTCCGAAAGGAAACTCAGAGAGGTGTTTCTGCCTCCTTGGATTGCAGGGATTAAAAAAGCCGGTGCACTGGGAGTAATGGCGACATATCCTGCGATTGACGGTATAGCCGTGCATAGTTCGGAATGGATTTTAACGGATATCCTGAGGAATGAATTGGGATTTAACGGTATCGTCGTTTCCGAAGGCGGCGGACTTGGGACTATTATAACCGAACGGGTAGCGCCGAATCATAAAGAAGCAGGAGTATGGGCGATTAAAGCAGGTGTTGATGTCGGTATATCGATTGAAGATGCGTATATGAACGGGTTGATAGAAAATGTAGAGGAAGGCAAAATTTCAATTGAAGATGTGGACAGGGCAGTCAGACGGATATTAAAACTTAAATTCCAACTGGGATTGTTTGAAAATCCGTATGTCGATCCCGACCGCGCCGAAAAGATTACCAATTCCGAAGAACATGTACAACTGGCTCTGGAAACCGCTCGTGAGGGAATCGTATTATTACGAAATGAAGGCGGCCTTCTTCCGCTGAAAAAGGATATAAAATCCATCGCTGTAATCGGACCTGTTGCAGATGCACGTATAGAGCAGCTTGGGGATTATTTTCCACACAATATTCCCCAGGAAGTAGTCACCGTCCTAAAGGGGATAAAAAATAAAGTATCTCCGCAGACAACAGTTACCTATGTAAAGGGTTGTGATGTTATAGGAGATAAACTGAACGAAATATCCAAAGCGAAAAACGCTGCAAAAAAAGCGGACATTGCTATTGTCGTAATCGGCGAGGATGGCTACGGAACTAACGGCGAAGGACGTGATGTGGCGAGTCTGGATTTGACGGGCCTTCAACTTGAACTTATTAAGGCGGTACACAGCACCAGAACGCCTGTCGTTGTTGTTCTGATAAACGGGAGACCGCTGTCGGTACGCTGGACGGCCGAGAATGTGCCTGCAATCGTTGAAGCATGGATGTGCGGAGAGCAGGGTGGTAATGCGGTGGCGGATATTATTTTCGGGGATTATAATCCGTGCGGAAAACTACCGGTAACGTTTCCCCGTCATTCCGGACAACTGCCGGCTTACTATAATCATAAGGCAACCAAGACCAGATGGATGAAGCGGGGTTACATAGATATGCCCGGAACACCGCTCTGGGAATTCGGTTATGGATTAAGTTATACGAAGTTCGAATACAGCAATCTACAGATTAGTTCGGGAGTTATCGGTCCGGCAGGTGAAGTCCTGATTAGTGTGGATGTTAAGAACACCGGGGATCGTTTGGGTAAGGAAGTTGTGCAACTCTATCTGTGTGATGTCATCAGCACGGTTTCAAAGCCGGTTAAAGAGCTTAAAGGCTTTGAAAAGGTCGCTCTTGAAGCGGGGGAGAAAAAGACAGTGAAATTTAACATTACTCCCGAACATCTTGCCCTTTTTGACAGGAATATGAACGTTGTTGTCGAACCGGGCACGTTCGACGTGATGGTGGGAAGCTCATCCGAAGATATCCGGCTGACGGGGAGTTTCGTGGTTAAGTAATCACACGATATTTTAAAAGAGCGGTGAAAAAGTAGAAATTGACGGAAAAACCCGGCATTTCCCGGGTTTTTCCGCACCTTTTCCGGGAAAGGGACACAGCCCCTTAATAGTCTGATGTCACTGTATCGCATTTCCGCACAAGGTGTTGCACGACCTTGTGCAACGCTTGCGGGATTACACACAAAGAGCACATTTATAAGATTCGTTCCGGCTCTATTGGGTAATGGTCTTTTCACTACGTTTTTTGATCAAATGGTACTATGATCCCTCTCCTAAGCTTTGCGCGGGCGAGGGAATGCCGCAATATGTACGTTTTCGGCCCTCTCCTTTCAAGGAGAGGGAAATAAAGGGTAAGGTTAAAATAATTTCCTTATTAATATCAATTTGTAAAAATATACAGAAAATAGTTGTATTAAACACAAAGCTAACATTTATTACCATATTAATATTAAGCACTTTTTGGTTTCAATCCCTGAAAATGATGTTTAATTGGGTCTTATATAGCTCAAATAGTTGTATATAAGTTCTTAGCATAGAAAATTGTATAAGCCATAGTTAGATGTGGTTTTTTCGAGCGTTGTTTACACTTTTCAAGATTTATACTTGTATAAGATGTATCCCTCTCATGTCTTTGCATTTTGTCTATAGCGGTGTTTTCACCTTTGTTTTTGCTTCAAAAAGTGTAAACAACGCGATGATTTCTTACACGTTAGATTGAAAAGGAAGAAATTATATGAGAAATATTTTCTTGTCAGTAGAGTTTTGGAAATTTGCACTACCCCTATTTGGTGCAGTAATCGCCTGGTTTGTAAATGAGTGGCGGAAGCGTCTCTGGGAGCAGTATCAACGTAAGGAAGCTAGCTACAAGGAATTGGTGCGTTGTTTAAGAGGCTTTTACATAGGTACAGAAAATGCTGATTGTTTAAAGGGAAAATTTATTGATCAGCTTAATCAGTGTTGGCTATATTGTCCTGACGAAGTCATCAAGAAAAGATACGCTTTTCTTGACAATGTTCATACCAATCAAGTTCATCCTGACAATGTCAAAGAAAAAGCAATGGGAGAATTTATAGTAGCTATACGGAAAGACCTATTATCAAGGGCACTTGTCAGATGCACAAAACTTACAGGTGGTGACTTTAAACATTTGAAAGTA
>JAFGMP010000266.1 GCA_016927495.1 Candidatus Latescibacterota bacterium | reverse complement strand
TTGACATTTTCCGTACCGCTAATATAGTTAGACGACTAAGCCGGAGTGGTGAAACTGGTAGACGCAGGGGACTCAAAATCCCCCGGGCTTTACGCTCATCTCGGTTCGAGTCCGAGCTCCGGCACCAGTGAAATCAAGGGGTTGTGGCTTTCAAGGTCACGACCTTTTTTTCGCTGTGATGTCCACTGTAACCAAATTGTAACTGTCATGCTACTGTTCGCTGTATTTCTTTGTCTCACTTATATTGGCACAGGGGAAATTATGCTTGATATTTTTATATTCTCTGCTATAAGTGTTCAGACAAGTAAGTTAAAGTCTATGCTCCCTCTCTTTTTGATCACGAGTTCAAATCCTCAACGGTAATCTCGACAGACTTTATCAGACAACAGCATTTACTCAATATTCAACATTAAACTCTATACGTTTTCCGGTTTTTTTTATCAATCAGCATTCACTATTCGGCAGACAGGAAATTTATTTTTTGACACTGACCGGTGGTTCGCAACATTGCTGTTTATTCGATGTCGCACTTTTTCTGATATATGTGAAATCCTGGCAATGCAATAGCAAAGGAACGACAAAATATGCTTTATGGCAAGTATATTTTTTCATGTATTTTAGACGGTGAGACAATTCTGCCTCCGTATAAAGGATCTACTTTCAGAGGTGTTTTCGGTACAGCCTTAAAAAAGGTAGTCTGCGCACTGAAATTGCAGAATTGCGAAGATTGTCTTTTGAAAAACAAATGCATTTACTCTCTTGCATTTGAAACACGCTGGGTTGAACCGGCAGACAAAGCAAAGAAGCACACTGCATCCCCTCCACACCCTTACGTCATCGAACCTGCCAACAACCCAAAAACACATTTCGGCAAAGGAGAAACCTTTGATTTCAATCTTATCCTCTTCGGGCAAATCAATGACTATCTTCCCTATTTCATATACGCCATTGAGCAGATGGGCAGGATAGGGATCGGGAAAAAGATCGACGGTAAAAGGGCAGGATTCGAGCTCGAAAATGTTATTAACGAGGATGGAAAAATCGTTTACAACCGCCATGACGGGAAAATGAATAATAGTGAATGTTGCCGGAACATTGACCTTCAGGATTTTTCACGGGATATCGGCAAACCCGTCAGTGGACTCGAAATAATTATCGAGACTCCATTACGGCTCAAATTCAGGAATAAACTGGAAGCAACCTTACCCTTCCATATCCTTACAAGAGCTGCGTTGAGGCGGATATCATTGTTGTACAACTATTATGGAGATGGCGAACCACCCATCGACTACAAAGGACTTGTAAAGCGTGCAAACGATATCGAGATCGAATCCTCCGCCGTGGAGTGGGTTGACTGGAAGCGATACTCCAACAGACAGGAACAATCAATGCTCATGGGAGGAATAATCGGAAACATAGGTTACGGAGGAGATATTGCGGAATTCCTCCCCATTCTCAGACTGTGTGAAAAATTCCATCTGGGAAAGCAGACAACCTTCGGTCTTGGAAAGTTCACAATCTCAAAGGTATTGTGATGAAAAATATCCTTCTTGCGGTCATCGGTCTGTCTCCACAGGTCATTACGGAAACCCTCTTCGCCCTGCATCAACAGCGAAGGCGGATCGATGCGATCCACGTCATCACGACCAGAAAGGGGAAAGAAGCGATCAACGCGATACTCCTCGCACCGAACGGTGGACAGTACTACCGGTATTGTGCTGATTACGGTATCGACCCCCGGTCGATCGATTTCGGGTTCGATCATGTTCATGTGATAGCAGATAAATACGGTATCGAACGGGATGATATCACCGATGAAGGGGACAACGAAGTACTCCTCAGGAAATGCCTGGAATTGACCTTTAAATTCACAAAGGATACAAACACGGCGGTATTTTTTTCGGTCGCAGGCGGCAGAAAGACCATGACATCCTGTCTCACGCTGGCGGCACAACTGTATGGAAGACCGCAGGATCGTATCTACCATGTGCTCGTATCACCCGAATTCGAGAGCAACCGTGACTTTTACTACCCACCACCGAAATCGATTCCCATAGAATTGAAAGATGCCAAAGGGCACCCGTATATCAAGGAAACAAAATATGCCGCGATCAACCTTATCCACATCCCCTTTGTTTCCATACGGGACAAACTTGCTGAAGACATGCTGGATAAGCCCAAAGACCCCGCAACGCTTATGCTTTCTCTTATCAGGGAAGAACCCTATCGGTTGACAGTAGACATCCTTTCTTCCAAAATCACCTATAAAAATCTCGAAATCGACATGATGCCCGCGCGGCTGGCACTGTATGCCTTATTCGCCATGCAGAAAAAAGACTGTACAAAAGAAGCTGCAAGCTGCCGGAACTGTACGGACTGTTATATGGATATTCACGATATTTACAAGCAACAGGACCGCTTGATTGAATTATACAGCAGAATATCGGGAAGCAGAGAACCCATGGAAATGAGCAACAGCGGCATCTGCGGCATCACTCCGGAAAACTTCAATTCATATAAATCGAAGATTAAGGAGGACCTGAGAAAAGGATTCGGCCTCTATGCCCTGCCGGAACTGGAAATAGAATCGGTGGGGAAAAGGCCGGATACGCGGTACGGCTTGAGAATGGAAAGAGACAGTATTCGAATGACATTTTAAAGAAATCCCGACAAAACTCCCATCCTCCGGTGGGAGAGGGCGGGAGATATAACGGTGAAATCAAGACATGGAATAAAGATCGATATTGGGAATTACCTTAAAGTGGGAGTCGATAGTGAAAATGGAGCAATTATTTACTTTTGCCACTGCCGCCAGAAGCAGATCGGTAGCGGGCAGCGTGATGCCCTTTCGCCGGAAAGTATATCCTGTGTCACCGGCCATAATCCATGAATCCAGGGTTGTTTCCAGAAAGGCAAGGGCTAACATGGCATCCTTTATTAATTTTTTTGATTCGGAGGTTTTTACTCCATGAAGGAGCTCCAGGATAACTAATCCCGTGGTAACGATTCGATCTTCTCGAATCAATTTTCTTAACTCTTCGGATAGTGATGATGTGGTGCGAAAATATTCAATCCAGATACAGGTATCAGCCAGGATTCTTTTCGTCATTTTCAATGTCTTTCAGCTCAATCTCTTCCATTTCCTGCCAGGTGTCATCCATATCCACTTTTCCCTGGAGAGAAAGGAGTTTGTCCACCTTCTTGCGACGGTTATATTCCTCAATGGCAAGACAGATGGCCTGGGTTTTGGTTTTTGTTCCGCTCATTTTCATGAGTTCTTCGATAAGCTCATCAGGTATGTTCAATGTGGCACGCATTGATACCACCTCCTGTACGTGAAGGTATTGTATGTAACTTTTGTGCATATGTCAAGAGGGGTGTTAGAGAAAGGAATGGGGATGCAGAGAGGTACAGACACAAATATAGGATTGGAAGATGGAGATAACCGGCAACGTTGCAGTGGTTGAGTAAATGTCAAACGTTTAATAACATTTTCATCAAATCAGGGACAAATTATTCCCCTTTGTTAAAGGGGGGCAGGGGGGATTTTACTGTGCCATTTCTCAAGTCAATGATGGTGTGTTTAAGTCGTAACTGACATAGATAAAAAGGAGAATCTATTATGGATGAAACTGTCATCAAGATTGCGATAGCGGGATTTATGCACGATATAGGGAAGTTCGCGGATAAGGATGTATGGAATGTTTCGGAACAATTTATCCTTGGTAATGCCGATCTATACCAGCCGCACTACAAAGAAAATTATACCCATCGTCATGCTGTTCTCACCGCTGCATTTATTGATCATATAGAAAAGCTGCTGCCGCTGGAACTCAATAAGGCAAATTGGGGTATGGCGGACACTTTTATCAAACTTGCCGCGGGGCATCACAAGCCGGAAACTCCAATACAGTGGATCATAGCCATGGCGGACAGAATCGGCAGCGGTTGGGACAGGACTAGTTTTGATAAAGAATACAATCGGGCTGTGGCATGGCAGGATTATAAGAAAACTCAGCTGTTACCGATTTTTGAAAATCTTATGCGGGACGACGGCACATCGGGAAACTATTCATATTGTTATCCGCTAAAAGAAATATCGCCGACCAATATATTTCCTGCCCTTCAGAATGAAATTCGACACTCAGATAACGAATCGGCCATTGCTGAATATAAACACCTGTTCGACGAGTTCGTTTATGCCCTGGAGCGTCTTTTGCACAAGGATGAAAATATAGAACTCTGGTTTGAACATTTCGGAAGTCTTATGATGGTATTCACGTCGGCTATACCGGCAGCCAGAGCAGGCAATGTGATCCCCGATGTTTCCCTCTATGATCACTCGAAAATTACGGCAGCACTCGCCGTTGCCCTCTATCTCTATCATTGTGATAAAGGCGGCATGACAATAGATGCCATCAAAGATTATGGAGCTAAGAAATTCCTGCTTATCAGTGGTGATTTTTACGGTATTCAGAGTTTCATCTTCAGTGAAAGCGGTGAAGCAGGGAAAAGCCGCGCCAAGATACTCAGGGGACGGTCATTTGCCGTTTCACTGTTTTCTGAACTGGCCGCGGACATG
>JAFGMP010000265.1 GCA_016927495.1 Candidatus Latescibacterota bacterium | reverse complement strand
TTTCTCAGATATGAAATCGATGAAAAACTGGGAACGGAGGTGGCCGTCAATGATCTCCGTCAACCGGTGCAAATCACCGTGAGCAATCCCATCCCAATAATAGTAAGCGTTAATATCATCAGTGGATTAAGCCGCATTATAGCATGGAATGCAACCTCGGGACGGTGGAGTTACGACGGAAGATATTTTACTTACGCCCGCAAGAACGCCGATTCATTCAAAGAATTGGTAATAACCGATACCTATACCGGACTTGAAAAAATAATCGACGATCTGTTTTCTGTCCCCATTATTTTCCCGATGACCGACGCATTTCTTCTGTTCAGCGAAAGCGACCTCTACCGTATTAAAGAACAAAGCGGAGTAATGGAACAACTGGAATTCAATGAAAACACAACAATTACCGATATTTCACCCGACGGCAAATGGATATTATTCACCGATGAAACTCAGGGCCGAAAGCAGGAGGTATACAATACCGAAACCGGTGAACAATTTAATGTTTTTTCCGATGATACCATAAAACCGTACTGGGCCAAATTCTCACCGGACGGTACACTAATATGCTTCTGTCTGTATAATGACGATAGTGATACCTGGGAAATATACCTGTACGATGCAGATTTTTCTTCGGAACAGCCGCTCGACGTTGAGGCCCGGGTACCGTACAGTTTCGAATTATCCGGGAATTTTCCGAATCCGTTCAACGCAACAACCACGATAACTTTCACGCTTCCCGAAAATGAATTCACGACGTTTAACATATATAATATCACGGGTCAGAAGATCAGAACGCTCGTTTCGGAGCAAAAAACCGCCGGAACACATACTGTCGTCTGGGATGGCCGTGATGACTACGGCAGACAGTTATCGTCAGGAACATATATAACAGTACTTAAAGCAGGTACAAAAACCGCAACCGGCAGAATGATGCTGGTGAAATGAATTCAAATAGTATGATTCGGAATGACGAAATAAAAACCAATATAAAATAATATCTCCCGTCTTCGGACGACCTCATTATCACATAAGGAGGAAATGTTATGAAGGCACAACCCGATCAGTAAGCACTAAAGCAAAACAGTGTATTTTATCAAAGCAAATAACTTTTAACTGAGGTTTTTAAAATGAAAACGAAATTGTTTTTGCTGCTGATGGTTCCGCTGCTGATGGTTTCATCAGTTTTTCCCGATGATCTGTGGGAAGAAGAGTATCCCAACGGAAATTCGATCAATAATATTGCAATTCAGGGTAATTATGTCTGGTGCGCATCCGAGGGCAGCCTTGTCCGCTGGGATAAACGTGACGGATCATACAAACAGTACACAGTGAAAGACGGCCTTCTTGCAAGCCGAACCAAAACCGTTTTTGTCGATCGTGATGACAATGTATGGATCGGTTCACTTAGGGGAGTGCAGAAGTATGATGGAACATCGTTTGCCAATTATACTATGGAAACCGGTGAACTGCCGGACGAATATGTTCTGGCAATCGGCCAGGCGCCGGACGGCACCATGTGGTTCGGAACCTATGGCGGACTGGTCAGTTTCGATGGTGAATCATGGTCTCATTTTATAAGCGGTGACGACAACCCCGGCATTCCTGAAATATATTATGTCAGCAGTATAACCGTGGATAAAAATGGTGTGATCTGGTTTCCGTACATCGCCAATAATGCATATAAGGGTATCATGAGTTTTGACGGTAAAGCCTGGACTTATTACACACCACAAAATAGTGAACTTATTACAAATAACATATTTAGAATTGCTGTAGACGATAACAATATTAAATGGATCGGAACAGCAACCGGTCTGCAAAGTTTCGATGACGAAACATGGAATACTCATGAATTACCGGATTATAAATATAATTTGAGTATTACCGACCTGGATATCGATAAAAACGGCAACGTCTGGTTGGCTACTATGCCGGGATTGGTCAGTATGGTTCCGTTTTATCCCGATGAAAAAAAATCGATTCTGCGCTATGATGGTACAACATGGTCAGAACTACCCCTCAATGACTACCTTCATATTCCGATCAAAGGATTTCTTCATATTGCCGTTGATGACGAGGGAACTCCATGGTTTGTTTCCCTTAATAATGGGTTTGATGCCCATACGTTGTACAGCTATGACGAGTCAGGATTGACCGAATATCTCGTTGAAGGTCCACGGAGTTATATCTTCAAGGATTTGTTTGTCGATAGAAATAATGCCAAATGGTTTGGGACAAGCTACGGAATCTGCAAGTATGAAAATGGTTCATGGGAAGATTTATTGTACATTCTCCCTCAGGACGAATATCGATACGAGACATATCAGGGGGAACGTCATTACAATTCAATGTACTTTACAGAAACAAATAATATCGAGTCAATTACCCAGGACCATGATGGAGTTTTATGGTTTGCCACAGGTTTCGGTATCAGAAGTTTCGACGGCACAACATGGACACAGTATTCCGAGGTTAATGTCGATGTCATACCCAATACGGCTTCATTATTCGCTTTTGTAGGTGTGGACAATAATAATGTCAAATATTTTTTGTCGCCGAAGTTCCTTCTCAAATATGACGGCCAGATATGGGAAAGAGACGACTGGCTGAAAGATAATTTTAGCAGCGGTAATATGTTAATGGGTTTCACCTATGCGGCTATCGACCATGAAAATGTATTATGGCTCATAAATTATGAAGGAAAAGTTGTGCGATACGACGGTGATTCCTGGGATGTGTTCCTCGAAGACACCACAGGAATCACGGGTATGGGATACTGCTGTGCAGTCGACCAAAACAACGTCAAATGGTTCGGAACACGTGGAGGCCTGTACAGCTTTGACGGTGTCTCATGGAAAACGCACCTGAATGAAGAGGTAGCCGGCAGTAACATTACCATTCCTAATATTATTGTTGACGAAAACAATGTTCTCTGGATCATAAACAACAAACAATTACAATCATATGACGGTAATTCTCTTGTTACTTACATTGACGAGTTGTCAGGATTTACCCTCAGAATGGCCCTCGACCATGATGGATATATATGGATTTGCGGACTCGAGGGTGCAAGCAGCAACGGTATGGTAAGCTTCAATAAAAACGCTGCAATGACCGCTGTCGACAGCGAGAACAAACTTCCGGTTGCAGTCAACATCACGGGTAACTACCCGAATCCGTTTAATCCGAGCACAACCATCAATTTCGCGCTTAATGACGGCGGATTCACTTCGGTCCTGATCTACAATATTATGGGCCAGAAAGTGCGGACGCTGGTTTCGGAATTTTTGAATCCCGGGGTTCATGAAATAGTCTGGGACGGCCGTGACGAAAGCGGCAACGCTGTTTCGTCAGGTGTTTACATGTGTCGCCTCAAGATGGGAGAACAGGCGGTGACGAAGCAGATGATGATGCTCAAGTAATACGGCCGTTTCGTAATCTTCCCCCTTAAAAAGGCATCCCTGTACAGGATGCCTTTTTCATATATATTGATATCATATATTTCTGAATGCGTAGTTCAGTAAATATTATTGATTTTATCATTAATTATTTTTCACTGTTTTATACGATAGTCATATAACATATTGTTTATAAATGTATTAACTCAATAAAAAAATTACTTGACATTTACACGTAATGAAGTAAATTTAATATACAACGCTACGAAGCAATAAAGGAGGTTAGTGTGACTGTTGCCCAATTAGGCCGAATTCAGATGAGAATCATGCAGATTTTATGGGAGAAAAAAAGAGCTACCGCCCGTGAAATTTCGGACATGTTAAATGAGGCTGAACAGATTGCCCACAACAATGTCCAGGCATTGATCAGGTCCCTGGAAAAAAAAGGCCTTATCGAACATGATGTCGATAACAGAACCCATATTTATTTCCCGACTGTAAAAGATGAAAAAATACTGAAAAACTCACTGCATGAATTTATCAATAGCATATTTGGCGGCTCTATAGCAAATCTGGTTTCATCTCTGGTAAAGAACAAGTGTATTACCCGAAACGAATTGAAAGATATTTTCGAAATGCTGGATGATAAGGAAAAGTGACTGTGCTTGAGAGTTTAATTTTTTCAAAAATATCGGCAATATCGAACCTGGTCGTTTTGACAGGGGTCAATCTGTTTGTTCAATCGACTATAATTCTGGCAACAGGCCTGACAATCGACTGGCTTGTACGAAGTAAAGGTGCGGCTGTTCAATCTATTGTGCTGCGAATCTTTCTTGTCGCTGTTCTTGTAAGCCCGGTTGTTTCTATCGGCCTGAGATATTACGGATTTGATGGTATTTCATTGAATATCCCCGTTATATCCGCTGAATATCCGGCAGTACAAAATTTAACGGCTTTGTCAGAAAATAATAAGCTTCAAAATCATGAAATAACCGGCGACAAAACCTTACTTTCGAACATTCATGGCGGTGAAAAAGTCACAACAGTCAATCCCACTCCTGAAAATAGTAACAAACTGAACAGTATTCAAAATATTCCGGAAATTCCGAATCTGAAAAAGCCGGTTTCAACACCTGCACACGAATATTCTCAAAATGATACACAGACTGAAATCCGAATAAGTGACAACGAATCCGGACGGAAATATAATCCTGATATAAATGCAGGCAGGAAGAGCAGAATTAATTTTATATCGTGGCTATATATTGCAGGAACTATTTTATGGATAGTATCTACATTCATCCTTGCTGTAAAATTGTTGGGTGCAAGTTTGTATGTGCTGTACATGCGCTATACTATTTATGAAGCAAAACCCTACTATCGCAGTATGTGTGAAACAATCGCCGCAGAACTCGGAATTAAAGCGCCGGATATTTTACAGAGTCCTTACATTAAGACACCTTTGCTTGCGGGAGTCTTTCGGCCGGTAATAGTAATGCCGATAAAGCCTGATGAAAGTTCTGACCCATGCAGAGAAATACTGCTTCATGAGCTTTCACACTTTAAAAGGCACGATACTTTCTGGAATTATCTGCGGCAGTTAGGCATTACCATCCTACCTTTTCAGCCGCTGATGTGGATACTTTCCCACCGAATTGAAGAAACCAGCGATTATGTCTGCGATGATTTTGTATTACATCACACAGCAAACCAGAAAAACTATGCTGCCGGTCTGGCACGGATGGCGCTTCGTTATTTTCCCGAACATACAAGATTATCAGTCGGTGCGGGTTTTATTTCTGTAAAATCATCCCTTAAAAGAAGGATTATGAGGGTTCTTGATACAACCAGAAAGATTTCCCTTAAAGTCAGTGCCCGGCTGGTGTTCAACGTTTCTTTTCTCTGCGCTTTTACTACGTTTTTAAGCGGATTGATCGGTATTAAAGGAAATAACATCATTCATGAAAGTTATGCATCCGAAACAAAATCTGATGAAGACAAACAGAAAACAGCTTATAAGACCTACGATACTTTAATACCGGAACGAGACACATTTGCTGCTGCCAACGATAATGAAAATCAATCACTGACTCAAAATTCAGGAAATATTCCTGAGCAACGGCACAATAATGAAATCGTAACAATCACTACTGATACAAAAAATATTGATCTCAAAGAAGCTGATCCTCAACTAAATTCCGAGTCTGAAAAAGCTCATTTAATTGCATCGGTTGAACATCCGCAAGTTACTGACACTGAAACGGGATTTGAAATTCCACAAGTAATCAGTCAACCGACAACTGAAACGGTTAAAACGACAGAAAACACTTCCCTTGTTGCTGTCATAGGTGATGACATCGATCAAGAAAGTGATCAACGAGCGGAAACCATACCGGCAAAAACAGGAAAAGATACAGTAATCACAGATAATTCCGAAACCGCTGACTTTTCCACATTTGTATCAAACATTGATTTTGAGATGACGGATTCTGCAGCAAGCAGCAGTAGTGCGATACATGATACGGACATATCGGCTGTGGATGTTGTTATTGCATTTGATTACGAAAATGCCGACCGCAGTGAACCGAACCAGAGGAAACTCTGTGATATTTATCAATCATTGAGCAAAAACAAAAGGTATCCCGTGTGGTCTCCAAACGGAAAGCAGATTGCATTCAATGATTCGGAATATGGTATCTGGCTTGTTGATGCCGAAGGAGGAGTACCGGAAATTTTGTACGAAAATTACTACAGTCTGAAATATAACGATTCCCAACTTCATTATGGCGGTTTACAGACAATCGGATTTTCTCCCGATGGGAAAGAGATCGCTTTTCTCAGATACGACATCGATACAGAATGGGGAACAACTGTGAAACTTGATAATTCAAGTCAAACCTATTCGATCGAGTATCCCATACCGGTTATCGAGAGTGTAACAATTTCCACGGGAGAAACCAGAACATTAGCCAGAGGTGGAATCACCGGCTGTTGGAGCCACAGCGGCAGGTACTTTGCCTATATCACTCAGGATCTGAGTCTCCGAAGAAAATTGTGGATACGTGACCTGGATTCAGGTGAAATTCGGGAAATCGAATGTAAACAGCCCTCAAAAGTATGTTTTTCGGCTGATGACACCGCTGTATATGTTTCTGAACAAGTTGAAAACAATCTGAGAAGAATTTCCCGTGTTTCACTTTTTGATGGAGAATCGGAAGTTGTTCCTCTTCCTGAAAATTCCTCGCTTGCCGATGTTTCATTGGACGGTAGATGGATACTGTTTGTCGATTGGTCTGCCAATTTGCAACAGTTACTTTTTGACACGCAAACGGAAGAAATCCTGAATATTTTCCCGATACGACAATACGCGACTACATGGAGCATGTTTTCTCCGGATGGCTCGAAAATCTGTTTGAATTATCTTGAAAATCGTAACGGGGAACTTATGTGGAATATGTATATCCATAATCTGGATCTGCCAACAACCAATTTCACTGATGTTGATACAGATATTCCCGAACCTTTTACAATCAAAGGAAACCACCCTAATCCTTTTAATATAGCTACTACTATAGATTTCTCGATCCCTGAAAGCGGATATGTCAGCCTGGTAATTTACAATATAAGGGGACAAAAAGTACGTGAGCTTATCTCTTTACGGATGGAGGCAGGGTCACATCATGTGATCTGGGACGGAAACAACGACTACGGAGTACGTGTTTCGTCCGGACCATATTTTTTGAAACTTGCAGCAGGTAGTGAAACGATTAAACATAAAATAATGATGCTAAAATAGCGGTAAATATGGCAATAAACAGTACACATGGACTTTTAAAAATGAAACTGTTACACTTTATCCTATATATGCTTGCAACGGTCTTTATCACAGTAGGGACCACTGCTGCCCAAATAGGTCCAAAGGGCAGTTCACCTGTAATCATCGAAACCGATTGGTCGCCGGACGGAAAATATATTACATATGGTGCACGGTATAATGTATGGCTTATTTCTGTTGAAGGTGGCATCCCGGTCAATCTCACGGAAAATCTA
>JAFGMP010000033.1 GCA_016927495.1 Candidatus Latescibacterota bacterium | reverse complement strand
ACTGTATACTACGAATTCGACAATTCCGAGCTGACAATTCCCATACAAATTACCGGAACACCCGCAAATGCCATGTTACTGGTGTTCACCAAGGATAAGGCTGAATCTATCAGCCACGTGCATAATGGGTATTTAGGCTGGCATTATGTTAACAAAATCGACACCTGTGTTTATATGAGTGAACCTGCTAATTACGATGTCGGAAAAACCACGATAAAATGGAGCGGGAAAGATAACGACGGCGGTATCGTCCCGGCCGGAGAATATACTTACTACATATGGGGTTTCGACAATGTTACCTTCAAAATCCCACTGACCCGTCAAGTTAATCCTCAGCCCTGGGGTAAAATTGCTCTCGTGACCCATGATGAAGATGGAACTCCGAAAAATAATCCGTATTTCATTCAGTCCAGTGCGGTGCGGCCAACAGTGGAACAAACGCCTGCAGCTCAAAAAAACAAGAAATGGATTATCGGAAGCGATCCCGATGATTCGACTCTTGTTGAGACCTGCGTAACCTATGGTGGTACTGACAGAGGTGAAACAGGTATTGATCCGACAAATCATTCCAATTTTTTCAAAGCCGGTAACGATAATAATAACAACACAAGATGTATGGCATGGATATGGGTGCCTAACGGTGATGCGGAAAAGCGGACTGACTGGGGTGATGAAGGCGAATTCGCATTCTCTATTGCAACCGGCCCACGAGGAGATTGGGGGCCCGGTGTTGTGAGTGATGGCGGCGATTACCTGCTCATGGCCAAAGGCGACCTCCTTGGAGGTGAAACTGAGTCGGAAATCGTGTATGTTGACCTTGAAGACGGAGAAGAGATTCAAAGACTGGATATAGCCGATTGGTATGTCAGTCTCGATGACGCGGAGGCTGGAGGGCAGTCGTCGACCGGACCGGCAAATTTCTCCGTTTGGAATGGCAAACTGATGACCGGCGCCCATGGCACCTGTATGAACGTGATGCTCGATATTTACTGGGAAGACGAGGATGAAGCAGTTGTCTGGGCAAACGACAACGGCGACTATACCGGTGATCATAATTTCGAAGAAACATCCGAAAAACCGTGGGTATGCAACGACTATAATGTCGGACCGTACAAGTACAATTTCCCTGTGGACGATAAAGGTTTTTCGTGTTTCCCGTCGTTTGATATGGGCGCTGTTTCCTTCGGCCTTTTTGCGCCGGACGGCACCGGACTTGGCTATCATGCGCTAGCCGGAGAAACGGCCGCACAGAAGTATGACACGGAAATCATTGCGTACGACTCGCCATATGACGGTTACATGGTTTCAAACCAGTCTGCGGAGACAGATAAAGTCGGTTATTTCTGGGTTGGCCAGGATACTTTCCAGGGTGTTATAACCAATGTACCTGTCGCAGTTGAAGAAGAGGCTCCGGCTGCATTTGCCGTGGCACAAAATTCACCCAATCCGTTCAACCCGACGACTACCATTAATTTCAACATTGCCGAAGCAGGTAATGTCGCGGTCGATGTTTTCAATGTCGCGGGCCAGAAGGTTGACACGATTGCTCATGAATTTATGAGTGCAGGAAATCATTCGGTAACATGGGACGCATCCGCATTTTCCGCCGGAGTTTATTTCTACTCGGTGAAATCCGGTGATTTCTCCAAAACCATGAAGATGACCCTGCTGAAATAGTTATACCTTACACTGAAGTATTTTAAAAGGCCCGGTTAATACCGGGTCTTTTTTTTAGCGCTCCCTGCCGGGCTCACAAAAAGAGAAAGCCTCCCGTAAAGGAGGCTCTCTCATGCTCGCCTGTTAAGTGTATAGTATCCGCAATGCGGACGTTTATAGTTTAATCTATCGTTCAGGTTTTGTCAAGAAGAATTCTTACATTTTTGAAAAAAAATGAAACTAACATTTGCCAGAGATAAAAAATATACCCACTTTCAAAATATTACCTATAGTACAACATAATATCACATCATGATAATGTTTCAACTCAATAACACATCATATTGCGCAATCGAAAAATAATCATACATTATCAGGTTAATAATGCAAAATATTTTTTGCCATTATTGCTGTTTGCAGTGTAACCTGTTGTGCTACCGTTCGTTTGGCTTATGATGTTTATGTTAAAATTCTTCTTGCCTAACGGTCGTTATGTTTTTATATTTATGATCAGACAATCCGTAAGGAGGAATGTATGTTACAACAATTCCTGTTTAAAATTCTTATTGTAGTTATTGCCATCGATATTCTGTTCGCCGGTATTTTTATAGTTTTTCTTATTAATACGCGATTGATATTGAAAAATCAATTTTCCAAACGACGTTTTGAGATACGAATTCTTCTGGCTGCTCAGAAAGCGGCCTCCTCGGAAGATGCATCCAGGCAGCTTGGTATCACTGTGGAAGAATTCCAAAAATTGTGTTTATTATCAAAAGTTGACACACCTGAGGAACGTATAAACAAAAAACAACAGGCAGAAAATAAAAAACAAGAGGAACTCAGGCAAATACTTGAGGAAGAAGCGGCCTGGCGAATTGAACAGGAACGTATTGCCGAAGAACGTCGCCGTCAAAAAGAGGAAGAAACACGCAAACGTAAGGAAAGACTTCGCAAATTCGGAATTTCCTGAAACATCTGAAAAATTTATGAAATACAAGGGTTTATACATATGGAGTTAAAAGATCGCCTTACTTATTTGATGGAAAGACGCAGCATAGCAAATGCCGCCGAACTATCAAGGATGACAGGTTTGACCCAGGTAGCGATTCGTAATTACATGAGAGGTATCAAGGTTCCGAATGCACAGGCTCTTGTCAAACTGTCCCGTGCTTTGACCACAACAGCAGACTATCTTCTGACAGGCAGCCCGAAACGACCGGACAGAATTCCGCTGCTCTCAAAAATACCGGGGGGTAATCCGGTCGAATGGTCTGATGGCGAGTATCCGGCAGGCTTTGGTGAAGAATTCATAGATCGCGGAGATATTACCGATCCGAATGCATTTGCACTGATTGTAGATGGCGACAGTATGAGTCCACGGATAAAATCGGGGGATGTTGTCATCATATCTCCCAACACACCGGTAACAAACCGTTCTATTGCTGCGGTTTCTCTGAATGAAGGCACCCGTACCTTAAAAACTATTTTGTTTCTTAAAAACGGCAAGGTACTTCTTAAACCGGAGAACGAACAATACGAACCGTTGCTTCTCGATGAAAATGATATTTCCATCATTGGCCGTGTCGTAGAAAGACGTGAACGTCTCTGATAAAAACAATTATTATGTTACTGATTCATACTTATTTATACCATTTTATAGATGCTAAGAGTACTTTCCTCCATAAAAAAACTCTTGACAAAATCACATATACCCATATACTATAGTTGTTGAATCGATTGAGTATGAAAACTATATTATACACACACTTAAAGTATGTATTAAAGACAAAATATATAATATAATGGCATCATATCATCTCTATATGTCATTAAAAGACACAATATTATACAGGAATGGCTTTAAAATAAATTTACCGGTTTTAAACTGTATTTTTGAAACTGAATCCTATGTATATGGGGTAATATCCCGTTAAGTTATATTGTCGAAAATTAGTTTAAACAAGGGCAAAATGATACATTATAATGTGATTTTACTGTTTTTTTTCATGAGATAAAAAATATTTTGTCAGGAATTTTACAATTTTTTTGTTTTTATCGATATGGGGTGAGCCATGAAAGACGGGATGTACACTATTGGAGAATTTGCATCTCTCCTTGGTGTGTCAAAAGCTGTTATTTACAAATGGGAAAAAGAAGGTAAAATCAATAAGGCAAAACGTGTAAAACGTGGCAAAACAATGTATCGCTATTACACTGCCGAAGACATCAGGGATCTTCGTGTCGACATGAATATTCAAACGCCTTTGACAAAAAGACGCAAACAATTATTTTTAAATTTCAAAGGTGGTACCGGGAAAAGTGTTATAAGCGCAAATTACGGTTACCGTTTGGCTCAGCATGGATTTAAAATTCTTATGGTAGACCTCGATCCACAGGGACATTTAACAAAATGTCTTGGCTGCAATCCCGAGGATTTTTCAAAGACGTTATACGATGTAATAATCAATAAAGTTCCCATACAAAGTGTAATTATATCTTCAAAACTTACAACACTCGACATAATACCGGCAAATCTCGGCCTCTCCCCTATCGAATTGTCTTTAACAAGTCTTCATGCGAGGGAATTCAAACTTAAACGTGTATTAACCGATATAGAGGATTCATACGATATTATCGTTCTCGATGCGCCACCTAATATCGGTTTACTTAACCTGAATGCCATTCTTTCGGTTAACGACCTTCTCGTACCTGTTTTAGCAGATTTTCTCAGTTATGACGGATTAAAAATCCTTTTCGAGACACTACGAGACATCGAAGATGAATTCGAATATGTGCTCGATAACATTTATATATTTCTTAACAGATATAATGAGAGCATGAACATCAGCACCCGGAGCCGTGATGCGATACGAAAGAATTATGCCGATTTTGTATGCGATACTATGATACGTCAGAACACGACATTATCGGATGCAACAGCACTCGGGATGTCGATTTTTGAGTACGCTCCAAATTCACGTGCTGCAATAGACATAAACAAGCTTGTAAACGAAATACTTGATATTTGAGGTGCAATATATAGAGTGTTATTAATTGACATACTAAATATTTACAATGCAACATATGCTATTGTATTATTGATGTGTTATTAATTACTATAGCATTTATGCAATCACCGTAAATGATATTGCATATATACTATTGCTATATTTAATATAGTATATTTGATAATGCCATTCGTGGCATAGTATATAATATCATTGCATAATTTGTTATTGTATTTATGCATTGTCTGTTTATATCATTGTATTTATTGTATAGCTTATTTTAGCCTGTTAATATTTTTAATAACTTTAAAGGCGGCGCTATGGTTGACAACTTTGATACTAATGTTGCTCGGCGCAAACCGAATACCACAAAAACGAAACCTAAGCATCCCTGGGATGTTCCAAAGTCATCTGCCGAAGATGATCTGTCTGATATTACGGTAGATGATTCGATACAACCGGATTCGGTACCACAGCCGTTAGATAATGATTTAACCGTTCATGAAAAAAATTCTGAATCATCAGAACCTGTTGGGGAAAAAAAAATTACATTTGTTCCTTTAGCTGATGATACTTTTTCTGTACATAAAAATGATTCTCATACAAGAGATCAAAAGATTAACAAAAAACACAGCGATCTTTCCGATACTATTAATATTCATTCTAATTTCTGCAAGCTTGATAATGATGTATCAGATCATTTATTTGCAAAATTATCACCTTCGGCACAGTCTGTTTATCTGCGTTTATACCGTCAATCTTTCGGATGGAACCGTAACTGGGCTGCCGAAAGCCTGCCAAAACTCAAAAATTCATGCAATCTTTCTCTTCAAACCGTACGAAAATCCATAAAAGAACTTGAAATAAAAGGTTGCATTTCAAAGGAATTTAGCGATTATCATAAAGCCACAGTTTATCGTGTTTATTTGCCTTCTGAAATTGGCGTGTCCAATAATGCCCCTCTAATTATTGACACTCAAAAAAGAAGGGGTCAACATGCTGTATTGTCAAATACTGATTCCAAATATTCGCAATCGCAAATTCCTGATACTCCAAATGAAACAGTTCAATATTCCGACATGGAAACATTGGCAGCCGGAGAGGTCAAAAATTTAGAGGCTCATACTATAATTACTGGAGGTCAAAATTCTGTTATACAATCTGTATATTTCTCCGGGACAAGCATTTACAACTTGCTGGAAAGCGGCGGAGCCCTTCCTAAAAACATACTTAAATATATAAATAATACATACCTCATCCATGCTGTCGATGCTATCGATGAGTTTTATGATTCTATCGGATTCAGCGTCGTATCAAGAGCTCTTTATAGAAAGTCTTTGATTGATTATTTTGATATTATTAAATCCGGTTTTTCTCCTGATGATATAAAATATGCAGTCAGATGGACTTTTAAGAATTCCCGTACAAGACCGGAAAGTTTTTCCCTTATAAAACATACCATGCATCTCGCTATGAGCGACCTTATCGATGAACTGAAAAATGTCTCGGGCGAAAAAGATAATGTAAAAGAAAAGCAGGCGGCTCTTCGCAATAAAAAGAAGCTTGAAGAAAAAGAGAATATTAAGTCATTGACTAATGAAGAACTTAAAACATGGTTTGACGTATTGGAGGAACTTAAAACCTCTCTTAATGAACATTCATATGCTGCCTTTATCGAACCTCTGAAACTTGTGTCGGTCGATAATGCGACGATTGTGCTCAATTCTCCGCCGGATTCTGTTTCTTGGACAAAAGATCATTTTCTCGATCTTATTCAGGAGGTTTATTGTAAGCATGCAAACAATGATGTACTTGTTGTAATAATATAATATATTAATGTATTTATTTTGTCTGCATTATTAACAGGAGTGATACTTTTAATTCTCAATTGTTGGTTGTTTATATAGAATGTCTCTAATGTACAATACTCTAAGGGGGACTTTATGCCCAAACGATGGACGGATGAAGAAGAGGATTTTTTGGTTGAAAACGCTGAGAGTATGTCGCGATCGGATCTGGCGGACCATTTTGATGTTTCAATTAAATCAGTCTCTGATAAACTCAGGCGCCTTAAAGATATACCGGTTAAAAGCGTCAAAAAGAAAAAAAGCGCACATGTTACGGAAGATCCTCTTGATGAATTTGGCGCAGTGCGAAAAGCCTTTATCAGGGATTTCATAAGGATTATCGATTATCGTGATCTCTCAAAAATTATCGGGATTGATGATGATAAGTTAAAAGATGCCGTTGAAAAAACAGGTATTAAACTGCCTTATGAACGTGCGAAAACATGGGAAGAACTCAATGTCGGGAAATATAAATCGATTTCCGATTGTGCACGATGCCAGGTACAGTTGAATCACTCGAGCTTTCTTGTCGGTATAAATCACTGCAGAAAATGTCTTGAAAAGAATATTAAACATTGGATTAGTATAGATAATCCTATAAATCTTCATTTGAAAGGCCGTGATTAATATCTGAAAAAAAGGTTATTATATCTTTCATTATTTTTATTGTACGGTAAAAATATTTTTACGGACTATATTTTTTTGTGATGTAACGCAGTGACAGAAATACGGAGAAAGGAGTCTCAGGTGAAGAGACCTTGTTTGGGCATCGTTGTTATAGCGCTATTCGCTATGGCATCGGTTACGTATTATTTGCCGTGCTCGTCGCATATTTATGCTGATCAGCATAAAGCCGATGTTATTTCAACATCAGTTCTCTGTAAGCAGGAAAACAGGTATATCGGATGGCCAACCATAACGCGAACCCGAACAGGTGAATTGTTTGCCGTCTTCTCAGGCGACCGTGACGAGCATGTGTGCCCCTGGGGAAAAACCCAGATGATACGCAGTTCGGATAACGGTGTTACATGGTCGGAACCTGTCACGGTTAACAATACGCCCCTCGATGACCGTGATGCGGGAATTATTGAAACCATAGAAGGAACATTACTTGTAACATGGTTTACCTCTCTTGCATTTACCGAACCACGGTATAGGGAACATTATCCTGCGGATGTTGTGAAAAGCTGGCAACGCCATATGGAAAAGTTGAACCCTGAGATACGGGCAAAATGGCTGGGATGCTGGGTGCGACGGTCGACAGATGGAGGAAAAACATGGGAAGAACCGGTTGAGATGGGTATTAACTCGCCCCATGGCCCCGTTCAGCTTAAGGATGGTCGTATTTTGTATGTCGGCAAAACCCTCTGGACTGAAAACAAAACGCTTGGTGTGGCAGAATCCCGTGATGATGGCAGAACCTGGCAGCGTATCGGTACTATTCCTGTCCGTAATGGCGAAAGTATAGATCATTATCATGAACTGCATGCCGTGGAACTTGAGGATGGCAAAATCGTTGCCCATATACGCTATAATCCCCCCGAACGTGACAATAACATTATGCGTCAGTCGGAATCAACCGACGGCGGCAAAACATGGACTGTGCCGCACCCGACAGGAATATGGGGCTACCCGCCGCATCTCATACGGCTCACCGACGGCCGTCTGCTGGTAACCTACGGGCACCGGAGAGAGCCATACGGTGAACGTGCATGTTTATCCTGTGACGGCGGCAAAACATGGGATATCGATAATCCCATCGGGATTCAGGGCGCTATAAACGGTGATCTGGGATATCCTGCGTCGGCGGAACTTGGCGATGGTTCCATATTCACAGTGTATTACCAGATAGACCGGCAAGGCGAAAAAACCTGCCTGATGGGTACCCGGTGGCGGGTAAAATAGGGCAGAGGATATAATTGATCAACTTTTTGCGCCGGGGAGAGAAGAAGGATTGTTATGGAATGGGAAATACTGTTTGAGAGTCCTTTCGGGATGATAAATATCATGCTCATTGTTCTTAATCTGGTCATATCCTTGTACTATCTTGCCAGATTGATGCCAGTAAGCAAGTCTGAACAGCTTTCCGGTATGGACTTCGGAATTAACGTTATTCTGCTCATAAGCTTTTGTATTTTTTTCATAACATTTTTGAATCAATTTTATGACATTATAAGGGTAATAAAATCGGTAGCTGTTGCAGGAACGGGTGATCCGAGAGTTGTTAGGGCGGGAATGATAGAAATTATGGTCTCTTTTACGTTCAACCTTACATGCGGCTCGTTCTTTTTGATTGTATGGTTTGTCCTGCGAATAATTCACCGGTTTAAGATGGCCAAGATGGGTAATGCCATAGAATAACTCACCATTGAAGAATTGACATGATTTTCATAAATCAAGAAATCAGGTAAATCATGCGAATCATGGTTCAGACTTTTTTTTAGTATTATCAAATCATTCTAGGAAGAGTTTCAGGTACGGGGATTATATCGATGGATGATACTATAACAAAAGAGCAACTGCAGGAAAAATTGGATGCGTTACAAATACGCATGGATGAAGTATCAAAAAGCGAGAATACCTACAGATTATTATTTCAAAATTCGCTTGAAGGTATAGGCGTATCAAAGGAATTCCGGATAATCGACGCCAATAATGCACTGCTAAAAATACTCGGTTATGATGATATTAATGAAATCAAAGAACATCCTTTTCTTGAATTTATTGTTCCCGAGGACCGATTGTCGATACAGGCAAAAATTGCGGAACGTATGAAAGGCGATACATCTTACAATCATATGATATTTAAAATGATAAGAAAAGATGGTAAAATTATAGATGTTGAAACAGCTCACATCGGTATGCAGGCTGGCGAAGAACGTTTTACCCTGAGTTCTTTCAGAGATATAACCGAAAAAGTAAAGACAGAGGATGAGCTTAGACGGTCGGAAGAGCTTTACAGAATTACACTCAGCAATATCTCGGATGCTGTGTTTATAACAGATGAAACGGGCGTGTTTACCTTCGTCTGCCCGAATGTGGATACAATTTTCGGTTATACTCACGAAGAAGTATCGGCGTTGGCGAATATCGCCCTGCTGCTTGGCGATAAGCTGTTTGACCCGGCTGAGTTAAAAAATAGTGGAGAACTGCAAAACATCGCATGGGATATCGTTGACAAAAAAGGTGATAAACACAACCTGCTGGTTAACGTAAAAAGTGTTGCGATTAAAGGCGGCACCATACTGTACACATGTCGTGACATTACCGAACTCAAAAGGGTTGAAAAAAAGATTCTCGATCTGGCAAAATTCCCGGGTGAAAATCCTAATCCTGTGTTAAGAATTTCGAAAGACGGCGAAATAATTTATGCTAACAGGGGAAGTGAACCTCTTTTGAAATACTGGAAATGTCAGGTTGGCCAGGTACTTTCGGAGATATTTAAAAGAAAAATTACGGAGGTTTTTTGTTCGGGATTAAACAGTACTGAGGAAATAGAATTTGAAAATAATGTCTATTCGCTTACATATACGCCGCTGCATGAAACAAATTACATAAATATTTACGGTTACGATATTACGCAGCAAAGAAAATTGGAAGAACGCCTGCAAATAAGAGAACATTTGGATTCACTCGGTACTCTGGCGGGTGGTATCGCACATGATTTTAATAATCTGCTTGCGGTAATCTTCGGGAATATCGAATTGTTACGAAGTGAGGCTGCTGGTTTTACCGATGAACAGAGGGAATTTCTCGATGAAGCCTCTTATTCATGCCGTCGCGCGGCAATGCTGATAAAAAACATTCAGTTTCTGTCAAAAGGTGTTGTAGAACAAACCACCGATGTTGACCTTTATCAGACAATAAAAAATGTTTTTGAATTTCTGGACGATACCCCTGATAAAAATATAGAAAAAATAATACATATCAGACCGGGAGAATATATTATTTCCGGTAAACCTGACCAGCTTCACCAGGCTTTTCTCCACCTCGGTAGTAATGCTTTGGAGGCTATTCAGAGAAAAGACGCAAAGACGGGTGATTTCATAAAGATTAGCGCAGAAGAATGTCATATAACAGCAAACGACAGAAGGGGGCTGTCACCGGGAAAATACGTCCACATATTTTTCGAAGATACCGGCACCGGAATGACGGAAAGAGTCAAACGGAAAGCGTTCGATCCCCTGTTCACAACGAAAGAAAGAAGTTCGCAGAAAGGCCAGGGATTAGGGCTGGCTATAGTTTATAATATTGTTACGAGGATGCATGAAGGTTTTATCGAGATTGAATCAACCGAGGGGAAAGGAACGGTGTTCCATATTTACCTTCCGCTTTCCCTGGCACAATCATCCGGCGATTCGGAATATTTAGACGGCAATAAGGAAAAAAACGCAACAATTCTTGTAGTCGAAGATGAAAAATCGGTGAGAAGAGTTACCGAAAAAATGCTGCGGAAACACGGTTACACGGTTATGACTGCGGCTGACGGGATAGAAGGATTGGAAGTGTACAACGCACATTATAATACTATTGATCTTGTCATGTTAGACCTTTCCATGCCGAAGATGTCCGGGAAAATGTTTTTAGAAAAGATTTTGAATACGAATCCCAACGTGAAAGTAATTATTTCATCCGGTCAGAGTGAAGAAGAAATGCAGAAATATAAACAGGCCAAAGGATATTTATCAAAACCTTATAACATTGATAATTTAATTAAGATGATTGGGAAAGTGTTGGATTAATAAATTTAGTCCGCCTTAAAAATCCACATGCTCAGCATGTGGCCATGTTTTAAGGTTATACCTGATAACGTTTTTGAAATCACGGTGATTTTTTTACTTATCCGACTAATCATATCGTAATGAGAAAAGTATTAAACTGCATATCACATATTCTGATTTTTGCCGCAGTTATTCCCGGGTGTGTTCTTGCGGAAGAACCGCTGCTCCATGAGACGATACGCAAAGGTGGCCTGCAGGCTCTCGACTGGCTGATGATAGGGATCTATGCGGGAGTCATCCTCGGAATCGGCTGGGCTTATTCACGGAAACAGACCAGCACGGAGGAATATTTCCTTTGCAGCAGGAACATGGGATCGTTCATCATCGGCATTTCCCTCACCGCATCGATACTGAGCACCATTAGCTATCTGTCCAAACCGGGAGAAATGATCAAGTACGGACCGACCGATCTCTGGTCGGTTGTTGCCATTCCACTCTACTATTTTGCCGTCGCATATCTGATAATCCCGGCTTTTATGAAGCTGAGAATAACGAGCGCATATGAATTGCTGGAAACACATATAGGCTTGTCGGTACGGTTGTGCGGCGCGTTGATATTTATTTTAACACGGCTTTCCTGGATGGCGCTGTTAATTTACCTCGCATCGAAGTCCGTTGTGGTCATGTTCGGATGGCCTGCATCGGTGATACCCTATGTAGTGATTGCTACCGGACTGGTTTCGGTGCTGTATACCACTATCGGCGGCCTGCGGGCGGTTGTCGTAACAGACATGCTGCAATTCTTCACGCTCATGGCCGGAGCGTTATTCACCATGGCGATCATTACGATCAAAATGGGAGGAGTAGGGGAGTGGTGGCCTGATTCCTGGATGCCGAACTGGAAACCGCAGCCGCTGTTCAGCTTCGACTTGCATGTTAGGGCGACAGTAACCGGCGCTATCGTGTATCCGACCGCCTATTGGCTCTGTACCGCCGGTTCCGATCAAATGGCGATTCAGCGATATTTGTCCACCAGAGATGTGAAAACGGCGCGGCGTGCATTTCTCATAACCTCGCTTTCGCAGGCTGTAATCATTGTGCTGCTTGCCATCACAGGCATGGCGCTGCTCGGGTTTTACCGGTCCGTGCCATCCTATCGCGCTCTGGGTGATGCCCTCTATACGGAAGCTGATTATCTCTTTCCGAACTTTATTGCAACCTATCTGCCTGCAGGTATAGCCGGGCTTGTTGTCTCGGGCATTTTTGCGGCGGCGATGTCGAGTGTGGATTCGGGTATAAACTCGGTGGTCAGCATTATTTCAGTCGATTTTATCGACAGATTCAAACGTCACGAACATACTAAGAAGCATGATGTCAGTCTGGCGAAATACCTGGTTTTGGGAATCGGTGTCGCAATTGTCCTTATCAGCGCCATCATGGACAAAGTGCCCGGAAACATTACCGAGGTTACCAGCAAAACAAACGGTTTGTTTGTAGGTCCGCTGTTCGGCCTGTTTTTTATGGCGCTGTTTGTGCCGTATGCGTCATCGTTCGGGACAATCATCGGCGCCTATTACGGGCTTCTGGCCGCGGGTTTGGTTGCATACTGGGATGTTCTGACCGGTGATGGCGGCCTCAGTTTCCAGTGGATTACCGCAATTTCCCTCGTTGTTCATATTTTCGCCGGCGTATTGCTGAGCCTTTTACCTGTGCCGGAAAACAGGAAATATGCAGCCCTGTGGTGGATTGTCGGCGCGATTACACCGCTGGTGGTTGGGGCGGTGTTGATTATAATTTAAGGAATAACTCTTTGTCCTTTGTAGTCCGTAGGGGCGATTCGCGAACCGCCCCGGCAAATTTGTTCGAATACTATGGGATTAAACACCGACCTATACGGCGCAACCTTTAATCAAGTAATCATGAAAATCAGGCGAATCAGGGTTCAGACAAATAGCCGTCACCCTCTCAACTTAAAACGATTCAAAAGCATCCGCAGGTTCGTGGCCTGTTTGGAGAGTTCCTCGGCTGCTGCGGCTGTCTGTGCGGCGGTAATTCTGTTATTCTGCGTCACACCCTCGATTTGCCTGAGATTGTCTTTGATCTGGGCAAGAGCCTGCGCCTGTTCGTTGGATGCCACGGCAATTTCACCTATTATGTCATACACATGGGTGACACCCTCGACAATTTGGGTAAATGAGGTTTGTGTCTGCCCGGCGATTTTTATCCCGTTCTGCACATTCTTTATGGACTCGTTTATGAGTTCCGAAGTGTCGTTTGCCGCAATTGCGGTGCGGGCCGATAAATCCCGTATTTCTTTCGCCACCACGGCAAATCCTTTACCGTGCTCACCGGCATGTGCGGCCTGGATTCCGGCATTAATCGCCAGAAGATTGGTTTTATCCGCTATATAGACGATGATTTTAAGGATTTCGATGATATTGTCCCCGGATTCCTTTATGGTCTGCATGGCCTGCATCATCATTTCCATGTCTTTCGAACCTTTATCGGCGGAAACTCTCACCGATTTCGAGAGCTCGTTGGCACGGTTGGAATGTTCTGCGTTTTGATTGGTCTGGGCGCTGATTTCCGCGATCGAACTGGTAATTTGCACCAGGTTAGCCGCCTGAGTGCCTGCGCCGTCTGACAGATTGAGGCTCGCATTGGCAACATCTTCAGAACCGGTTTCAACCTGCGATGATACATCCTGTATCTGGCTGAGAAATGCGTTGAGGTTGTTCGTCATCCTCTTGAGTGCAAACCCAAGCTTGTCCGCTTCCGACAGAAGTTCCACATCTGATGAGATATCCCCCTCTGCAATACGGCTTGCGAGGTTTGCCTTGGCGTGAAGGCTGTCGGCCATGGTATTCAGGGCCTGTCCCATCCGGCCGATTTCATCGTGTGAATCGAACGAGATTTTGTAGGTGAAATCGCCGCCGGTAACTTCCTCGAGTGCTTTTTGCATTTCGCCTACCGGCTTTACGATCCGGCGGGTCAACAGAACGATAATTCCCGCAATGAAAATCACGGCAAAGGACATCAGGATCACTATTACCGTGAGCAGGTGCGTTTTCGCCGCATAAATATCTTTCTCTGGCGCAACGATAACAACACCCCAGTTTCCGGTTTTTACGGGATGATATACGAACCAGGCGTTGTTACCGTACATGGGATCTTTGCCCTCTAATATTCCCGGCCTTCCGATGTCAATATCGCTGATCAGCTTTTCGATATCCATACCGCCGAAACGTTCGCCGATATCCCTTATATTCGTTACAAAGGTCAGATCTTCCTGAGGATAGGTTATCAGCATGCCGTCCTTGTAGATGATAAAGACATAACCATCGTTGAATACCTTCAGATCATTGTATGTGGTGAGAAACTCCCCCACATCGAGATTCAGACCGGTTACACCCCTGAAACGCCCGTCAGGCCACTGTATCGGCGCTGCAATGGTAAGAAACCGTGCCGCCTGGAATGTCCAGGGTGCAACCACAATCGGCGCGTTTGTGCGCTTGGGGCCCATATAGAAATCATAGATATCGATATTGTACAGATGCTGAACCATGGTGCTGTCCTGGGTCCCTGTGACAAATGGCAGAAACTGACCGTTTTCACCATGGCTGAACATAAGGATGAACCGTTCGTCGTTACGTATCGAATCCGGGGAAACATACCTGAATGAATCGAACAGCCGTTTTGCTTTCGGGCCGAGTAACGATCTGTCCAATTCGGCGCCATCATTGACAAAAGCCAGCAATTCTTCGTTGTTGTAAATAAAACTTTCATCATCCTTATCGAACATAGAGGGTTCATAGCCGGCATAGGTTGCGACAATCCATTCGCTCGATTCAAACTGTTTTTGAAGCATCCTGATTATTTTCAGTTTGTCCTGTGTCAATTCGGTCGTCAGGACGTTGGACATGGAAATAACTATTTTGAGATGGTTCGAAAGGAGTTTATCAAGTTCCGAGGCAACATATTTTGTCATTTCCTCCGCATATCCGAGCGAGGATTCTTCGGCATTTTCACCTGCGATATACCCAACTACAACCGTAAGGATAACAAATGAAATAAGCAGACTGAATATTATTATGGAGTTGAGCTTGGTTGCGATGCCCCGGAATCTTTTTTTCATCTGAATGTTTATCCTTAAGTCACAATACATTGTCTCGTGTATCCGGTAAACCTCAGTATGTTACTATTTTTTATAGTAATCAAGAAAAAAAAAGATAAAATTGCTTTAAAAAAGAAAAAACATGTTAACCTTGAAGGTTGTGAAGTTCATGAAGGAAAAATCACACCCTTTACTTTGCAGGCTGTAGTAGGGGCGGTTCGCGAACCGCCCCTACAAACTTGTACGAACGTTGCAGGGATCAAACCACACAGCCATAGATCGCACCAATATAATCAGGAAATCCTTTAATCAAGCGAATCAGGGTACAGACAATAATGAATAAACTCACATCAGATAGGGGCAGACACCCGGGTCTGCCCCTGCGGTTACCCTGTGGACATGTAGGGGCGAACCCATGTGTTCGCCCTAATGAATAAATAAATGTGTTATAGATTTCCTGATTTAACCGCGGATACAATCAGAAAATCATCATCAGGCTTCTCTTTTTTTCCGTTCAGACCAGGATGAAATACGACGTCGCTGTAATCACGTTTTTCGAGCAGGGATTTGAGGTACTCCCTTGTGTAAGCCTGATAACACTGAGCAATGTACCTTACTTTTGCCGTATTTGTATCGACAAGGTACCACCGCTTTGTCAATGTTCTGTTGGCATCGTTCCAGCGGTTTTCCATCAGGCACAGGTAAGGTTTGTCGGTAAATACGCCTTCTTTTGCCGAATACCATTCAGGCTTTTGCTGTCCCATTTTTTTAAGGGCGATAAATGTGTATGGTTCCAAAAGGAGTATGCCGCCTGCACCGAGCGACATCCATGCCTTGCCGAAGAATTCATACACATCCATGGGATTGAAAGCATTGAAATCACCGGAAATCATCATGATCAATCCATAATCTGAGCCGAAGTCTGCGCCGTATATGCTATGCTCGATGTATGTACACGGTAAATCATCCTTTTGTGCGTTTTCACGGGCAATAGTTATTGCTGGTGATGACACATCGATACCCACACACTCATGACCGAGTTTTGCCAGCCTGTTGGTATATAATCCGGGGCCGCATTTGAGGGCGAGTATTTTCGAGGGTTTACCGTTGAGAAGGGTATTGTGTATCCAGTCGACGTGGCTGTCGATGACCTTAAAGCTCCTGCAGATGTAATCTTCTTCGTGATCGAGATGTTCTTTGAGCATTTTCTCGCAAAAATATGGATCGTCCCAGGGAATATGTTCTCCTTCTCCCCATGCCTGCGGTGTTACGTTTCTGTTGACTATATCGACAAGAATCATGGTT
>JAFGMP010000264.1 GCA_016927495.1 Candidatus Latescibacterota bacterium | reverse complement strand
TTCAAGGATGAATCAAAAGGTAAGATCAGTTCATGGCACTGGGATTTCGGGGACGGCGCCACATCGACCGAACAGCATCCACTCCATAAGTACGAAGTTCCCGGCTCCTACCGTGACGGCAACACCTATCCCTGGTCGTATATCGTCGTCCTTACTGTCGAAGGCCCCGACGGAAAAGCCAGAATGTCAAAGATCTGGGATGTTGCGGTGAAATGATTACCAATATATGACTGCTTAAGTATAAACTAAAATTTATAAATGTGGAAAATACAGATTCAAATAATTATATTTATTTTCGATAAATAATTCGCTTTAATCTTTTATGGCTATTTATATCGAATTGATCACGTATTTCGATCAGATAAGATACGGTTGCAGAAAAATCAAATAATACAATATCGATTTCTAAAATTGCCGGTTATTATAGTTCTAGTTGGGAGATACAATATGTCAGATCAAAACTCACGGCGTAAATTTCTAAAAGCCCTTGGTACATCAGGCATAGCGGCCACTACGGTTTCCGGAAAGGCAGCAGCCGCAGAACTCGGAACCGGAGACAAACAAACTTCCCTGAATTCTGTTAATGTCAGCGACATCAATCCGAAAAAAGTGCTCCTGAATGAACTGACCCGTAAGGAAGTTCGGGAATGGATTGCTTCCGGCGAACTGAAAGCCGCAATCATCCCCACCGGTTCAACAGAGCAGCATAACGAACATATGGCTCTGTCGATGGATACCGAGGCCTCGCTGGTCATATCACAGCTTACGGCGCTGAAACTTTACCCGAAAGTTATCGTGACAACCCCGGTAGCTTTCGGAATTTGTCCGTTCTTTATGAAACGTCAGGGAACAATCACGATCCGTGAAGAAATATTTACCGGGCTTGTCTACGATATCTGCTGCAGCATGAAGACACATGGTATCAATACAATCCTCATCGTAAACGGTCATGGTGGGAATTCACGGGCCCTGAGATCCAGCGTTGCCGACTTCAGTTCGAAACTCGGTATACCGATTGATGCATGTTCTTACTGGGACAGCGTATCCCGTGAACAGAGAAGAGAGTTCACCGAAACGGGAAGTATACCCGGACATGCGGATGAATTCGAGACCTCGTTTGCTCTTGCCGCTTTCCCGGAGAGAATACGCCGTGTGACATATAATGAATCCGAGCAATATACATGGGAACCGGCCAAAGAAGATCTGGACAGAGTGGGATATTTCGATGCCAAATGGTTCTCACGTGAATTTGACAAATCCAGCTTTGATGAATCACTTCTTGCCACTGCCGAAAAAGGGGAGCGATTCATACCCCACGCAGTTGAATGGGTTTCGGCAAAGTTGCTTAATATGATGGGTTGAAAAACGTTATTAGGAATGAAGAATTTTTTTCATAATGATATCACCTCTGAGATATCATTATCAGGGCAGACACATGGGTCTGCCCCTACAAAACGTTTTGTGCAACATTAACAAAAATTTCAGGAGACAAAAAAGGATGATCGTGTAGGGGGGGGGGGGCGAACGGAGTTCGCCCATATGAATATTGGAATTACATTAAAATTCACAGTATGGAGAAAAAAATGAACGACTCACAAAACTCAAAGATAAACAGAAGACGGTTCTTGTCCAACTCTGCGGTTTTTGGCGCTGGCACTGCGGTATCACTGGCATATATTTCATCGGCAAATGCAGCGGTGACAGCAGAATTCAATACTGATTTTAAAGGCCCTGTTAAACCCTTCATCGATCAGTACTATGACGGTTTACTGGAATTAGCCCGCGGTATTCGCAGCGAATCGATCGGATCTATTTCACAGGCGATGGAGAAGGCGTACGAATGCACCCGTAACGGGGGAAAAATTCATTGCAGCCTTCAAACCGGCCACTTCGTTATGTTTGCGGGAAGCTCCGACTTACGGGGTCAGCCGAATCTTCTGCCGAATGACAGAGTTGCATCACGTGAAAACAGGCCTGAAATTAAAAAAGGGGATTTCTATATCACGAACGGTGGTGCGGGACGGTTGGATAACATTCGCAACGCGGGAGCATACGTTGTAGGACTCACCTGTAATTATTCCAAATTTTCCAAAACGCCTCCCGATTTTCTTCGTTCGAATGATGGTCCTGCAATCGAGGATGTTAGTGACCTTGTAATCGACACTCATGTTCCCTATTATAATGGCCTTGTGAATGCACCCCAGATTCCCGGTTTCAGAATTTGCCCGTCGAGTGGTATCGCCATGATGCTTGTGTACTGGGCCTGTACTGCATCACTGGCAAACCTGATAGGAACCAAAGGGAAAGGATCAAGTTCGGAACCTGCGGAAAGATATCTCGATATGGCCATCGACCGGTTTCAGATGATCGGTACCGACCGCCCGAAAATGGATATGGTGGGTGAAATATGGACAGATTTGGTGCTTGGGAAAAAAGCGCGTCTGCTCGTCTATGGCCGTCCTCAAAAAGGTGACCCTTACCAGGGCTGTGTGAACATGTTTGTCAACGAAGCCTATATTGTGGCATCGGGCAGCATGATCGCACGGCAGTACGACCAGTTTGCCAACCAGCTTAAGGAAGGCGATATAATACTGATCGGTTCGGTGGATTCGAACAATTCGCTCGAACTTAATGTTGCGAGACATGCCGGAAGCGTAAAGGCTTACACCACAGCTTTCACATCATACGGTATCGATGGAGATTCCTCAGGTACGCACCTATTCAAAGAAGTTGACGCCGCTTTTAACAATTACAGCGACGAGAGCGAAGGCGTTCTGGATATTCAGGGATATGTAAAGAAAATCTGCCCCCTGAGCGGACTTACGGGAAACGCAATTCACTGGATGCTCATGGCGGCATGGACCGACCATATGGCACGACGCGGTGAGATGCCCTATTACTACCAGGGATTCCACGAACGTGACGGGCAGGCATACGATCAATTAGCGGAACCGCTGTATATGAAACGGGGGTATTAATCGGATATCCGATTTTAAAAAATAGCGAAGTATTAAGTGAATGTAGGGACAGGATATATCCTGTCCCTACATTCATATATGGTTAATTTTTTACGACGCTTATTGAAGTATTACGGCATAGACTCCATGGTATGATACATGAAATAGAGTGTTTTTTTGCTTTTTATGTCAAACTCAAATGTTTCTACAATTTCGCTGCCGTGCGGTGAATAACATTTCAGATCGATGCTGTTTTTCCCTTCCGGCAGGGGAACCCGTGCATATGATATGCTGTATGGAAGAGTCTGCCAGTTACGTGTGTCCGCTTTTTCCGTCAGGGCGTTGGCAATTGACAGCAGTGCTCCCAGGCCCTCGTTTTTTTTCCTGACGGCTTCTTCTGCCACCTGTTTCAGTGCCGCTCTCAATAAAGAGGTGGCAAACTCCCTTATCATTCTGTCCTGAAGTGTCTTAAAGGCAATTTCGTTGATATTTTCAGCGACTTCAAACGGGTATGTGTTATTGTTCGCAAGTAACTCGGCTTTTCTGAAATAGGTGCTTCTTTCGCTGTATTTCGGAACGGTAATTCTTATTGCTTTCAAATCCTTTAATTTGAGTGCATCATCGGAATTTTTCAGGGAAAACGGAAAAGAGAAGCCTTCATCTTCATTAACAAACGTCACCAATCCGCCTGCTCCCTTTACAATAAAAAAATTGATGCTCCACTCTGCTTTGACCGGCCCGAGTCCGTTATTCCAGAAAAATAACAGTTCGCCGCCCTCAGGTGTTTGATGTAAATAGCGCATACCGAATTCTTTTTCATACTGGTCAAGCTCTTTGGTAAAGCCTAAAAGGTAAGCGGTACGCTGCAGGTCTTTTTTTAACTGAAGCGGCGGTTCGACTCCGAATAACGGTGCATAATCCTCTTTATATGCCTCATACGCATTCCTGTATGAAACAAATGCGCTGTTGATATCACCGGAGGACTCGAATATTATTCCCATCAAATTGAGCGCAAATGCATCGCGTTTGTAACGATTTTTGTGGTTACCGTATTTATCGTTCAACTGGTTCAGCTTGATATTGATCCGCCTGCACTCAACCTGCGCTTCTTCCGGCATACCCATTCGGAGAAAATTCAGCGCTTTATAGTAGTGGATCAAAACCAGTTCAAAATCTTCCCCCCGATAGGGAAGTGTCTCAGGATTCGACAGCAGACTGAAAGCCTCGGCTGCATAGTTTTTTTGTATATCTTCGGTAAAGATATATGCCTGTTCAAAAAACTGATTGCTTTCCTCATGCTTGCCGAGCATTTGTAATACGACACCTTTTTGCATAAAGTACAGTAGTCTGTTTTTATCTTTTGCGGCATCTTTGTTTTTATTGAGTTCTTTCTCCGCCTCTTCGATTTTACCCTGAGAAAAAAATTGCTGAAATTTAAGGTTTCGCTGATAATAAGAAGCACACCCGAGGAATAGCAGGATTATAAAAACAAACCATATGTTTTTTAATTTGCCTTTATTCCCATTATGCATTAACACCGCAAATCTTTTAGTAATAAAGATACTGATTTCACGCCCACCTTAAAAAAATTTTGCCTGGTTGTGTATTTGTCTGACCGAACAGTGATTTTTGATTATACCGGTACATCAATTTGTAATAAATTTTCTTATTTTTTTACTTCCGATCCACACTTTTTCGTTGGTTTGAAGGTCGCTCATATCAAGATCAATCTGATAATATACCACTTTTTTATTGTTATATGTATCGACCTCGGAATTTACTGTGCCCTGAAGCATGAAATCGGCGCCTCTTTCCTGTCCCCACTTTTTCATGGTTTCTTTGGAGGCATATTCCTGCTGGTCTGCACGTTCGTCACGTAGTTGTTCACGGGCTTCTCCGGCCTGAACAAGCCGTATTTTACCGGAATTCAAGAACTCGCGCTCAATCTCCCTAATAAATGTTTCCGTATTAATCAATTCATGTGTCTTGTTATATACCATACCTACTATAACTGTAGGTTTATTACCCTTTGCCGCCGCAAAATCAGTTATCCATGCGCGGGATAAACCATCGGCAACCATTTCCTCGGCAACCAGCCTGGCATCCGTGTCGTTCCATCTGCCACTCAGATCAATAGCCGAATTCGTATCGATTCTTTCAACCTTTCGTTGACTACTGCAACTTAGCGCAAGCGTAGAAATCACTAATAAAATAAACACTCTCTTTTTCATTTAACTTACCTCCAAAACAATAAAAAACTACAATGAAAATACAAAAAACTACATGGTACTGCATAAACCTGAGATATCCTCCTTAAATTCCCGTTAAAAATCTTCTTAAACTCTACCCATAATAAATGCAACGACAAAAAGGACAAATGCCGTAACCATAGCTATCAGAAGGCTTTTTTGAATTGTTTTGCCTTTTGACATCGAGCCTATCGCTGCCGGTATGGTTGTTCCGCCGAGAAGTCCCACAGCAAATATAATCCCGAAGGTACTGCCATATAATGACGGCTCAACTTTTGAAAATGATACACCGACGATAGTCGGAAAAATCGGACCGAAAGCAAATCCGGTAAGGATAACAAACAGTGCACCCAGCCTTTTTGATTTCGTCGCAACCATAAGCCCAATCGATACTGTCGCAACCAGAGCGAGTATCTGAATAACCCATGCACCGACTTCGGGAGTGACAAATTGAGACGTGATAAGCCGTGCAACCATAAGGGCAATCCAGAATGACGATAAATACATATTGGCAGATTTACCTTCGAACCCGACGCTTGTCAGATAGGTAGTGATAAAACCTCCCATCGACACCTCGATTCCAATATAACAGAACAGTGCCAGCGCGGATATTATTACAACGGGGTTCGCCAGAAGCCCAAACGCGCTGCCGATAGCCTGTCCGAAAGTAACACCTGTTTTTTCAAGCGTCGGATATGTTGCAATAAGCGCAAAAATAACCGGAACGATCAATATAAATGCAATTATCATTCCGGTCGTTTTATATCCCAGTTTACTGAGAAGCATACCGATCAGCAGCGGTGTTAAAAAAGCGCCGACCCCGAAAAACACGTTGCCGAAATTTGCGGCAGCAGCGGCATTTTGCCCATCATACAAAACCATCGGTATGAGTGTGTTACCCAGATTCATGCACATGGCGCCCACACCGAGCACAACACACGACAGTACTGCCATACCGTATGATTTCGATGAAATCAGCATAAAAACAGCGACAAATCCGAGAATAAATCCGAGAATCGCTATCGGTTTATATCCGAACATGTCAACAAGCGGCCCGAAAGCCAGCACAACAAAAATACTGGTAAACATCAATGCGGAAATAAGTTTGCCAAACTGGGCATCATCGATATTCAGTACTTTTGTGAGATCAAGTTTCAAAGCACCAAGAACCGAAAATGCAATACCGAGCCCGAAAACACTCATTAATGCAACGGCCTCAATCATGGTTAACACTCCTATTTTGTGAGCTTACGGCTCATTTAAAAAAACGTATATCCGGAACAAACCGTTGAATGTTATATGCCCAAAATTTTTCTGTTTGTTGCTTCATCCGCACCGCTTCCGGCAAAATCATCGAACGCTTTTTCTGTGGTTCTTATAATGTGCTGTTTAATGAATTCGGCGCCCTCTTTAGCACCCTGTTCGGGATGTTTCAGAGCGCATTCCCATTCGAGAACCGCCCATCCCGGAAAATCGTACTGAGCCATTTTACTGAATATGGATTTGAAATCAACCTGCCCGTCGCCAAGAGAACGGAACCTTCCCGGCCTGTCAACCCACGATTGATACCCTCCATAGACGCCTGATCTGCCGGTAGGGTTTAATTCGGCATCCTTGACATGGAAGACTTTGATAAACTCATGGTAAATGTCGATGTTTGCCAGATAATCGAGATGCTGTAATACATAATGACTCGGGTCGTACAACATGCACACACGTGGATGGTTACCGGTCTCCTCACGGAATCGTTCCCATGTGACGCCGTCATGGAGGTCCTCGCCGGGGTGAATTTCATAACAAGCATCGACACCAGCCTCGTCAAATGCATTTAAAATGGGTTTCCAGCGTTTTGCGAGTTCCTTAAAACCGGTTTCCACCAGTCCGGCAGGGCGCTGCGGCCATGGGTACATAGTATGCCAGAGCAGAGCACCCGAAAATGTGGCGCAAGCACTTAACCCGAGATTACGGCTTGCTTTGGCGCAGCATAACATCTGGTTTACAGCCCATTCGGTCCGTGCCTTTGGGTTGCCCTGTACAGCAGCAGGTGCGAATCCGTCGAATAGAGTATCATATGCCGGGTGAACCGCTACAAGCTGCCCCTGCAGATGCGATGCAAGTTCGGTTATTGCAAGGCCTTTATCTTTCAATTTCCCTTTGAGTTCATCGGCATAGGTTTTACTTTCAGCCGCTTTTTCAACATCGATACACCGTCCGTCCCATGCGGGGAGTTGAACGCCGGTGTAACCGAGACCGGCTACCCATCCGGCTATGTTTTCAAGCGTGTCGAACGGCGGTGTATCTCCCATAAACTGTGCAAGAAATATTGCCGGTCCTTTTATTGTTCTCATGTTTCACCTCGCTGTGTTAATTCAAAATTCAAAGTTACCAAAACCGATTGACATGGCTGAAAACCACTGGCCGGTCTGCATATATTCCTGAAGCGTAACGATGGTTTTATCACTGTTTAAAGGGCATCCATTTTCTGTCGCTCGCGCTTGCTTCAACAACGGTCTCGATAAATGCCATGCCGCGGATACCTTCTTCTATTGACGGGAAATCAAGATGTTCGGGTTTCGGTTTTTTCCCATCGAGAACAGCTTTGAGCGTCATAATGTAGTTCCGGTAAACATTGGCAAATGCCTCGATAAACGCCTCAGGATGGCCTGCCGGCAGACGTGCATTGAGTTTTGCACGATCCGAGAGGTAAGCCATATTTGTGCGCATAATCTCTGTGGGTTGGTCCAGCCATTTGGCATAGAGCGTATTCGGTTCCTGTTGAAACCATTCCAGTCCGCCTTTCTCGCCCCAGATACGAATTCGCAGGGAATTTTCCTCGCCGACAGCGATCTGGCTGGCAAACAAAACACCCCGTGCGCCGTTATCGAAACGAAGCAGTACATTCCCATCATCATCGAGCACACGTCCCTTGACAAAGGATGTTAGGTCAGCGCACATTTCGGTAATTTTCAGGCCGGTGATATATTCGGCAAGATTCTCCGCGTGAGTGCCGATATCACCCATACAATTGGATATTCCGGCTCGTTTCGGGTCGCCGCGCCATGAAGCCTGTTTCTGGCCGGTATCTTCGAGTTTCGTGGCGAGCCAGCCCTGGGGATACTCGACCACGATCTTGCGGACGTTGCCGATTTTCCCGGATAGCACCATCTCACGTGCCTCCTTTACCATCGGGTATCCTGTATAGTTATGAGTCAGCCCGAAGAGCAACCCGGTCTTTCCCACAAGAGCTTTGAGTTTTTTTGCTTCGGCGAGACTGTAGGTCATTGGTTTATCGCACATGACCGGAAAACCGTTTTCAAGCGCCATTTTTGCCAGAGGATAATGGAGGTTATTAGGGGTAACGATGCTTACAAAATCCATCCGGTCACCCTCGGCTAATTTCTTTTCGCGGGTTATCATTTCTTCGTATGAACCATATACACGGTCGGGTGGAAGGTAGAGGGCCTTCCCGGAAGCTTTCGATCGCTCGGGAGTACTGCTGAATGCACCACACACCATTTCGCATTCGCCGTCAAGCGTTGCGGCCATACGGTGAACCGCACCGATAAATGCACCGACACCGCCGCCGATCATTCCCATTCGTAATTTTCTGTTCATAAATACCACTCCTTGCTGATATGCATCATTACTAACGTTATGCCGATGAGTTAACTTAAATATAAGGCAGAACGCACATGGGCACAAAGGCACAAAGGATTTTGTTCCCACTCTGATTGTCTTAATTAAAGTTTTTACTCCTCTTTCATTCCGTACCAATTCCTATTTTTAAAACAAGACAGAAGGCACAAAGGCAGAAATCTTCTGTGCCGGATATTATTGTATAACTCTATAATATTACTCGGTATTGAAACGGCACTTTTCCTGATTTGTGAAGTAATACCATACAATTTTTCGGCAGGAAAAGGTTTTGTTATGGCATAAACTCTGATAACTAGCTCCATCGATTTCTGCCATACGATAAGATCTCTGTAACTATTCATGCTTTCAATACCGTCCTATATACTTCTTTTTTCTTACTCTGTGCCTTTGTGCCTGGTCTTCTGCCTTTGTGCCTGGTCTTTTTAAGGTAGATACCACGGGCTCCGGTATGGGCGCCTGAGCATTCTGTCGGCTTCGGGATCGTTAATAAACCGTTCATTATCGGGATCCCATTTGAGCTTGCGTTCGAGCTGCATGGCTATGTCGCCGAGGTGCCCTATCGAAATAGACCGGTGTGCTATTTCAACCGGTGTAATGGTCAGTTCCCGTGACCTGACGCAGTCAATGAAGTTTGCCTGATGGTCATTTGAGCGATACAGATGAATTTCGTTGGGACCGATTACCGAGGTCAGAAGTGAGGTCGGTTCGGCATTGATTTCTCTCCGGTCGACATGTACCCAACCCTCGGTTCCGATAAACTTGGCGCCCATGGGTATCTTTTTGTTGTTAGCAACAGTCATTACCAGACCGTTCTTATAGGTGCAGACAAAACGGTATTCGATGACAGCATCCCAGAGGCCTTCACGCGGGTAAACACCTTCGCCTTCTATCTCGACCGGTCCCGTATACTCGGTATTCATTCCCCATTGGGCTATATCGCAGTGGTGTCCCGCCCAGTCGGTTAACTGACCGCCGGAGTAATCATTGATCCAGCGGAAATTCCAGTGGCAGCGGTTCTTTGTGTAGGGCGCTTTTGGCGCCGGCCCAAGCCAGAAATCATAATCGAAACCCTCGGGTACCGGCATTTCCGGCTCCAATCCGCAGGGGCTTCCGGTGGGAAGACCGACCTCAACCTCTTTGAGTTTCCCGATTCTTTCGTTACGGACAAGCTCACAGGCGATACGAAAATTTTCAACCGACCGCTGCCAGCTTCCTGTCTGCCATACGACACCGTTCCTATGAACAGCATTGCTTATGGCGCGGCCTTCCTCGATGGTGCGGGCAAGAGGTTTCTCTGCATAAATGTCTTTCCCCGCATTAGCGGCCATAACCGCTATAATCGCATGCCAGTGATCGGGAGTTGCCAGCGATACGAGGTCGATATCCTTACGGTCTATAACCTCGCGGAAATCGTTGTAATGGTCGCAGCCGTGATACATCCCGAACTGGTTTTTCTCAGCGTAATGATCCTCGACGATCTGCTTGGCCTGTCTGCGGTGCAGTTCATCCACATCGCATACGGCTACAACCTGAACATCGTCCCGTTTCAGAAAATTCCGCATGTTGCCGGTTCCCATGCCGCCCATACCGATACAGCCCATGGTGAAACGGTTGCTCGGCGCATTCGCCCCGAAAACCGTTGATGGCACAATGTACGGCGCTCCGATTGCGGCGACCGCCGTGGCTTTGATGAAATTTCGCCTGCTTATTCCCTGTTTATAACTCATCTATGCCTCCCGTATATTCCTATATACCTATTAGTATCACATGTATCATGTTATCCCGTACTTTTTTCTTCCGATGTTATTATTTACTCAAATTATCCGTTGCCGTAAGAATTGCTGCCGCTGCCGCCTGATTGATACGGGGTGTTCCCTTGCGCCGTGCTTCTGCAAGTGTCGACATCGCTTTTTCGCCGCCGATTTTGCCCAGTGCGTTTATAGCGGCAAGAGAAAGCATTTCGTTCTCACGTTCTTTTGTTTTTTTCTTGTTCTCGTCATCTTCTTTCACTTCAATTTCCCAGGCAAACACAAGGCCGCAAATCGAATCGGTACTCTCGGTATCGCGCTTTTCACCAAGCGAATTGACAATACCGATTAGCTGCATACCTTCCGCCTTTTTCAGCGCATTTCGAAGCGTTTTTGCGGCTTCGGGGGTGGTGTTGCGTTCAAGGGCATACCGTGCCATATCCGACATTTCAGCATCTGTCAGCATGTTTTCCAGCGCCGACACGGATTCACCGGTGCCGATCACCCATAGCTGGCGGCAAATAAAATCCTTGCAATCGAGAGAGGTATTTTTATCCCTGAGGAGTTTAGCAAAATCCTGTTCGAGTTGTTCACGTTTCTGCGCATCGCCGGAAGTGGAAACCACATAATCCTCGATCACCGATAATGGTTCACGGCTGTCACCGAACTTATAGGTTTTGATTTTATTAAGGGTATCGCTCCATTCAGCGGCAAAAACCTGTGCTGAAAACACACATGCTACCAGAAGCGTTGTCAGCAATGCGATTATATACTTCGCTTTTTTTGTGTGGTTCCTGTTCATACGTATTACTTCCTTTCCCGTTATTGTGAAATTATTGAATGTTTGTGTAAAGACTCTATTTTTCACCTGAATAAAAATTTTTTGTTCAGGGAATATCTTTTTACAGTTTTTTCATTCTGATTTAATACAATGGTCATTAAGACAGTATCTTTTAATTATGGAAATACACAGAGACAAAGTCAATCAAAAACTCACGATATTGTTTAAAAGTTTGGCTGGTAAGCATTGATAACATAAATAAAATATTCGATACATTATAGCCATATTTGTTAAATCAAAGATACGAGCAACTTCTTTTGGAAACTTATTATCCCTGTGTTATATTGGTAAATCATATTCATAAAGGGTAAATAAATACTTACAGCCGGTTATAGCAGCGGGGGGCCCAGACTAAGGATGAGTAATGCCGGATTGTCACACAAAGGATTCATAACCACCAGCACTATTTTCATAGTGCTCAATGCCGTAAGCATGGTGTTTGAACTGGGATTTAACTGGATAGTGGTAAGGCTTCCTGAAGGGGATTATGGCGTCTACGGAAGGCTTTTCAACATCTTTTTTCTCATTACGGTGCCCCTCCTCGTCGTTCAGCTTATGGTAAGCAAAGAGGTATCCTCCCTGTATGCTACAGGAAATAAAGGCCAGGCACGTTATTTCATCGAACAATCTCTTAAATACATTATTATCGGAGGGCTGGCAATTACAGCAGCCGGATTAGCGGCATCCAGTCTCATTGCGAATCTTTTGAGTATTGAGAGTGTAACACCGGTGGTTCTATTGATGCTTATAACCTGTATGTATATCCCTGTTCCTGTTTTAATAGGAACAAGCCAGGGATTAAAACGATTTTATACCATCGGCTTTCTGGCAATTGCATGGGGATTATTCAGGTTTTCTTTCGGTTTGATGGCGATTCTGATTCTACCGGAATTGAATAGTGTTTTAACTGGTATAATCGTTGCGGTTTTTTTCACGTTAATCATATCATTTCTCTGTATAAAGCATATTTTCACGATCCCGTCGGTAAAACTGGGAAAACACCGGTTGAAACGTGCGTACAGTTTTGTTGTGCCAATTGGGATTACGTTGTTTCTTATAACCGAACTCAGAAGCATCGACCTTGTTGTCGCGGGCCGTTTTTTTGATGATGCACTAGTGGATGCCTATACATGTGCGGTTCAAATCGGCAAGGGATTTTTTATGCTTACGGGGATTATCATGATTATGTTTCCTCTGGTTTCGGCGGAAAACAGCCTTAACCGTAACCCGATCAAATATCTTGCCAAAAGCCTGTTGGTAATGGTTTTTCTTTCGGCTATTGGTATCGCATTATCATGGTTTGCCCCTGAATTTGTCATGAAAGTAATTACCGGGGGAAAATATATAGAAGGCGCCGAATCTCTCATACGAATTATAGGGATAGTAATCCTTCCGGTTTCGATAATTTATATCACAGCAAATTACTACCTTGCCCAGCATATTGCAGGTTTCATACCTATACTAATAGGCGGTATGATACTTCAATGGGCGTTTATTCTGTTTTTTCATACAACGCCATACCAGATGCTATTCCGGGTCGGCTGCGCTAATTATATAACACTTTTTTCCTTAATCCCATACTTTTTAGTTCAACAACGTAAACATAAACAGGATTATTCTATATGAATTGTCAGGGCGGAAACCTGAGTGAAATTGCCGGGGAAAAACATATCCGTAACCGTTTCGGATATATCCTTGACGAATTAAAAGACTCGAAAGGCTCTGTTCTCGTAATAGGTTCCGGCGACGGCTCGTTCGAAAAGCTGCTGAAGGAAATTAACCCAAAAATTTCGATAACTTCTATCGATATAAATCCGGCATTCAAGGAAAAGGTATCCCGTGTATCCGACACGGTAATCATCGATGATTTTTTAACTCATGATTTTGACCAAACATTCGACTTTCTTGTAAGCGGGGATGTTATCGAACATATTTTCGATACCGACACATTTCTGCAAAAGGCCCGCTCGCTCCTTTCAAATGACGGATATTTCTACCTTCAAACCCCCAACCTTGCGAGCTGGCACGGCCGTCTGACATTACTCTTTGGTTACACACCAGAGGCCATGGAAGTATCGACGGTCAAAAATTATTTTGGGAAATTCTGGATTTTCAGACATGAAAATGCAATCAACCATATCAGAATTTTTACATACACTGCGCTTCGTGAAATGTGTACTTATTATGGTTTTATGATTAAACACGCAGTCGGAGTGGACCACAGATTGCCGGGGCTTTTCAAACCTTTTCCTCAAATAGCCGGTTCGGTGTGTTTGAAATTGAAAAAGCAATAATACCAAAAAACCTTTTGATAGAATATTTGGTTTAATTGTCACACTGTCCGTTTTCGGACAGTCTTTGTATCAAAAACGAACACTTTTTTTACATTTCAATAACATACCAGCCAATAACCAATTGTTATTATTCATTTTATGACATTGGCTTATCTTTTGCATCTTCTATTTCTAAAAATCTACAATTTCCCGTATAAATTTTGTATACAAAACTTGATTAATCATCAAAAAACATATATAATAATGATAATGTAAATGTAATATTTAACTCATACTCTAATCTTTAAAAAAGAGGTTGTTATGGAACGCCCGGTATGTTTCCATCGGTTAATCGGATTGATATTCATTTTTATGACAATTGTGCCTTGTATATATGCCGATATATCTCAAAACATCGATCTTATTACACCTTACGACGGAGTTATGAGAATCTACGGTAATGAACCGGGCGATTATGCCGGATTATCCATTGCATCCGGGGATATCAATGGTGATGGTCTGGACGATGTTATTGTAGGAGCGGTTCGTGCCGATCCGGAAGATCGCTGGAGCGCCGGTGAAGTATTTGTTGTCTTTGGCAATCAGGATATGAAATCCCGGGCTGTAACCGATCTCAGCGAATCGCCTGACGGCGTTCTGAGAATTCAGGGCAGTCTGAGTTATGCCGAATTCGGGCAGTCGCTGTCCGCCGGTGATATCGATGGCGATGGTTATGATGATATACTTATCGGTGCATGGCTCGGTGGTTTGGAAGACAGGAATTATGCCGGTGCCGCATATATTGTATTTGGTTCCTCCGATATTGATGAAACCGGAGTTATCGATGTGGCTGACTTTCCGAATAATGTAATTGCGATTTACGGAGAGAAACCCGGTGATGAACTCGGTGTATCGGTGAAAGTCGGTGACATCAACGGTGACGGTTTCTGCGATGCTATTATAGGCGCTTGGTATGCTGATCCGTACGACCGTGCAGATGCCGGGAAAACCTATGTGTTTTTTGGTTCGGAAGATATCCGTAACCACCAAACCATCGACCTGCAGGAACCATCAATACAAATACTGACCATCGCCGGTGTCGGTTATACCCTCGATTATCCTGACAATTCAGGTTTTTATGTTGGCAGCGGTGATATTAACGGTGACGGTTTTGAGGATGTGATTGTCGGTGCAAAATTTGCCGATCCCAACGACAAACCGAATAGCGGTGAACTCTATATTGTATTCGGTTCGGAAGATATTAACTCTCAAATAGAGATAGACCTTGCGGAAACGGAGAACAGAATCGTACGAATACAGGGATGTGACCCCCATGATTATACCGGAAGCAAACTGAATACCGGCGATGTGAATGGTGATGGGTATATTGATGTGTTGATCGACGCCTATTCCGGAGAAGCACCCGACAGGTTTAATCCAGGAAGAACCTATGTGGTGTTCGGTTCTGCGGAAATAGAGTACGGAGGAAATATCGATCTGAGCATCGAAAACTTGAACGTACTCACTATTTATGGCGAGAATTCAGAAGACCATCTGGGAAAACCATCGGCAGGTGATATTAACGGCGATGGTATTTGCGATCTTTTATTCCAGTCGGACTGTGCCGATCCCGATGGAAGAACCCAGGCAGGAGAAGCGTATATCCTAATCGGTTCTTCCGATCTATCTTCAAGAAACATAATAGATCTGCAGGATTCCCACCCTGACATTATCAGAATCAAAGGCGATCTGGCAGGCGGTTATATGGGTTTCATAAGCACATCGGGCGATATTGACGGTGACGGGTATTATGATGCCATATACGGTGCTCACGGTTCGAGTCCTGAAAATCGCAGCGGCGCAGGTATTGTATATGTTGTCTGGGGTGATAATTTTACACCGGAAGGCGAGGATGCATCTCTTATTATCGATGCTCCCGATTACATTTTGCCGGGGAATTCATTTACGGTCGATATTTATGCACAGGATATCCGTAAGCTTTTCGGTATAAGTTTTACTTTGCACTATACACAGGCTGATTATATCGATGTTGTTACGACGGAAGCAGGTGATTTCCTTGGTGAAAATATCATTTCATTTTTCGATACCGATGAGACTGGCGGAATTGTGTCGGCAGGATTAAGCTGTAAAGCAGGAAATCAGGGAGTGACCGGCACCGGTGTGGTAGCAAGTGTTCGGTTTACGGTATCAGCTTCTATCCCGGAAGGTAAAACGATTACATTTTCTCCGGACGATATAATCGCCAACGATGCTGAAGGCACCGCTTTAATCCTGACAGGAGTCGGTGATGTATCGACCGTAACAAGTAAGATAGAAGTCTGGCCGGGTGACACGAATAACGATGGTATTGTCAACCAGGCCGATATATTACCCCTCGGACTATACTGGGGATTGACCGGTTCGGCAAGAGAGACTATATCAACTGCCTGGACAGGACATACCTGCGCACCATGGGATCCGGTCGCAGCTACATATGCCGATGCAAACGGTTCAGGTCGTATCAATCAGACTGATGTCCTGTCGATCGGTTTGAACTGGGGCAGTACACACAGCATTTTGCAGGATTCGGTGCTCAAACCGGTCGATAGTCCGGGTACCGTTCAACCTATTTCACTGAAAGAAACGCCGTTATCCGAAGGTGAGGAAATTTATGTTGAAATCCGGGTGGATGAAGTACAATCACTGATGGGATTGAGTTTTGTGCTGGATTACAATTTAAAAGATTACATCGAGCTTTTAACTGTTGAAAGCGATTCGTTCTGGGGTGATAATGCCGTATTTTTCTCACAGATAGATGAGAGTTCCGGCGAAGTAGCAGTCGGCATAACCCGTAAAGCAGGCGAGGAAAGTATTACCGGGAACGGAACTGCAGCCGGAATCAGGTTCAAAGTGCTGCGTGACGTTAAATACGGGACTGTCATCACGTTTTCACTCAAAGATGTCGCCGCGATAAATCAATCGGGAAAAAACATCGGTATTACCGCCATTGACGGGTACCTCGGACTGGCAACCGGCATATCCGGGCAACAGGATGTGCCGGCCGAATTTTCACTCAAACATAATTATCCCAATCCGTTCAATCCGAGCACCTCTATCGAATATTTCATTCCCGACGGAAAACCAGGACAGATACGCATCGATGTTTACGATCTCCGCGGCGGTCTGGTGAAAACGCTTGTCGATCAGACAGCCCAACCGGGTATTCATTCCACAGTATGGGATGGCCGTGACGAATACGGCAATCAGGTCTCCAGCGGAATCTATATTTACCAACTACGGGCAGGTGAATTTATAAAATCCAATAAAATGATGCTGATGAAGTAGAGTTATCTTAAATAGGTTGTCGATTTTTTTATAATCCAGAAAGCATTGAATATGTTAAAAAATCATATTGTATTTTCGGAATTATACAAGTCCGTGATTACAAATATCGGTATTGTGCTTTTTGTAACTTTCTTATCTACTAATGCTTATGCTAAAGGTACATGGGAATATTTTGCTACTAATAGTACGGTAAAAGATATTGTCGCCCATAACAATTTGGTGTGGGTATCGAGAGAAGACGGTCTATACCTGATTGATATTACCGATATGAGCTATATCAAAGTTGATGATGATGGTGGTGCATTGGCAATGGATGAAGAGGGTACGTTATGGATTGTACGGAAGGGAATTGAAATATTGACCTTTGATGGAAATAGATGGCAACGTCACCGTGAATCCGATGAAAAAAAAATGTATCCGGAGTTCGGTGGATCATGGCTTTACATACAAGATGCTGCATTTGTGGATGATACTCATTTATGGATTGATACCCTACAGGATATACTCATATTTAATATGGAAACTAAAAAGATCACTATCGGTCCCGGTTATGATGATTTAGGTATCTCGTCAAACACTATTTGCGTAACAGAAAATGGTGATATCTGGCTGGGCGGATATGATTTGTGGTATTTTAATGGGGAAACATGGACACATTATACTACTGAAACGGGATTGCCCTTTAATAATATCAATGATATAGTCTGCAAAGATAACAAGATATGGGTTGGCACACCGAATGGATCATTTTGTTTAGAAAATGATTCATTTACTATTTATGATGATTCCTTATACTTTGATACATATAATGAATTTGCCTCGGTTAATGGATATTCCTGGTTTGCTGGATATGAGATTGGCAGGTACGATGGTGAAGAATTTACATATTTCGCTTCAAATGGTCCTGTACAGAAGTCATTATGGTCGGTTGGTATTTCACCACAGGGACATATATGGTTCGGCACCGAACTTAATGGCTATTATTCAATCTATGACGGCAATACATGGGATCATGATACAATTTTGGATGTCATAGACGGGCAAATGGTTGATATTATCTCAAGTATCGGTTTTTCATCCGATAGTATTCCATGGTTATGTACCATACAAAATCGGCTTTATACACAAAAAGATAATAAGTGGGTATATTATGGCGCAGAAAAGGGTTGGGAATATAATTTAAATGATGTCGCAATCGACAAATCGGACGGTGTATGGGTAGCAAATGTAAATTATCTTAAATACTGGAATGGTATAGAATGGAAAACATGGGATTTCAAGGAAGTATTCAATGACAATCCAACTCACTTTTATTGCAATATAATGGATATTGATATTGCACAAGATGGGACACTGTGGCTTGGTTGCAATGGCGGTGTATTACATTTTGATGGAGAAACTTATGACAGATACATACCCGAAGATGGTCTTGTGTCAGACTATGTGAATGCGATTTGTGAAGCTGCGGATGGAAGTGTATGGTTTGGTACGGAAAATGGTGTTTCACATTTCACAGGTACCGAGTGGATGAATTATACGGTTACCGACGGCCTCTCTCATAACCTTATTACCTCGATAGCAATCGGTCATGATGGGACAGTATGGCTCGGTACGGATTACGGCCTAAACTCTATCGATGATTCAGGGATAAAATCTTTTACTACCGAAGATGGTCTCATAAACAACGACATACGGGACATTGCTATTCACCCTGACGGTACACTCTGGATAGCAACTGCCGGAGGGGCATCGCATTATATACCTGAAAACGTAATAACATCCACACCTAATAGTAATTTGCCTAAGCCAGTATCTATATTGACCAATTATCCAAATCCATTCAATCCCTCAACCACTATTGAATTTTCAACAACAGGAGCCGGTTTCGTATCACTATCAGTTTATAATCTCTCGGGCCAGAAAATCAGGGAACTTGTCGCTGATTTAAAACCGGCGGGAACACACAGCGTTATATGGAACGGCCGTGACGAATCCGGCAATCAGGTTTCCAGCGGCATTTACATATACCAGTTAAGGGCAGGTGATGTAGTGAGGTCGAACAAGATGATGCTGATGAAGTAGTGTTATATGACCTCATTGGAAGTGACAAATTAATAAAATGGTTAAAGAATATTTCGTGCCGTAAAAACATTACCTGTAAAGACAGACTATGGTCATAATTTCATCATGATTATCTGCAATATACACGTTCAGACAATTTCTCACTTCCTCTTTATGCCTAAAAAAAACAGGGCAGACACATGGGTCTGCCCCTACAAACATCTTACAGTATATCCCTTGTACCTTGTACCTGTTTTTTTACTTAATTTCCTCTGAGATGCTTCAGGGTTTCGGTTGCCCCTATTCTGACCTCGTAGGTACCGCCGGAATCTTTGTGAGCATCGGTCTTTTCAATGTTCTCCAGAATGGGAATAACCGATTCATCGCCGAAACTCTGCATCGAAAGAACGGTATAAATTCTGACATTAACATCGTCATCATCAAGATTTTCAACCAGAAGTTTTTTTACTTTCTCGCGGTCTTCCCTGGTGAAGAATTCACCGGACTCATCAAATTGAGCCATTTTGTGAAGAGTCAGCGCTGCCCTTCCCCGTGTGTCGGGACTTGCGCTCTTGAGAGAATCGGCGACATCTTTTACCGTCGATTTACCGATGGCAAGAAATCCCTGTGCAACAAACGGATTACCGCCTCCCCACATGACGCTCATGATATTGAGCAGCATCGGCTTGGCACGTTCATCGCCGGTCATGCTCAGAATTTTTACAAGATCGATAAGATTCCAGCGCTCGTCTTCGGGAAGTGTCAGTTCTCTCTTGGTTGCTGTTATAAGATCGGCTACGGCAGGTTTTAATCCTTCCTTACCGCTTGCCTCACGGATATCCTGAAGTTTATACAGAACATCGGCAACAGCATCGGGGTCTGTTGATTTCAGGGCTTTTGCATCTTCCTGTGTATATGAATCTGCGGAATATACGGTGCCGGGGGCTGTTATTACGAAAGAAATAACGGCCATAAAAATAATGGTTAGGTTATACAGCGAATTTTTCAAATTGTTCATGCTTTCTCCTTCAAAAAATGTCTTCTATTGCGGTTTATATACTGAGTTTCATTGAAGCCCATAAAAGAAAACGGGTGAGAACCACCCGGTTCAATTCAAGATAATTAATATATACTTTTTATTGTTCGATTTCAAGAAAAAAACGAAAATTTCACTATACGGGGTCACTACTGTCCGGTTAAAAGTCGAATAAATTCAATTGGTTAGGATCGACATATTGT
>JAFGMP010000263.1 GCA_016927495.1 Candidatus Latescibacterota bacterium | reverse complement strand
CCTTGTACTTTTTCATATATCGCCTCCTTGGGTGTGGAGGTAATATATATCATTCTATACGACATTGCAAGAGTGACATGACACTAGTGACTCGTTGCAATCCAATTTTTCAATCAACTGCATTTAACACATAGTTTCTTTGATTCCTCTAATGCCTCAATGCAAAAATTTAACAAATTTTTTGCAACTTCAACAGTTTTTTTTGAGCTTACATAGTCATGAATTCCGAAACTTATTGAATCTTCTTCTCTACTAATACCAGTACCCTGTGAACCCACTGGTAGACGATGAGTAATACTATTTCTCATCTCTTTACCTATTCTGTAACGATCGTCATTATATATTTCCTTTAAAGAATCCAGAATTATGCTATCAATGTTGGCAATTTTTGAGCATACATTTTTCCATGTGACTTCACAAACATCAATGTCTAAAGAAAAATATACATTAAGTAATTGCCATAAACCATCATCAATTGCTGAAAATAATTTTAAAAAATAGATATCTGCATAGAAGTCAAAATAATCCTTTATTACAAAATGCTCATGACTAAAATTTGGGAAATATTCAACACTTTGTCCATTTCTTCCTGGAGAAATAAAATATGGTTCGTCAGGTATTCCCTGATTATAATAGAACATCATCATTGCATAAGCTTTAGCTACATCATTCCATTTACTCTGTAAAACAAATTTCCATGCTGTTAGCTCCTGAGTTTTTGCAAGTTGTATAAACCATTCGTAATGATCTATACCATTCGCTTGCTTAATAGCAAAATCAGAGTCTCGTATTATAAAACTTTTTATAGGAAAGCACGCATATAAACTTCGCATGTCTTTTTCTGTAGGAAATTTAATCATAGTATAAAAAACTGTAGATTGTATTTACTTCTTTTATAACCGTCTTCGGGGTCGTTTTCTCTCTCAAACTCGGAAAAGTCGGCACTCTGGTTCATAAAGACCTTCTATTTGTGGTTCTACGTTTGTCGTTAATGGTGTGAATAGGTCAAGGAAAAGGAGTTTGATGTGAAACATCTCTTGTTCTCCGTCCAGTTTAATGACTTCAAGTTTTACACTTTTACACCACTCTGCTTATGACACACCTTGTGTTATTAAATGTGACGCTTCATCAATTCGTTCTTGTTGAATGTACCACCACGGAACGCTTTTGTCACCCGTGAGGGCATATTTCCGGGTATTATCAAATTTGCTGTGAAATACATCGTCAGGTTTGTCTGATGCTACGACCTCGATTCCCATTTTCAGGAGGAACCTACAAATCATGTCTGGCTTCATTGGTTGGGCAAGGAGTCGAATCTGAGTCTTTCTGCGATTGAAGGTTGCCTCCTCAAAAGGCGGAGCTGGATCAAATCCAAACGTTCCCGGCTGTAGTGAAGCTCTGATTATTCCCTCCCAGCTGCTGAACCATGGTGCCTTTCTCTTCTTAGTAGGAATACCAAGGAATACACGGAGAAATGAGAAGGGGTAGTCCCCAAGGGCTTGTTGCTCAATCTCAGAGCCGAAGTGATTCTGGCACACGTTGCAGTACAGCCCGTCAGGTAGTACTGCCCAGTCGCCACCACCGAGCGATTCGGGTAGAATGTGTTCTCGTGTCGTGAATGCTCCCGACCTGTCGCCACAGAAAATGCAGTGTGACATATTTCAATCCGTCAAACAAATCATTATGTAATTTTTTTTATAAACCCCATTTTTAACAACTATTTTTTACTGAATCGCAAGTAAATCAACTGTTTAAGTCGCACAAGCAAATCTTTGATATGACAATATAATAAAACATGCTTTTTTGAAATGCAACACTTTTTTTACAGTAAGCGAAGGTAATTAGGACATACCTATAACAAACCATCTTGACATAAATCCCCAGTTATATAAGTCCAAACAAATCCAATTGGAATAGAAAGAAATTCACCACCCAAAATCCTTATTTTTTTGGGATTTATTTTATTTTTTGACACACCCGAAAAGAGATTTGACTATATCAACCATATGAGTTATATTAGTTGATATGGTCATTATAATTGATACAGGAGATATAAAAAATGTTAAAGATACTTTCCGCTTTGAAAGCACGGCAAAATCTTGGGCAGGTCATGAACGAGGTGTCCCTGAAAGGGGACGACTATGTCATCGAGCGAGCGGGTAAGCCGTTAGTGGCAATCGTCTCCATGGAGAAATACCGCATCCTGCAAAAGGAACGGGAGGAAACTCTCCGGACGCTTGATAACGTATGGGGCAAGATGGAGGGTGAAAAACCGGCAACGGTTGAAAGAACAATTAATGAAGCGGTCAAATCGGTCAGAAAAATAAAATGAGAATTGTACTTGATACCAATGTGTTGGTTAGCGCGATTCTTTCGCCGCGAAGCATTTCCGCTCAGATTATACGGCTTGTGCTCGATGACACCGTGACTCTTGCCATTTCGCAGGATATTCTCGATGAAGTTTATCGGGTTATACGCTATCCCAAACTTGTACGTCTGATGAAAAAGCACGATGTAACGCCCGAAGAAGTCGATTCGATTATAAAGAGATTGAGCAGGATTGCCGTCGTAACACCGGGAGAATTGAAGCTCGATGTTATTCGGGACGATCCATCAGATAACAAGTTTTTGGCTTGCACTGTAGAAAGTGAAGCAAACTTTATTGTATCCGGAGACCACCATCTTACCGAATTGAGGGAATTTCAAGGCATTCCGATAGTCAATCCGGCAACTTTTTTATCAATTGTCCGGAATGAAGATTTTTAGAGTAGATAATCCGTTCAGAATATGGTTTTAGATAATCTATAAATCCTTGTCAGAACCATGATTCACATGATTAAAGGATTATCATGATATATTTTCTCAGAATATATTACTATAATTTGGCACGTCCTTTTTTTAATCAAGTAATCAGGTAAATCAAGAAAATCATGGTTCAGACACACAATAATTCAGGGCAAAAAACAGGGCAGACACACGGGTCTGCCCCTACATATACCTTGTAACTGTTTTGCAACTTTGAATCGTTTTTTCCCCGAAATATCATTATTATTGACCACACCCAACTATTCTTCGTATTTTTTCTTTCACACATAAAAATGTTTGATATAACTCATAACATAAGGATGTTTTAAAAATGCCAAAAATAATTCTCATCATCTTATCATTGTCAGTTTCCTTTGCTCTATGCATCGGTGCCCAATCCACCCCCGCATATAAAAATCCGTCCCTGACGGTTGAACAGCGTGTTGAGGATCTTCTCGGGAGAATGACCGTCGGGGAAAAAGTGGCGCAGCTCATCAACCTTTTTCCTCCAGGGCTTGAGCTGGAAAACAAGACCATCGACGATGTGTTGACCGGTGACGGTATCGGCGGCGTAACCCGTGTGGATGTCTTTTCGGGCCGAACGACCAACAGCGCTCATGAATCGGCGAAAATCGTGAATGAGGTGCAGAAAAAGCTCATCGAGAACACACGGCTGGGCATACCGGCGATCATCCATAACGAGGCTCTGCACGGCCTTACCGCCAAAGGCGCAACCAGTTTCCCTCAGGCGATCGGACTTGCCGCGACGTTCGATGACGATCTCATGAAGGAGGTTGCTACGGCAATCGCCCGTGAAACGCAGGCCAGCGGATACCGTCAGGTGCTTTCCCCGGTGGTGAATATCGCCAGGGATGTACGGTGGGGCAGGACACAGGAGACCTACGGCGAGGACCCGTATCTCACCTCGCGCATGGGTGTGGCTTACTGCAAAAGTTTCACCGATCTCGGCATCATAACTACGCCGAAACATTTTGTGGCAAATTTCGGCGATGGCGGCAGGGACAGCAACGCCATTCATTTTTCGGAACGTCTGCTCAATGAAATATACTTCCCGGCGTTTAAAGCCTGTATTATCGATGGTGGGGCGTTGTCGGTAATGCCCGCATTCAATTCGGTGGATGGCCGTCCCTGTAACGCGAGCCGCTGGCTTCTGACCGATATACTCAGGAATGAGTGGGGTTTCGAAGGTTTCACCGTCTGCGATTATGATGCACTTATCGAAGTGATCACGCTCCATAAGACTGCAACCACTAAGAAAGAGGCGGCAGCACAGGCACTTTCCGCCGGACTCGACAGGGAATTACCCGCTGCCAATGTGTATGGCGATGCGCTGATCGAGGCGCTGCGTAAGGGGCTGGTTTCCGAAGCTGACCTCGATGCTTCGGTCAGAAGGATACTTTGGGTTAAATTCAGGCTTGGCCTGTTCGATAATCCCTATGTCGATACGGAATCGGCCGACAGAGTGTACAATACCCCGGAACACCGTGCTCTTGCCCTCAAAGCGGCTCGTGAATCGATTGTCCTCCTCAAGAACAGTAACGATACGCTTCCGCTCAAAAAGAACCTGAAAAAAATTGCCGTGATCGGGGCCGATGCCGATGTGGCAAAGCTGGGCAGTTACAGCGGTCATGGTATGGAGACGGTTTCGATACTTCAGGGTATCAAAAACATTGTTCCCGCGGGGACTGCCGTTGTACATGAGACCGGCACCAGTCATACACAATACATGCTGCCCACAATTCCCGCCGACCATTTTTTCCATGAGGAAAATGATACTCTCAAACCGGGACTTCAGGCGGAATATTTCAATAATACGGAACTCGAAGGCGATCCGGTTGTTGTCAGGATCGATGAGAACATCGGATTCGAGTGGGGCAGCAATTCGCCCGATCCCAAAATTAATCATGACTTTTTCTCGGCACGGTGGACCGGTAAGTTGAAATCTCCGGTGACCGGTGTTGTCACACTTAGTCTGTCAGGTAGTGACGGTGTCCGCTTCTGGTTCGATAACGAGCTTTTATTCCAAAATTGGAATGACAGGGGATTTCCTACCGACCTTATAAAGGTCAGACTTGAAAAAGGGAAAATGTATGATATCCGGCTCGAATATTACGAAGGCAAATGGGGTGCCGACATGTACCTCGGCTGGGATCTCGGTTTCGAGGAGCAGGAATGTGCCAAAATGGCCAAAGCCGCCGCTGTTGCCCGCAGCGCCGATGCGGCGGTTGTTGTCACCAGCATCGAGGAGGGCGAATTCAGAGACAGGGCATCACTCGATCTGCCGGGTTTTCAGGAGGAGTTGATCAAAGAGATTGCCGCGACCGCAACGCCGACTATCGTTGTGCTGGTAACCGGCAGTGCGGTATCGGTGACTAACTGGATTTCCGGGGTAGGCGCGGTTGTCGAGGCATGGTATCCCGGTGAAGAGGGCGGAAACGCGGTTGCGGAAGTGCTTTTCGGCGATTATAATCCGGGTGGCCGTCTGCCGATCACATTCCCACGTTTTGCCGCTCAACTGCCGCTGTACTATAATTACAAACCCTCGGGACGGGGCTACGACTACATGGATACAAGCGCGGTGCCGCTATATCCCTTCGGGTACGGCCTCAGTTATACAACTTTCTCTTATGGTGAGTTACGGATTGACAAGGAGTCCGTACAGCAGGGAAAGCCGGTGAACATCGAGGTCGATATCAAAAATACCGGTTCTGTCCCCGGTGATGAGATTGTTCAATTGTATCTCAATGATATGGTTGCCAGCGTGTCACGGCCGGTCAAAGAATTGAAAGGTTTCAGACGGATTACGCTTGATCCCGGTGAAACAAAAACGGTGCGCTTTACACTGACGGAAAAAGAAATGCTCATGCTTAACGAGGATATGCACTGGGTTGTCGAACTGGGTGATTTTCGTGTAATGGTTGGATCGTCATCGGAAGATATTCGCAGTGAGGCGGTGTTTACCGTGATCGAAAAATAGTAATAAAGTTATCCTATCGTTTAAACCCAATAAATAATTGATTTGCGGGAATATCAGAACAGGGGGATGAAGATATGAAACGCCTGATTTTCCTAATGAGTATGTTATTATGTTTAACAATTACGCAAGCAGAAAATAAAGAGGAAGACACACAAGCATTTCTGTTACAGAGTCTTCGTGCCGGTCATGTGAAAATCGGAATGAGTAAAGATGAGCTATACACACTTTTCGGTGAAAAAAGCACGAGGTTTGTTGATCTTAATATTGAGGGACATTACTGTCCTGCGATTGAAATCTATCAACACGATACTGAAACCGAAAAACCTTCTCTGGTTGCCGAAATAACTCAGGATGAAAATTGGACAGTTTGGAGAATCAGGGTATATGACACAAGATACAAAACAGAACAGGATATAGGTGTGGACTCTACGATCGGGGACATCATAAAAGTATATGACGTGAAATGGCAAAGTTGTGGAGAACATGTGCTTTGTGCTCGTGTTGACGATATTCAGATGAGCTTTGTTATCGATTTCTTTCCAGGTAACTGGTTTATTGAAAAAAATCCTGAATCCATACCTGACAGCACAATAGTGAAATCAATTCATATAGAAAAACAGTGATAACACGTTTTTGTAGTACTTTCCAATATCGTTATTTCAGCCAACTACTTGAAAAATCTCAGGATAATTATTTAGTCTGCTATTGAGACGGATTTTCAAAACATCTCATATTGTCTCACGGTCATGTCAATAATGAGATAAAAACCCTTTTAAATATCTCAGTTATATCATTTTAATCATATATAATTTTGATTGCAGATAACTTTATTCTTTGAGGTATCATTATTATTTACAACATATTAGAGACAGTTTAGCGATATCCTTTTATGATAAACTCATCGCTGGCACATATATTGCTAATTAACAAATGTACAAAGCAATATGCTATATCAATGATACTGGAAAGGAGCTTGAGACCATGTATACTGATATATATACCAGGGATACTTTAAAAAATATAAAACCGGTGAGTGGATTTAATGCACTCATCAAACAAGAAAGATACCGTTCCGACCGTAGCAATCAAAAATTTACCCTTATAACATTCGATATTGACGAACTCAAAGGAAAGATAAAAAATGCAGTACATTTTATCGATGCCTTTTCCTCGAGGTTACGAGCCTCTGATGCAACCGGATGGTTAAATGATAGGCAGATTGCTGTTCTTCTGCCCGATACAACAATTGAAGGTGCTCATAAACTGGCACATAATATATTTGAAAAATCTGTACATCCCGATCCTGCTCCGCAGTACAATGTATACATGTATCCGTCGATGAATTGGAATGACAAAGAGAAGGTTAATGAGCAATTATCTCGAGAGGATGATGTATACGAAAAATTTGCTTCCGGTCACAGTATACCTGTCTGGAAACGTGCCATTGATATTATCGGCTCATTTTTCGGCCTTATAATTTTATCACCTCTGTTATTATTTATTGCAGCGCTGATAAAAATTATTTCTCCCGGTTCTGTATTTTTCAGGCAGGAAAGGATAGGAAAATCAGGAAAAGTTTTCACACTTTTTAAGTTCAGAACCATGAAAGAAAACAATGATTCCACGGTGCATAGTAAATATCTTAAAGAATTGATCAATGGGGATAGCAGTGAAGAAAAACCAATGATGAAAATTGATAATGATCCCAGAATAATTCCGTTGGGTAATTTTATACGAAGTACCTGTTTGGATGAACTACCACAACTTTTCAATGTACTTCGCGGTGATATGAGTCTGATAGGCCCACGGCCACCAATTCCTTACGAAGCCGAAGAATATTTGCGCTGGCACACACGTCGGTTCGATATAACGCCCGGATTGACCGGGCTTTGGCAGGTAAGCGGGAAAAACAGAACCACATTTAAAGAAATGATACGGCTCGATATAAAATATGCTGCCGAAAGATCATTCTGGTTGGATTTAAAAATTCTATTCAGAACACCATTAGTAGTTATATCGCAATTTCAGGAAAGTTTAATACCGGTGCTTGGGAAATCATTGATAGTAAAAAAAGTAACAGAAAAGGGCAATTATTGTTTGGAATGTTAGTTGGATCATATTGATTCAATATCGTAGATTTCCGCCCAAGTTCCGTTGTCTCTCGATGTGTCCGCTGCAAGTCCGATCAGATGTAGTTTCGCGATATGAATCGCATCGGCATCGGTTGGTTTGCCGCTTTCCACTGCATCGAGAAAGGCTGATACAGACTCATGCATACCGGGCAAACCCGCATACGGTTGAAGAGCAGGCCACGATTCGGTTGTCCATTTCGGATTATGTCGAGTACGTATACGTAATTCACCGGTAACCATGTTTATTAACATATCTCCGTCATCGCCGTTCAACTCGACTCTCATATCGAGTTCACCGATACATGCAATATTTGCCTTGATATGACCCCAGACACCGTTATAATCGTAATATGCGGCGCTGTGGCTCTGCCTGTGTCCGCTTACACCATGGCCATCGAACATGAGAACACGGTTTGGATTTGATCCGAGTATGTGGTTGAATATATTGACATACCATGTGCTCATGTGGTTGATATTACTGATCTCAAAGCCCGGTTTCGGTCCCCATGATGACTGTAGTCGAATATTTGCAGTCTGCATGTTGCCCAGTGTATGATTTTTGATAAGCTCGGCTGCTCTGCCAACTACAGGAATGTAAATAAGCTCTGTGTCCGCATGGGTAATCTGCGGTGCATCGAGAAGTCGTCTGAGCATCGGCTGAATGTTATTTCGTTTGTTCGATACAGGCGGTTCATAAAGGACAGGAAGGCCGGAACCCAAAGCCGCAGTCAGAGTTGATTCGTGAGAATAGTCGGGTACAGCAATAAAAACGGCATCGATTTTCGGCCCGGCAAGAAGCTTACCGAAATTTTCGAAAACTGAAACGTCAGGACCGAGATCATCTTTTATCCGGTTGCGTGTCGATTCACTTGGCGCTGCGACGGAAACGACAACTCCACGGCCATCTCGTTGTAACGCCGGCAGATATGCCCCCCGCGTCCATGAACCGTATCCTATTAAACCAATTTTTATCAAACTCATTACGATTCTCCAACGTATAATAGTTATTGATCATTACTCACGATAGTCAATTAAGATATAACAGTCTTTATGTTCTTTCAGGGAATCAAATGATACGATTTCAGCAACTATTTTTCAAGTATTTTTGAATGCTTATTGGGAAATATAACAATAGATATTACCACATAATACTTGATATATTTGATCGAATACATGCACCACGGAAGTTTTTTTATAGAAAGATTCCTCGGCGCTTGCGCAGGGATTTATTGTACTATTATACTAATAGTAAGGGAGAACAGGTATACAAACGCCAAAACAAGACTCTGATATTATATCACTTGGTATTTCCTGTAAAAACCGAAGAGATAAAATTCTTGTGTAATTATAACACTCAACCTTGGAATCGTAAATGTATCGAATTATTTCAGATAGAATTTCCGGTAAAAAAAACTGTTTCCACATCGGAATAAAACTTACGGTTTCACTTATCGTTTTTTTGTTGCAATCTTACCTGTTAACACTTTTTGCTGACAGTCATATAGATGCGAAGTATCAACTTAACCGGAAACAGTATCAGGTTGTTCCTGAATACAAGAGAAACCTGAAAAATATAGTCGTTTCCCTCAAAGCCGGAAGTTCATCACTTGATTTACATCATGAAATGTTCAAAAGACTGCCATCATATACGAACATATCTCTTCTGGTTTCCAATGATGTTTATGAAGATGTCAGAGAATCGATCAAGAGAACACCTTATGGTAATAAAACTTCGGTATTAAAGTACAATACCGAAATAAAAAGCGACGGAACACTCTATATTCTCGACAATGCCAAAGGTTTTGCTGTAAAAGATCTCCAAAATCCTGTTCCAATTCAAATTGGTACATTTTGGATGCAGGACATATTTATTCCGGTGATCAGTCCTGATCGGGCCATGAAAATGGTAACACCTCCTTTTCACATGTGTCTTTGGTCAAAAGATAAATTTTCAAGAGATAATCTGATTCACGATAATGATTTTATACAAGGGCTTATGATTAAAGGTCTGAAGCAATGTGAAATTCCGGTAGTCTTTAACGGTGGCAATATCCGTTTCGGCGAAATTTCAGGGAAGCGAATTGCCTTTTGCGGTAGTGATGTCTTATTAAATACATCAATTTTTCGAGAAACTTTTCCTGATGAAGCAGTGAGCGACTCGATTGTCACCGATATAATCGCCGAAACATTCGGCGCTGATGAAGTCGTTATCATTGATGAAGGTACAAAGCAGCCGTACTATATGTTTCATCTCGATCAGGCGTTTGTTATCGTTGCCGATAGTGTTGCCTGTGTCACACGTGTTATAGAAAATACTCATGAGTATGGAAAGCATAAAGCCGGAATAGAAGTAGTTGAAAATTATCTTAAAAAAGTGAGGAAAACCCTGGCAGCTTCAGGACTAAAAATTGTCGACATTGATACACCGGTTCACAACATTTTAAGGCAGGAATACTATGTGAATGCCATACCATTCATAGATGCCGAAACCGGTGAGAAAAAAATACTATTACCGGTTTATGACACCAGAATTAAATCGGATAAGGAAATTCTGGAAAACAATATCAATAAATTTACTTCTCTCGGCTATCGGATAATACCGGTAACGATGAAGGAAAATATACTGAGAGGGGGACTGCACTGCATGATAAATGTCATTGACTGAAAAGTATGTATGCTATGGAATTCTTCTGAAGTATAACTATAATAACTCATGATATTAAATTTCCGCTCAGATAATCTATACAGATAAATCGATTATTCTAAAAAAAATATCTTGACAAAATGCTAAATATAGTTAGATTAATCAATATGCTTAAAAATGAAAGTAACTCTCAATCATTGTTCTGATGAAAATCAATGAATTTCCGGAAGAAAAAAATTCAAAAAAAATGGATAATATTCAACGTTTTGCTAATCCAACATATGGTATTACTGCTGTGCGTTTATTTAGACGGGACAATCTCTTTGGCAACTAATTTAATAAAACTTTGTTATGGTATTTGAAAACAAGTATCTAATGATCAAGGAGGTAGTTACAATGGCACGTATCAAGATTCAAGACATACCCGATGACAGGAAATTCAGTAAAGAAGATATGAGAAGAATTTTTGGCGGATCGGGTGCGGCTGATGATGAAGAAAAACTGCAAACTGTTGGTGAAGATGGACAATTGGCGCAAATTGATCTTACAGAATTACTTCGAAAACAACAAAAATTTGTTAACTTTTATAATGGTATGAGTAGACTTTTATTTGATACTTCAATGACTATCATCCGGAAATTTGATTAAAAACTCAGTTTATTTTTTATTGGGAGTTATTTTCATGGCACGGATAAAAATCCTCGATTTACCGAAAGACAAAAAAATAAGCAGAGCGGAAATGAAAAAAATCAGAGGCGCCATGTCCAGGAATTACATGCTCATTATCGATGATGACGGTAAATCATACATTCAGTTTGGCGATGGTAATAGTGGTGCTATCCCACCAACCGGTAGAAGCAATGTATCGGCGACATATGGTAAATGACAGGTAGCATTTGAATTGTAAGGGATTCAGTTTTGTCAGCAGAATTTTGTCTTTTTCCGATAATTCTGTGGCCTGTTAACAAAAACGTTATATAAATACAATCACCGAAGAAAGTGAAGTTTATTTATCTTACGTTTTAATATATAGTACATTTTTTGAAATTCATGAAATTGGTTAATCCATTCATTGCATACATAAATATGATCATTGATTCGTGCCTTGCGGATTGGATTATATAGAAGTTTTTGTGTGTAAATTCCATGCATTGGGTGCGATGGTTTAACTTCTCGTGCATCACCTTCGAGATCATAGTATAGACAACCCTTTGATTTACCCCACTGAATAGCGTTCCAGTGCAGGCATGGTGTGAGGCCAAAATTCTTTGATGCACAAGCGGTTATTCTGTCACGACACACAACAAGCCTCATGGCGTTGGTATAATTTTTGTTTCGTAGTACCCACATTCCGCCGAGGAATTTAAAATTATGGTATGCTCCAAGTAATATACCTATATCACCCTTAACCAATATATTTTCAAACATGGTCTTAAATTCTTTTATGGTTGGTTTTATCATATTACGATTATCGCACATTTCCGAGTAAAATTTATGGAATATATTGGCATCGTGAAGATTGTCAATAGGTTTTATTGTAATATCGTATTTTCCGAGTTTTTTGATCTCTGCTCTGATTGATCTCTTGAAGGAATAAAGTATATCCTGGTCGTCTTTACTTATGTCTATTAAGGACGTATAAAGTTCTTTATCAGGGGAATTGCCTTTAATCCGTTCCATCAAAACCGGATTCTGGATGTATGGTATGTAACCGGCATTGTGAAGTATATTAATTACTTGATCGGCTTCAGGAAAATACCAATATGGTGATATTCGTATTATTCCTACGTTTATTGACTCAAAGTATTTTATAATCCTTTCCAACATTTCCGGCAACAAAGACAAATCATCGAATGCAAAACCGCGCAGACATAAAGCATCTATCGTATGTCCTAATATATTTACTGAACTTAGACTAAATATTCCGACACAGACAATTGTTTCATCCTGTGTTCCGTACATAAAAATCGGCAATCTACCTTTTGCATATTCTATTTCAGCGTATAAAGTGTGTTGTTGTGCATGTGCATGGTCGCATCTTATCCAAAAATCGTACCATTTGGTTTGTAGCTCAGCGCTCAAAGAATTTAAAAAATACATTTTCATACAACACTTTTCTGTATAAAGTCATAATTATTATCGTGTATTATCAAATATAATACATTTTACAAATTGATATCTATCTTACATTTAGGTGAATTACAAGTATTTCGGTAATACTTATTGTTTATCTGCTATATTTTTCTTTTATTTTATAAGTCTCCGTTTCCGGGTAGTACAAACGCCTCCAGATTGTCATCGTAGTGTACCAGAGATTTTTCCAACGATTTTGCCAACAAGTTTTTATCTTTTTCCGACAGTTTTGAAGTCTGAATTGCGTTGTGAAGAATATCCTCGATTTTTTTGAATTCCTCATAATTATAATGAAATCCGTTTATTTTTTCCCGCAGATTATCAATCATACATTGGAGGGCAGCGTTTATCGGTTTCAATTCATCTTTTTCACGGAAGTTTATCGATTCTTTGAAGTTGCCGTTTCCGATTTCTTCAATAATTTTTTCAATTTTATAAAGCGGTCCGGCAATTTTATGGGAAAAATAAAGCACCATATATACAGTGGCGAGTGATATAAGTATAATCACCGAGAGTTGTGAAAGTAAAATCGAGGGAAGTAAAATATCCCATTTGTCAATATCCTGTTGTGTACTCATGATTTTCAAGCCGGTTTCATTTGAAATTAAAAAATATAATAAAATTCCGGATATCAAACTTCCTGTCGCCACCAGTGTGATAAACTGGGCTATGATTTTAGCCTGAAACTCTTTTTTAATAAAATATGTATTACGGTTTTTGTGTGGGGACGTCATTTTTTTCTCCTTGTGTCCTTTATTAACACAGGAAAGTACAATAACAGACTGGAATTATATGCGGTATAATAACTAAGATAATAACTGTTTTTTTAAAAATAGTACAAAAAATTTTTCATAAGAACGATTTTTTCTGCGGGGAGAAAAATATCCTTGATTGTGAAACTCTGTTTTTTTATTTTAGCAAAAATACGCAAAAACACATATATTTAATATATAAAGGAGAAAATGCGTAATATGGATGCCATAGATTTGAAGATAATGTCATATCTTGGTGAAAACAGCCGCCTCTCCAACCGTGAAATTGGCCGGCGAATCGGTATCACCGAAGGAACAGTACGTAATCGGCTCGATCGACTGGTTAATGAAGATGTTTTGCACACAACCGCATTAATTAATATAGAAAAATTCCCTGATTTGTATATAGCGTTTGTGGGGGTTAAAATAGATGGCCGACACCTGACTGAATGCGCAGCTCGTATTGAAAAACTGCCATCGGTTCTCACAACAATGATTGTTACTGGTCGGTACGATTTATTTGCAGTTGTTTTAGCACAATCTCATAAAACACTGGTTGATTTTGTTACCGATCAGTTATCAAAAGTATCCGGAGTGAAAGACAGTGAAACATATGTGGTATTAAGAAATTATGGCCAGTGGATACCTGCAGATAAACTGTCATATTTGTTAAAATAACCTTAATGAAAATAAGAATCTATCAGTATTGCTTTATCCATGAATTTATTAATCTGAGAGTAAAAATTTTTTTAAAGAAAGGATAATCACAAGTGAATTTTCAAGGTTTGACTTTTGGGGTGCCGAAAGAAATACTAGCTGATGAAAAGCGTGTTGCGGCTATACCTGATACTGTTAAAAAACTAACGAGTAAAAATGCCACAGTACTTATTGAGAATGGTGCGGGAATAGGTTCGTATTATTCTGACGATGAATATAGGTCCGTCGACGCCGAAATTGTTGAAAACACGGAAGATATTTTTAAGAGATCAGACATTCTGTTGAAAGTAAAAGAGCCTCATTTCAATGAAAAAATCGGGAAACATGAAGTTGATATGATGAGAGAAGGTCAATATCTTATTTCGTTTATTCATCCGGCAAATCCAGGTAATCATACTATGGTCAGGGCCCTTGCAGCTAAAGGTGTAATTTCTTTAACGCTTGATTCGATTCCAAGAATTTCACGTGCTCAATCAATGGATGCATTAACATCGATGAGCATTGTTGCCGGTTACAAAGGAGTGCTCATGGCTGCGCATAAATTGCCAAGATTTATGCCGATTATAGGCACGGCATCCGGTGTGTTGCCACCTTCCAATGTTTTGGTGATAGGAGCAGGTGTTGCCGGGCTGCAGGCCATTGCAACTGCAAAGAGTCTCGGCGCTGTTGTTTATGGTTTTGATATACGTCGGGAGGCTTGTCAGCAGGTTAAAAGTGTCGGTGCAAAGTTAATAGATTTTGAGGTGTTGCAGGAACTTGCCGTTGGCGAAGGTGGTTATGCAAAGAAACTGCCTGACGAATGGTTAAACAAAGAACGTGAAATATTATATGATCATGTTAAAAAAGCGGATATTCTTATATTATCGGCTCTAATACCGGGAAAACTTGCGCCAATCCTTGTGACTGATAATATGGTACAATCAATGAAATCAGGTTCGGTTATCGTTGATATAGCTGTTGATCAGGGCGGAAATTGTGAAATTACCGAAGCCGGGAAGATTAGAGAAAAATATGATGTAAGTATTATGGGAATTCAAAATATTCCGGGTACTGTTCCTATGAGTTCAACATGGATGTTCGCCAACAATATATATAATTTTGTTGATAATCTGATTCAGGAAGGTACAGTATCGTTTGACATGGAAGATGAAATTATCGCTCATTGCCTTGTTACCCGCGGAGGTGAAATTGTCCACGCCGGAGCACGGGAAGCAATGGGTATATAATGTTAAGGATCAAAATTATGATACTACAATTACTTATTTTTATTATTGCATCGGTTGTTGGATATAAGCTCATTAGTGACGTGCCGAAAATGCTCCATACTCCGCTTATGTCCGGAATGAACGCATTATCCGGAATTACAGTAATCGGTTCGATAGTAATTACAGCAACCGCTATTAAACTTGAAAACCGGATATTAGGTTCAGCGGCAATTATAATGGCAGTAATAAATATCATGGCAGGTTTTCAGGTTACGCATAAAATGTTAAAAAAATTCAAAGATAATAAGACAGGAGATGATGTATGATATATTCTTATCTCAACTCAGCACTTTTTCTGTTTTTTATCTTCTGTTTTTTATACGGCATAAGACTGATGAATCATGCCCGTACAGCATTAAAAGGAAATATTATCGGTGCAATAAGTATGCTGGGTGCGGTTATAATAACACTTATAAGTAATGGCATATTGTCTAACACATGGATATTGCTTTCACTGGTAGTTGGTATTGTAATAGGTTATTTTTTAGCGGTAAAAATTTCGATGATACAAATGCCACAATTAGTAGCTTTACTTAATGGGTTCGGCGGCGGCGCCTCTGCAATAACATCATATATTAGTCTTTCAAGAGGTGATACCATATCATTTGTAACCATTATGACCGGATGCCTTGCATTGACAATCGGCGGTATCACATTAAGCGGTAGTTTAATAGCTGCGGCAAAATTACACCGTATAATTAATCAAAAACCTCTGATTATTCGAGGCCATAATATTATATCAACGATAAGCATTGTAGTATTAGCGGTTTTGATTTTCATTGCGGCGGCTCATCACAGTTATATATTACCGGTATCAATAATAATACTCATTAATTCTTTGCTGTTTGGCATACTGTTTACAATTCGTATCGGTGGCGCGGATATGCCGATCACCATATCGTTGTTAAATTCATTGTCAGGCCTTGCCGCATCTGTCGCAGGATTTGTAATCGGGAATTCTTTATTGATTGCAGTTGGAGCAATAGTTGGTTCTGCAGGACTTATTTTAACCCGTGTTATGTGCACGGCAATGAATCGATCTTTATTTGAAATTATTTTGGGATTAACCACGACTTATGTAACTGATGTGCCGGAACAGGCGCAAAATGAGACCACGGAAACCGATCTTCATCCATCGCAACAAAAAGAAAAGAAGGCCGTGAAAACAGGCATATCTATTGATAGTATCTTACGGGAAGCACAAAATGTCGTAATAGTACCCGGTTATGGTATGGCAATATCACAGGCTCAACAACAGGTAAAACAATTGTATAATACGCTTCTTGAGCAGAATAAAAATGTGTCATTCGGGATTCACCCCGTAGCCGGAAGAATGCCCGGTCATATGTATGTTTTATTGACTGAAGTTGATATACCTTATGAAAAATTATTGGATATTGAGACAGTGAATCCAATGTTCAGTGAAATCGATGTTGTTATTGTAATTGGTGCAAATGATGTTGTCAATCCTTCAGCAATAACTGCTGTTGGCACGCCTATATACGGTATGCCTGTCTTAAAAGTAAATGAATCCAAACATGTTATTATCTGCAATATGGACACAGAACCTGGATATGCAGGTGTGGATAATCCTCTTTATTCACAGGATGATGTCTTTCTCTTATTGGGTGATGCTAAAGTAACCGTTGAACAATTGAGTAAATTATTAAAATAAAATCATAGAATAAGTAAATTCCAAAAAAATTTACTAAAAATGATGAATTCTTTCTGGTTTGAAACTAATTTTTCTGAGATTTTGAGACATCGGTAAGCAGGTAAATTAACCCTCCGATTCCTATCGATAATATAAATATTATCGAATGGAATAAGAAAGCCAGTTCAGCGCCTTCACGCGAGCCATAAAAAGAGAATATTGTTCTGAATCCGGCTTCTCCCACTCCGAAACCTCCGGGAGCCAATGGCAGAGCATTTATCAGTAAACATACCGGCAAAGCGGTAAGGTAATCGAGAAACGATAAAACCTTTATATCGAGCAACAGAGCGAGAGTATACATTCCTGCAAACCCAGGGATTTGGACAATTATAGAGAGCATCATTGCTTTGCATGTTTTTACGGGATTTTTTCCATAATGGTGCACTGCATCATAAATTTTAATTATTATATTGTGAAATGGGAGCATCTGCAGTAAAGAATGAATAAATACTGAACTTCTGACACGTGTACTCATAAATAGTATTCCGGTCACCGTAAGAAACAGAAAAAGACTAATGATGAAAACTGCAAGGCCTTTCATATACGGTTGTGTCCAAATTCCGTAATCCCCGGAAATCAAACCAAGCATATAGCCGAACATCAGGGCTAAAGCTGCAACGAATATCATAGTATACAATCCGAGCAACCTGTCAAAAAATATCGATGTCACCAGTACTTCTTTTTGCCGGCTCCCTTTTGCAATATAATAAGCTTTAACGAAATCTCCGCTTACAGCACCCGGAAGAGCGATGCTAAAAAAGAAACCTACCAGAGTTAATTTGACAGACATCCATTTCCCGATGAAAATGTTCTGGATATCTAACAGATATCGCCATCTATATGCGCTGAGGATAAAACCGAGAAAAAATAAAATGATTGATAGAACGAACAAATCAAGACGTTCAAAGGCAACTTTGAGTTTGGACGGTTCGAATTTTCCTGATTTAAAGAGGTAAATAAATATTGCAGCGACTACCATAAAACGGACTATATTGAAAAATATTTTTTTTTTATTCATGTCGGAATGTTTTTAAAATATCGCATATCTTATTAATATCACTAATGGTTAGTCTACCATAAAAAGGTAAGCATAATACCTCTTTTACAATATTGTGTGCTACAGGAAGATAAACCGGATTCGAATAGTGAAGGTGTTTGTAACAGGTGTAATCGCTACACAACGGGTAAAAATATTTTCGGGTAAAAATATTATAGTTTTTAAACTTATTATGAATGTCATCTCTGGAACATCCAAATTTTTTCTTGTCAATTCGTATCACAAAATATTGAAAACTATTATGTTTGCCTTTCTTTGGCAATGTAATACCTGCAACTCCTTTCAAATTCTCCGCATACGTATCAAAAAGGACTTCTCTCTTTTTTTGTTCTTCTTCCACAAGTTCTAATACTTTTAATCCGAGAACCGCTTGAATTTCATTCATCTTGCCATTTATCCCAAACATAACTACTTCTTCTTCATTTTTAATTCCAAAATTCTTTAAATAATCAATTCGTGATTTCAGACATTTATCTTTAAAAGTTAAAGCACCGCCTTCTGCAGTATGAAATAATTTTGTAGCATGAAAACTAAACATTGAAATATCACCAAAATTACCAATGCCAATATCATCAATTTTAACACCGAAAGCATGAGCTGCATCATATATTACTTTTAAACCATAATTATCCGCAACTTCCTGGATCTTATAAACATCACAAGGAGTACCAAAAACATGAACAGCCAGAATTCCTTGAGTTTGAGGTGTTATCATCGATTCAATCTTATTGGCATCAATATTCATGGTAGTGGGATCAATATCGCAAAAAATCGGATTGATATTATTCCAGGAAAGTATATGAGGTGTGGCCGGAAATGTAAATGGTGTGGTAATGATTTCACCGGCAAGACGCAGGCTTTTTACGGCTGCCATCAGTGCAATTGTTCCGTTATTAAACAAGGAAACGTATGGGATTTCAAGGAAATCTTTAATTTTTTCTTCTAACAACTGGTGTTGTTTCCCCTGGTTAGTAAGCCATTGGGAATCCCAGACCTCTTTGAGTTTTTCCTGTAAAGAGTTTAAATCAGGTAAAAGGGGGCGAGTAATATATATCGGATCAGCGAATGGTGAAATTCTTTTATTGTTCATTGTTAATCATCACCGTTTTAGTTTTTTTGCAACAACTGTATAATGAATCGGCATTAACCATCTATCATCGGTCTCAATTTCGTTCAAACTGATTATTTCGAAATCTTTTAAAAGTACTTTTAATCCATGTACCGTAAATCTCCAACAATCAGGTAAAGGGCCATGAATTCGAAAATTAAAAGGTACTGAAATAAATACTAATCCACCTTGTTTCAAAATTCTAAATATTTCATTTAGTGCTGAAAATGGATTTATTGTATGTTCTAACACTTCAGTGCAAACGACGAAATCAAAGTGATTATCTGGGATTAGTTTTTCATTGGTTGCACATATATCAACCGTAAAGTCGGCTTTCGCTTCAGGATTAATATCTAAAGTATAGATTTTTGACTTTGTAAAATAAGGTTTTGAACCTTCATGGTTCTGTGGTGCAATATCGAGTAACAAACCTTCTTTATCATACTTTCCACCGCAAATACGAAGAAATTTTGATACATTATTTCTTATGATAGCATAATGGTTTAGATCTATATCACTGATTTTATTTTCTCGGTTTGTCACAGAATCAAACCTTCCAATCAAGTAAGCTTTCAACAGCATGAGTGTCAAATACAGGTATACCTAACGTTTTTGAAACCTTTTGTCTTTCCGAATATGAATCATCAATGAAGATTGAAGATTTTTCTGTAATATAATTTGATTTTTCATCATCCTCAACTAATTCCATGATAGTATCAAAAATGTTTTTAATTCGAAATTTTTTTAATTTTGCATCAAGATTATTTTTGTGTTTTGAGATAAGATGAATTTTTATATTTCTATTTATGCATTGGTATAAAAAATAAATAATTAACGTATTTATTTTACCATCAAGTATTATAGTATCGTCAAAATCTATATATACATGCTTATAATTAAGATTAATATTAAATCTGTTAAAAAGAGCGCGGTCCATTTCAATAAAAAAATCCTGAGGATTCAATACAACATCATTTCCTAACTGGTCAAAAACACTTAGTAAAGGAAAGTTAATTCCCAGATTACGGTAAAGTCCCATTGAACCGGAAATACGCGGTCCGATTTCCAGTAACGTGTATTCATCTTTCTTGTTTTTTTTGAGTTGAAAAAACCATGCGCCTCTGAATTTTAGTGTTTTGTTTATTATTGCTGCTATCTCATTAATTTTCTTATCATGTATTGGTTTTGTATTAACGCTTATTCCATTTGAAATTCGCATTCTTTCCCTTGCACCTATAAATCGTAATGATCCAAATCTGTCAGAAAAACAATCTACTGTATATTCAGAGCCTGGTAGAAATTCCAGAATAAGTAAAGACGGGTCTTGATTGTGATGAAAAAAAACCTCTTTTTCATTGCGGGCAATAACTACACCTCTTGAACCTTGTCCGACGTTCGGTTTCATAAATACCGGATAATGAATATTATAACTGTCTAAAGTATATACTTCCGGTACATTAAGCAGATTTTTAAAAAAATTATATGTTTTGAGTTTTGACCTGCAGATGCTACAAGTTTTATATGGTGAACCAATGATTTTACAATGAATATTCTGTCTATTTTCGGAAAGTTTTAAAACAACACTGTCATGCGCGGGAAATATTAAATCAATTTTTTTTTCAACAACAAAAGTATTGAGGATTGATATAAAAGCATCATCTTCAATAAAAGGGAATCCATCGAAATAATTTTTATAAACGTATTTTCCGTGATTTGAAACAACGCTTGAAACACCAATTAACTCAAAATGTGTCGACCATTTTAGAGCATTATGAATTTCCATACTGATTTCTGAACCACATGGAAAAACCAGAATTTTGAGTAAATGACGATTTTGAGGTGCTGCTTTTCTTTTGTGATAACTGAAACTTGATTGGTTATTCTCAGCCATAAATTTCTTTCTCGTTCTTGCTTAGTAAAACGGCATGCTCTTTTTTCTCCAGCCTACGCCGGATTTTTAGCCACGCGTTCCGGCGAACTGTCTGAAGGTACGCTGGATCAAAGTGTTCAGTTTTTATTACACCAACTGAGTAACGAAAATGACGCCAGGAAATATTGGGAATTAGCCAGCCATTTTGTTTGCAGATATCGTAAATCTCGGTATTGGGGAAAGGTATTGCAATAAAGAAATGTATGTCATCAATATCAATGGAATCAGCGTAATTGATTGTTCGCGCTATATTTTCACGATTCTCTTCCGGAAATCCTATCATAAAAAAAGCGCTACGGACAAAGCCTTCTTCTTTCGCCTGTTCGAGCAATAAATCTACTTTTGAAAGTTTAACGGATTTTTTTCTTTTTTCAAGAAATTCCTGATTACCGGATTCAAGAGCGAGGTGAAGTGAATAACAACCGCCTTTCTTCATTGCGCTTAGAACTTCAGGGGTTAATGTGCTCATTTGATTGCCATGTGGTGTTGTCCACCGTAAACCTGAAAACCGTTCTCCAATTGCATGGGAAAGACTCATCGTTCTGGCTATAGATGAATTAAAATTGGAATCTTCAAATTGAATTTCTTGTACATCATATCTTGAAGTTAGAAGTTCAATTTCATTTAGAACGTTTTCGTTTGAACGCATGCGATAATTAGGGCCAGTAGGCCCAAATACTTTATGAACGGGGCAATAGTAACATTTTACCGGACATCCTCTGCTACTGATCATAGTACAACTTCTCTGTGCACTTGAATGGACGGAAGGATTTCGATTTTTTTCGAAATAGATATTCATCGGAAGAAGATCATAGGCGGGTAATGGTAAATCATCAATGTTTTGTATAACAGATACAAAGGGATTTTCAATAATTGCATCCCCATCGCGATATATTAAACCATCCAATAAAGATAATTGCGATGGGGTAGAGTTCAAAGCTTGAATCAAATCATAGAGTCGTTGTTCCCCTTCGCCACGGATTATATAATCAACATCGTTCGTTAATGAAAAAAACTCAATCCCAAGTGTCGAAACTGAAGCACCACCCATTACCACCGGTACCTTAGGGTAAATCTTTTTAGAAAGATTTGCCACAGTAATTGCCTCTGGAATCCGGACTAACTGAGGGCAACTGATGCATACGAGGTCAGGTTTATAATCCTCAAGATACCGGATAATTTTATCATCAGAAAGCCCATATCGAAAAATTTCAGGTTCTAATTCAATTTCAGGTTCATCATAACCTTCTGCCGCACAATCGAGTATAACTGTTTCGAATCCTTTTTCTCTTATAAAAGATGCTAAATAAGCCAATCCTACAGGCTGAACACATGCTTTCATCCCACGTTCACCATCTTTTCTGATAACGCGATTGCCCGGTGGATGAATAAATAATATTCTTGAAATTTTATTAAATTTGAATTGTGAAGTATTTTTCATGTTTTCTCCATAGTAACAAAAGAACTTTGTCAAAATAATGGCGAGCTATGAATTTATAATATTCTGGTCTTTTGAATTACAATAATATCCGGCGTTCTTAAAAATATATGCTTTTTCATTCTGTATAAAAACACTGATCTTATCAATGAAAATATATATTTTTTTATTCCTTTAAAAGGAATCGAATTGGATGTTGTGGAAAGGAAAATGCTCATAGTTGATATCGTATTAATCATACGTTTACGTTTATTAGTCAACCAAGGTAAATTTTCAATATTGAAACTGTTAATTGCTGTGTAATCTTCCAGTTTTTTAGGAAGTTTATATCCCATCTTTTGTGCATTTTCAACTAAAGGAGCCCCAGGTAAAGGTAGATATGTATAGACATGGAAAGATGTATTTGGATAGCGCGAAATAATATCTATACTGAAGTTGACCGATTCCATGATATCCTCTTCGGTTTCACCAGGTATCCCAAGGATAATATTAAATCTAAACTCAATATTAGCTTTGTTTAATTTACCAATGACTTTTTCACACTGAGCATTTGTGAATTTTTTATTTAGAATATCATACCGAACTTTTTCGCTTCCCGATTCTATACCTAAAGATATATAACGTAGGCCTGAGCTATACAGGAAATTTAAATCGTCTTCTCCAATTTTCTCAAATTGAATTACTGTTCCATCTCCTGCCCATTTGATATTAAGGTTTTCATCGATCATCATTTGTGCAAATTCTTTGACTCGTGAGAATCTTAAAAAGAAATTCGGATCATATATTCTGATTCCACCAATATCATACATATCTTTCAAATATTTCACTTCATCTATAATTCTTGATGCTGATTGAAAACCATAATGTTTGCCAAAATAGTGAGTGACTTCACAGAACGAACATCCCATTGGACAACCGTGGCTTGTTATTAATGGGAGACAACGATTACCTTCGGGAATCCAATTATTAAAAATATATGGTTCAATGTCATGAATCAAGTGATATGGCAAACGTGGTATATCGTCCAGGTTCTGAATGAATTGAGGTGGATTCAGGTAATTTTTACCGTTAATTTTATAACCAAGCCCCGGTATCGAATTCGGACTTTCATTTTTTTCAAGACAATTCAATAATTCGGGAAATACATTTTCACCTTCACCCTGAATAATGTAATCCACATAAGATTTAATTAGAATGCTTTCTTGCGCATTAGTAGCATGCCAACCACCCCATACAATCGTTACATCGTCTCTCAATTCCCGAACTTTTTTTGAACAGAAAATTGCATCATGAATTCCAATACCTGTTAGCACTGTAATTCCAACACAAAAAAGTCTCGGATCCAGCAGTTCTTTTGTTAAACGTTCATTTTCTTTTTTTATTTCTCTGTCTAAAATCACAATATCATATGTATCTACAAGCCTCGATGCAACATATAGGAGTGCCAAAGGTAGATCTTTAGGTGTAAGATGCTTTATCTTGCTTACGGAAGGATTTATTAAGAGCACTTTTTTTTTCATTTCACTCAAAGCTCCTATATAATTTAAATTCACATATCAGTAAAATCACAGATTTGATATTAATTCATTTTCTATAGTACTCTATCATGAAATCATGTGGAAATATAATCGGAAAGTAATTCCGTCATGGGAAGTTTAATACGTTTTTTATATTTCATATGCTTTGCGACCTCAAAGCCCATCCATATTGCATCATCGACGTTTGCATACGTAAAAAGTCCCTGACGGCCAAAACTCATAATGTTTGTAATATTGGTGTCAAGGTAATCAAAAATTGTTTTAATACTTGTCTTGTAGTCGATACGAAAACGTGGATAAGCGTGGCTAAGACGCTGAGTGTGGTAATCCTCGACATCTTTACGATTTAACAACTTGTTGCTTTCTAAAGGTGATATACATAGTTCGAAAATATCTTTGTCATCCATATTCCATAATTCATCATTCTTTGTACATGATATTTCAAGACATATCGCATTTTTCCCTTGAGGTACCATGCTGCGACTGAAAATTCCGACATCGTAAATTCTATTAAACGGAAATTCATCTCCACTAAAATAAAAAAGTGGTAATCCGAAAACATCCGTGTGTTTTACATTCAAATAAAGAAAAACTTCCGCCGTAAAATCAAGACTGAGTGCAGAATCGATAACTGCATTTGGGATATTTCCTTCAATCATCGATATCATTTCATTTACAGGTATGGTAGAAATTATTTCTCCTCCGACATTTGAATTATTCGATGACAAATCTATATGTTTTTCTGTACCATCCTTTAAAAATACAACTTTTGCAATCCTATTTTTTTCTAAGAATAATTTATTAACTTCTGCATTATTGATTATTTCACCGCCATGATCCAGTATGCCTCTTTTGAAAAATTCTGATATTGATCCAATTCCTGATAGTGGATAGTAACTATCTACGAGCCGGATATTTTCAGGGTGATAGCGTTCTTTTTTAAATATGATGGTATGAATCAATTCAAGTATTCCGGAAACTGCAATTCTTTTTTGAGCGACGATATTTGAAATTTGTTCCGGTGGAATTTTCCATACTTTCTCAGTATACGGTCCGAAAAATATATTATAGAATCTTCTGCCGAAACGGTTGATTATCCATGCTTTGTAACTTTCATCATTACCTGTCGAGGGATAAAAAAAAGTTTTGGTGCGTGTCCAAAGAAAACTAAGCCCACACAATACCGCAGTTAAAGGATTTACATTACGTAATACATCAGTACCCATCAATGGATATTTAATTCTTTTACCCTGAAAGAATATCTCAGCGAAAAAATTGTGTTTTACAAAATCTTCTTTTAATGAATCTTGAAGAAACCTAATGATACTATTATGTTTAGAATGTATGTTATGAGGACCGATATCATATTTATAATCACCTCGTTGAAAAGTAATCGATTGTCCACCACATACAGACTCCTTTTCAAGAATAACGACACGATATCCATCCTGAACAAGATTCCATGCAGCGCAAAGACCGCTCGGTCCGGCTCCTAAAACAACAACTTTTTTTGATACTATATCGGCCATATGCTAACTTTCCATGTATAAATATTAATAAATATAATTAGAGCTTGGAGTTATTTTTTTTATTTGTTTTTTTTAACAGAAGACCAACGACCGCAAGGAATGACTTAATCATACGAAGAAAAAGTTGTGGTCGTAAATGCGGAATGTGCATCAGGAATAAACGGGGTCTGAAATAAAACTGAGTGTATGCCTGCTTCTGCATTGCTTTCAGTTCTTCCCAATTCCTTCCTTTGGAAATATATATTGGTTCAAGATCGGTCAAACCTATACTCTGGTTATAACGCACATAATCATCTTCGCCGGAATCAACAATTTCCCCTTTCTCATGTAACTCCTTATAGAGCGGTGTACCCGGATAGGGAACCATGATACTGAACTGAGCATAATGAATATCAAGGCTTTTTGCAAAATCAATGGTCTGTTGGGTCATGTCCCGTGTTTCTCCGGGAAAACCCAGGATAAAGGCTCCGGCAACGACTATATTTTTTTTTCTGGCAATTCGGCACATTTCACGTAAATGATTAAAATTCACTTTCTTATTTACACTTTTCAGCAACTCAGGGACACCCGATTCAATACCAAATCCAAGCCCCTTACAGCCAGAACGAGCCATAACGGTTATCAACTCTTCTGAAAGAAATTCTGCATAGGTTGTTGAATTCCACACAATTTTCTTGTTTAAACCTCGTTCTATAAGCTTTTCGCAGAATTCGAACGTGTAAGTTTTTCCTAACGGAAATATTGGATCCCAAAACTGGATTTGTTTGGCGTCGTATTGATTAACAAGCATTTCCATCTCGTCCAACACATCATCAATATTTCGCCTCCGGTATTTCGCTGCGATATTCAGTTCAGCGTTGATACAATAGGTACATTGATTCGGGCATCCACGACTGGCGCTCATTTGATAAACCGGCAAAGCGAATCTGGTATAGCTTGGGCTGCTGTAAAGATGCATAGGTAATAAATCGTAAGCTGGCCAAGGCAGATCATCTAATACAACACTGGCAGATTGTTTATTGTGAACTGTTTTTCCCGTTGAGTCTTTATATGATAATCCGTCTATATGGGCAAGGTTATAATTACTATTTTGAATTGCATTACATAAAGCTACAAGAGAATATTCCCCCTCATCACGGATGACATAATCAACCTCATCATTTTTCAAAACTTTATCCGGAAAAATCGATGGATGCTGACCGCCCATCACGGTTTTTATATCCGGGAAAACTCTTTTCAGATGTCTTACCATATTGATAGCGGCAAAATAGTTTGGAGTGGTCGAACTAAATCCGATCAGATTCGGAGAAAAATCTTTTATCATTTTTTCGATACTTGGCATCGAAATACATTCTGCATACTGGTCAAGAATTTTTACTTCTATGCCATTCTTACGGGCTACGGAAGCAAGATAAGCCAAACCGATAGGCACCATTTTGAGATCATCATAGATTTGATTGAATTGGCCCAGAATGTTTTCACGTTCAATCGGTGTATTAATCAGGAGAAGTCTCATTATTTTATTCCCTCCTCATAGTCATTGTCCCGAAGGCTGCAGATGCAATAAAGAGAAAGCCCAATGGGAGGTGGGAAAAGATCTTCAAAGAAACGGAGCAAGGGAACAATTTTATTAAATATTTTTCCTTCAGTGTTGGTTACAGCCAATGACCGTTTTAATACTCTGCCGATAATAAGCCAGGGTATTATCCCCAAGAAATTGTGATAATGTATCTTTTCGATATTGAATGGATATTTCTTAAGGAGAGAAATGAGTTCTTTTTTTGAATATCTACGATAATGACCTATTGCTTTATCATTTGTACCGAAAATCAATGGAAGGGCAGGAACGCGTAAAAAAAGAAAATTGGCACCTGTCGCAGTCATAATTTTATGTATGTTCTCCAGTGCTTTTTCATGGACATCAATATGTTCCAGTACATCGAAACATAAAACGTAATCAATTTTTTCATTTTTTAAATAATCCGGTAGAGTACTGGATGTCAAATCAAGTTTTTTTGCTGAACAGTTTGGATTATTTTTAAAACGTTGATGCATTTGACTGACATAATATTCACTATAATCGGTTGCTATATATCGGTTTGGTGAATAGAACATCAGTTCATTATAATAGAGGCATGGCCCACAACCCAGATCAAGAATTTTCTTATATTTTTCGAAAGGAAAAACTACAAGGTTCCATCTGTAAAATTCATTAATGTTTGTCATTGCTTCTTTGTTTTGATTCATTCCTCTTTCAGTTAATGCTGAATCGAAAGAGTTTTTTGTTTGACGATACTGGTTATTTTGTATATCCTTTGGTGCAAAACTCTTTTTCCTATTTAATATACTGATATGAGTAATTGGTAAAAGAGCAAGTGAAAAATATACTAAAAATTTTGTTGGATATGTATAGCGATTGGAAAAAACTGTACAAGCTGACATAAAAAGTCCAGCTCCCAAATGCATTGTTACCAGCATAAATAATAAAAATGAATCACAGTTACGGAGTTTGGTTCGTAATACATCCAAAACAGTTATTAAACATAAAACAACAAATACAAGCAGCCAGAAATAACAATTTCCAAAAAAGAAAAAAAAGATATTATTGATTTTTGTGCACAATATATCTATTGTAGTAGGTACGTATGTAATATCTAAATCTTCACAATTCTGTGTAATCTTGATCGATCGTAATTCAGGTGGTTCAACATATTCTCTGTATAAATATTCATAATTATTAAGGTCAACATTTGGAATTATATACATGCTTTTAAATATTAACGGCAAAGTTGGCAGGTAATGTGAGTTCCAGCTTGCAGGATCATACAGGAAAATTGTAGCTTGTGTCCAGACAAATTTCACATACATCAAAGGATGTTTACGAATTGCGTATAAACCTACTTTTTTTGCCAGGTCAGATTGTTTTAAAAAATCATATGGTAATTTAAATACACTGTTCTGAGCTGTATATACAGCTCTTCCACCTATTTCTGCGAATGGTTTATAGATGATTATTGGATTCCAAGATGATTTTACTAAATTTATTTCGTCGGGTTTGGTTTCATTATCTTTAAATTTTGAAATGACTTCATTGACTTCTTCTGGAAATTTATCACTTGTTTCCCAATAAGTAGCGGTGATGCCGTAAATTGTCAGTGATGACATGGCTGAAAATGCAAACCGATTAATAGTGAAAAGATTATATATCATAAATAATAATACAATTACGGTGATAGGTAAAACGAAGCATATAATATTTTTAATTCTGTAACGATTGAAAATCATATAAATGAATGTAAGAGTTATACATCCGAAAAGAAATAATCCGGAGGGACGAACTAAAATGGCATAACCTCCGACTACTGAGCATAGGGAAAATAACCATGGTTTTCGTCGGTGTATTGCAAGTATATACAAACCCACAAATATAACGAGAATACTGGTATAAAGACTTTCAGTTAAAATAGAAAAATCATGACCCACCAAAATTGGCATCGTAACATGAGCAACTATAGCCAAAGTGCAAAGAAAAACAAGTCGTGGATATGTTTTTTGAATTACCCATAGTAAAAAAAGAGAACTCATGAGTGTAAATAGATTTTGAATCAGAATAACCGGGAGAAGTTTGGGATATATAAGGAAGATCATTGCAAGAAAAATTGGGTAACCAGGGGTTCGTGTTTCGAATAATGGTAATTGACCGTCAAATATTTGATTTACCGGTAAAAAATATGAATTTGTGTCAGGTTGAATTATTGGGAGAATGTTACCAAAGAAAATAGGCACTCTTGGAATAAAAAATGCGGTAACTACCAATCCGTAGGAAATTATCAAAAGTGTTTTGGGTTGTTTTAATTTAAGGTAGCATCGTTTAAGTAAAAGGTAGCATCGTTTAAGTAAGTTGATAGTATTCTTAGTTGCAATCCACATGATCACTAAAAACAACCAAAGGAATTTTGTAACTAAATATATACTATGCGAATTAATTACAGGACCATAAATTTCATAATTTTTTCCATTTGTTTTTGGATTGCTGTTGTCTGACGCGGAAAAATAAACATAGTCATACCAAAATGAGTAACGCCCACCGCCTTTTTGTCGTATATCATCATGAAGAGAGTTGCCGACTTTAAGTGGAATACCGTCTTCGAAAAGTTGTGCATCTGAAGGGTGTTTATGGCTGCTTAACCATTTTTTGCCATGATAGGCTATATAACAATTACCAATTTCATTCTGAATAGATTCAATTTTGACTGGAAATAATCTCCAGATTAACGGAGATTTGTTGAAAATGGCATTATGTAAATATGATGATATAATAAGTAGAATGAATGATACAGCAATTAATCCATACCACAAAATCCTAACATTCCATTTTGTTTTAAATCTCATAATAATTGACATCTATGTATAATATTTATTTAATTCAAAAAATAACACACCAAAAATCATACATTAAATCCTCAAAAACTCTACTAATATAAGTAATTCAACTCAATTTGCTAAGATGTTTTTTAATTATATTAATTTGGTTTTCATATTTTCAAAATTAGAATCGGGTAACAATATTATTCCATAAATAACCTCAGCCACCATTCAAAATTCAACAGCGACCAAATAAATAATCTTCTGTTCTCTTTTCCTTGAAGGTGTTCATTAACCAGGCTTTGTACAGCGTTTTTATCCATAAAGTCATAAATCCTTGCACTCTTATTATTTATGATTATTCTGACATAATCTATACTGTCACCTTTAAACCAGCTTGCATCAGGTGCTGAAAATCCCTGTTTTATTTGTTTTGTGATTTTCGGAGGAATATATCTTTCCATTACTTTACGAAGTAATATTTTACCTTCTCTGGTCCTGAGAAAATATTTATTTGTTTTAAATCCTGGTTCATTCTCATTCATTTGAATGACTTCAGTCAGATTTCTCAATTTGAGTCTGACCGGTATTTTCATAGAAAAATCGACGAGGTCGTTATCGAGAAATGGCACCCGGGATTCGAGAGAATGGGCCATACTCAGTTTGTCTTCCACAATCAGAAGACCATGTAAAAACGTTTTAGCCTCAAAATAAAGCGAATGATTAATATAATCCTCAGGGCTATCGAGAGTGGTATCATGTTTTTTAAATACATCTCTGAATATGTCACGGGTCCATACATGTTTCACATCATTCCATATGGGGCTGAAAACTTTATGAATAGCCTGATTCGGAATAAGTCTGTGCCAGAACAGATAATATTTATCGATATAATCTTCAAAATTGTCATTTGATACTGCACGGTAATATCGCCAGGGATAACCCGCAAAGAGTTCATCTCCACCCGTGCCGCCAAGTATGACTTTGACAAATTTACTTGCAAGCTGCGCAATATAGTAATTAGGGTAACTTTGCCCCACACGCGGTTCTTCAATATGCCAGGCAATCTCAGGAAGAATTCTTTCCATATCTCCCGCTTTGAGAACCATTTCGTAGTGCTCAGTCTTGAACAGGTATGACATATATTCTGCCATTTCACGTTCATCAAAGCTAAGTTCCAAACCTGATGCCGAGTGTAAATCAAAACCACAGGTAAATGTTTTGATATATGGTATTTGTGTCGCAGCAAGCGCCGTAATGGATCCCGAATCCATTCCACCACTCAGATATGCGCCAACGTCAACATCACTGACCAGTTGACGGTTTATTGCCTGGCGAAACAACCGGTCAAGTTCTTCCAGATAGTCTTCATCATTATCAGGCTTTTTCGGTTCTTCGAAATTAAAATCCCAATATTGAACAATTTTCAGAGAATTACCTGTGGAAAATAACGGAATTTTTGTCCAACTTCCGGCAGGAAAAAGATGAATTCCTTTTAAAAGTGTTTTGTTGGTGAAAATATTTTGGAATGTGAAATACTCGATCAATCCTTCGAGATCGGGATCTTTCCGTAAAGAGGGGAAAGTCAACATGGCTTTTTGTTCTGATGCAAATAAAAAGGTATTATTATGGAAGGTATAATACAACGGTTTAATTCCGTATCTGTCACGGGCGACAAATAGTTCATGACGGTTTATATCCCAGACAGCAAATGCAAACATGCCATTGAAACGTTTCAGACAGTTTTCACCCCATTCCTGATATGCATGGAGTACAACCTCTGTATCGGTTCCTGATCGGAATTGGTGTCCCACACTCTCAAGTTCGGCTCTGAGTTCTTTAAAATTATATATTTCTCCGTTATATGTCAGAACTAATTGATTGTCAGGGGTTCTCATCGGCTGATGACCGGCAGGTGATAAGTCAAGGACAGAAAGACGACGATGGCCAAGGCCGATAAAGCTGTCGGTAAAAAAACCTTCGCCATCCGGGCCGCGATGAGCAATTGCCTTAGTCATCCTGCGAAGTGATTCAGGAGACACCGTTTCACCCCCGAGATTAAATATACCCGCTATTCCGCACAATAGTACACCTGTATCTCTCTAACTCTAATCGTTATTAATTGTCTCTTGATAAAAAATACTATGATTTTTTATGACTTTACCAACAGGATCTTGTATCTAATTTTCATATGTTGCCTTTGTGATTCCGGCAACATATACCGGATCATGCCAGCGATGAACGTAGTCCAGCGCCGCCTCTCTGTGTTTTTTCAACAATTCGGGATTTTCCACAATCTCACAAAGTTTTTCATAAATTGAATCGGGAGAAACATTAATAATTGTGTCAAGGCAGTCATCAGCCATCTGTTGCGGCATATAATGCATATCTTCTTTTCTGATAAAAGCCATAACCGGTTTACCCATCTTCATTGTCTCGACTGCAAATGCCCCGTAAAAACCTATTAAAACCTGATCAATTACAAGATCAGCATCGTCATATAATTTAAGGGCATCGTCATTCGGCAGATTTTCCAAAAGGATTGTTTCGATTTTATTTCCGTATATCTTTTTGACTTTTTCCAGGGCTTCGATAATAATTGAAGAGCCTTTTGTTATTCTATGCGATGGTGCATGCAATATTTTTATTCTTTTTTTAACGCTTTGATAGGGCAGGGTTATTATATTCGGCCATTTGGCAACAGTATATGGAAGAAATCGTGCGCGTTCCGGCAAAAAATGTAAAATGTCGGGATTTACTGCAAATATTGAATCAGCATAACTGTCAAATTTTGAAATTTTTTTTCTTTTAATTTTATCATACATCCCCGTATTACATAATGTACTACAACGGTTATCATGACATGCGGAGAAATGTGTCCTTTCGATTGTATCATACTTCATTCTCGCATCACACCCATTATAGGTTACTACAATTTTACCTTTATTTCGGTAATATGGTAAATCCAACAGTGGAAGACCAAACATCCAGAGGTCAAGTAAAGATGTGCCGAAATTGAAATGAAATACATCGTATTTTTTTACTATTGAAAAGAGTTCTTTTAATAGTGCCGGTATCCATATTCGTTTAGTGTAATTACTGATTATATTCCCCGGTGGTTTTTTAAATATACATCGGTCTGCAGGAAACTGAAACCTGTTTTGGAATAAAACCAGTACATCGGACTGTATTCCGAGTTCTCTTTCACCCCGTGATAAACCGAATGAATTTCCACCGACAGATGTAGGAAGGTGAATTACTTTCATTCACTTTCCTTTATTGCGTCATCATAAATCATTTTATTTAATCCCTCTTTAAATGATATCATTGGGGGATCCATATATTTTGTCATAGTAGTAATATCGCCGATCAGATTGTTAGCACACTCATCATGGGTAAATTCAAAAACCGGTTTTTTCCCTACGATTTCTCCGATGATTTCTGCAATCCGCCTTATACTCAGGTTTTGAGGGCCACCGATATTTACGGTTATCGATAGTTCACGATTGACAATTTGCGTAACTGCAGCGATTACGTCATCAATATAAATCGGATTGATTATGACACCATCTTTCCCTTCAAGTATGACTGCAACACCAGTTCTTACATTGTTAATGAGACGTGGAATAAGCATGCTTTTTTTTTGTCCCTTGCCATAGACAAAGAAAAACCTTAAGATGGCTGTGGAAAAAAAAGCTGTGTAATTGTTTGTCATAAGTTCCGAAATATATTTGGATGTATTATAAAAACTAAGTGGTTTCTGAATGGTAATGTGGTCGGTATCTTTGAATGCATATTCTCCTGATCCGTATATTCCGCCTGAAGAGCCGTAAACGAATTGTTTGATACCGATTTTACGGCCATAGTCGAGTAGTTCGAAAGTGCTGCGTATATTCACATTGAAAACATCCGGAGCGCTATCGGGAAATTCTTTATAACGGTTTGACTGAGCCAGATGAATAATCACATCGAGTTCTGATGGTAATTTTTTTATATCTACTGGTTTTGCGAGATTACACTGTATCCAATCCATCTGTGGAATATTTTCAGGTTTTGAATTCGGTCTGATTAATCCCCAAATCTTATTGTTTTGAGAAAGTCTTCTGCATAAATAACTGCCGATAAGACCGGCCGCACCTGTTACAAGTATTCGTTTCACACATTAATCCCGCGAAAATCAATAGGTAAGGTAATATCATGTACGTTACATGGTTTTGTTTGAACAATTCGTTTTTAAACTCTTTGCTTATCTTCCTTTCGCCATGACACAACTGACTGTAATCCCTCGTCTAATTGAATTTTTGCTTTAAATCCGAGATCTTTTTCCGCTTTTTCCGTGCTGCCTACTCTATGGGTTACAAACATTTGCTCCTGTGGTTTATATTCGGGTTTGAGATTCGACCCGGTGATCTCTATAAGCTTTTTCACAAGTTCGTTGATTGTTGTTTTTACACCCATACCAACATTATAGAATTGATCGGTTGCGTCACTCTTCAATGCAAGTATATTTGCTCGTGCAACATCATCGACATGAATAAAATCATATGACTGCGATCCATCACCAAATATGACAGGCGCCTGGTTGCTATCGATTTTATCGAGAACTTTCATGATAACACTGACATATGTTCCTTTATAATCCATTCTTGGACCATAGACATTCATGTATCTTAGTCCGACATAATCCATTTTTTTCTGTTCATAATTCGAGCGAAAAAACTGCTCACCGGCAATTTTTGCGGCGCCATACATAGTCCTGTTGTTGAATGGATGATCCTCGGTCATCGGGATTGATACTGCGTTCCCATAAACGGATGCCGAGGAGGAATAGATTACCTTTTTAACTCCTGCGTTTTGAGCCGATTCGACAACATTGTATGTGCCGTCCACGTTTACTTCGAGGGCTGATCTTGGCTGGTGAACGCATTCGAAAAGCCATAATGCCGCTAAATGAAATACATAGTCGATATTCTGCATTATGTCATGTAATATATCAATGTCGGTAATACTTCCCTCGATGATTTTTACACGATTATCTTTAACTGCCTGTTTGAGATTATGACGGGTACCCCGTACAAAATTATCTAATATTAATATTTCACTGACAGGTTCATTGATAAGTTGATCGACGATATGAGAACCTACAAATCCCGCCCCGCCAATGACAAGAATACGGCTGTTATTCAGTTTCAAATAATTAATCCCGTTTTATTTTAGTTTATTGAGTTTCATTTGCCATATTTAAAATAAAATCAAATATCTTGAATCATGCTAAAAAAATCAATAATTTGTTGTGGGTATTAACTTTCTATATAATTGTGATAATTAACTCAATTCAAGGTATTTATCGAAAGAATCTGAAATGAAAAATAATGAAAACGAATTTAAAATACCATTCAATAAACCTTTTATTATCGGTAATGAACTTGAAAATATATCGAAAGCTGTGAAAGAAAACTTGCATTTATCAGGAAACGGGCCATATACCCGGTCTTGTCAGTCATGGTTAGAAAAACAATTGAATTGCCGGAAAGCCCTACTGACTCACTCATGTACCGGTGCACTCGAAATGGCGGCTATCCTTGCAGACTTGAAACCGGGTGATGAAGTTATTATGCCTTCCTTTACATTTGTTTCAACAGCAAATGCTTTTGTTCTACGCGGAGCTGTGCCGGTTTTTGTCGATATACGTCCCGATACGCTTAATATCGATGAAACTTTGATCGAAAGCGCTATAACGCCAAAAACCAGGGTAATTGTTCCTGTCCATTATGCCGGTATGGGTTGTGAAATGTGCGTTATTCAAAGCGTTGCCGACCGCTATAATCTTTTTGTTATCGAGGATGCTGCACAGGGATTATTATCAACCTATAAGGGCAAATATTTAGGTGCTATGGGACATTTGGGTTGTCTGAGTTTCCACGAAACTAAAAATATCATATGTGGTGAGGGTGGTGCACTGCTCATCAATGATGAAAGCATGATTGAGAGGGCAGAGATTATATGGGAAAAAGGGACAAACCGCAGCCTTTATTTCAGGGGTGACATTGATAAATACTCGTGGGTTGATTTAGGATCATCGTTTCTACCCGGTGAAATCAATGCTGCATTCCTTTGGGCACAGCTTGAACATGCAAACGAAATTATCAGGAAAAGATGCCTTCTTTTTGATTATTATGCCAGTTTATTGAAACCTCTTATGGAAAAAGGTCAGATTCGACTTTCTATTATAAATGAGGATTGTACAAGCAATGGTCACATTTTTTATATTATAACCCGAAATTTTGAAGAACGAACACTACTTATTAACCATCTAAAAAAATATGGTATACAGGCTGTTTTTCATTATATCCCCCTTCATTCTGCTAAAGCCGGAAAAAAATTCGGCCGTTCACATGGTTTACTCCACGTTACCAAATCGATAAGCGAACGTCTGTTACGATTACCGATATATTATGAAATGACAGAACAAGATGTCGAAAAAGTGGCAGAGCGGATAAAACAATTCTACTCATAATACCTTTGGCTTCATACTGCGAGTGATGAGTTTATCATACTTCATTTTCTCATAATAGCTTACCCTGTTTCTTACTTGTTGACAGATTGTCAGTCAGATTGTCAAGATTTATTAAATACAAACGTGAGTGATTGTATTTAAATAATATAACGTATATTATTTATAAACAACATGTTATCGTTTTATCATAATGATTTGGCATATCTTTTGCATCTAAAAGTTGAAGAAATTTAATTCTATGTCAGGTGCTTATAATAGTGTATAAAATCATTAATTTACATTATCGTCCAATGAAAGGTGGAACACTATGGAAAAGAATGTGAGAGATCAGAACCTTGAAAGCACAAACGGTGTTTGTAAAGCTCAGGCTGGTAAATACCTCACATTTATGTTGGCAGATGAGGAGTATGGTCTCGAGATCCTTAAAGTCAAAGAGATAATCGGTATGATGGATATCACAGTGTTGCCTCAGACTCCCGACTTCGTCAAAGGAGTAATAAACCTTCGCGGTAAAGTTATTCCGGTTATCGATTTACGGCTTAAATTTATGATGCCTGAGATAGGTTATTCGGAAAAAACCTGTATAATTGTCGTAGAAATCCGGCACAGTGTAGGAACGATGCAGATTGGTATCATTGTTGACCAGGTTTCTGAAGTTCTTAACGTAACTTCCGAAGAACTCGAAGCCACTCCGAAATTTGGAGTAAGCCTTGATACGGATTTTATTTTGGGTATGGCTAAATCAGGCAGAAAGATAATTACTCTACTCGATATAGGAAGAGTATTAGTCGCGGAAGATATTCTCCTGATATCTGAAAATGCAGCGTAAATAATAGTGTTTTGGTTTATCCGGGGATGGTCGTGAAGCATATTGTTTTGCTATCACCATGATAATCGATCGAACATGTTAAACTTCCAGTATCAGAAATGGTATAAAAAAAACAATCTCAACATTTTCTTCGGTCATTGATTCACGGAGCGCCAAATGGAGCATGTATCGGCTGTACCTGTCCGGAATACTTGTCAAATAATAGAAGGTACCCTTGACGTTGATGTATGAAATATCGATATGCCAGCGCTCACGGGCCCGTACAGGCCCTTTAACCCCCGTTCCCTTCGATGAAGGTTTGCTGTTCCATCTCTGAAACAATTCCTTTTCTTTCGGCACACGGTACACACTGCTGGGACTCACCGCCACAATGTCAGCATCGGGCAGCGTATACATCACATCACACGCCGATACCCGTAATCCCGATGAGAAAGGTAATACTCATTGATAGCTTCCTTCTCCCAATCCTCAATCCACGAATCCCTCGGTATCCATGTTATGCTCATTCACTCTCCCATTCTGTTTCACCTACCGGTAATACGTACTCTGCAAAATCCCTATCCATCTGATAAACCTGCCTGTCGATAACTACGTCTTATCAGACCACTCACGGGTTAAATCCATTAACGAATCCCGGATATTTGGCTCGACCCACACCGACCTCATAGTTCCCCAAAACTTTTTTAGCGCTATGTGTTCCTCCATCAATTAAGAGAGCACTTCGTTCGTTCTTTTCCCATGAGTTTCCCTCCTGCCCTTATATAGCTAATTAATTTCGAGGAAAACTCTTTTCCCATCTGAATCAGGACAATCCGACGATAAATGTTCCGTATCATGCATATATTAATGCATACATTGCTATGTATTCTTCCTCTATTTCACTGCCACATTCCGTACCTTTACACGCCGTGCTTCTCCGGCGGGCCCTTTAATCTTAAGCACCACGACATAATCACCCGGATTTTCATATTGGTGAATCGGGTGTTGTTCGGTCGATGTGGTGCCGTCATCGAAATCCCAGAGCCATGAAGTTATTTTACCGTGTGAAAGGTCTTTGAATGCTACAAGCCTGCGGTCCATATCGATAACTTTAAATGACCACTGTGCCAGAATAGGGGGCAAAAAGGTTTCTTCCAGCGGCATGAGCCTGAAAGCACATTGACGTGAAGCGTTCGAGTCCATCCTCGTCGCATGGGACAAATTCCAGAAACCTTCGTATTGACTGTTGTCCTCGTCATAATCGAGAATCGACCAGGACAGACCGATAATTGTATTTTCTATTAACTGTGAAACAACCGCGCGGTCAGGGCCTTCATAAGGAGCATAATCGAACGGTGTGATCCAGAATTCGAGGACAAGCTTACCGCTTTCTCCCTCGCTGAAATTGTATGAATATGCGTGGTTCGCATAGGGTAGTTCTGATACCCATGGTTGGCAGCCCCAGACAAAAACCCAGTCCCTGCCTACCCCGGGCGGAGTGAAGATGTGGTAATTCTGCGCGTGCACCCCCTTGAACATGAAGTGGTTTTCCCATCTGTCTTTTATCTGGTCGTTTGTGATGAACTGTCCGCCAGACAGGTCGGCGTCCACAGCAATCTCAAAAATATCGCCACGTTTATAGTACATATTCCAATAGTCATCATAAGCTTCGTAAAGAAAATAGAGACGGTTAAGGCCTTTTACCCAGCCGACACGTACCCTGACATCGAGGTCATCACGGTCATAATTAGTTCCGTTACCTTTTTCGGTATCGGAGAGTTCTTCCGTGCCGATTACATAATCTTCGGATACAATTGCCCAGTCGTCGATGTTACCGTCGATGCGAGGTATCATATTCGAAGGAAACTGGAAGATTTTGAACTCTTTATCCGGGCGTTCGAGAGCGTGAAGATGAGATGCGGTCAAAACGGCAAACAGAAATAATAATCCGGCTTTTTTGAGTGACATTTCTGATGTAGCTCCTTTCTTTACTGTGATTGCAGATTTATTTAAGTATTTGTTAATTATCTTTTGGAATACACTCGGATTAATCCAACTCAGTTATAAAAAACGAAAGGTAAAGTATTTAATTCGCTTGGCTGCAGCAAAAATCACATGTTAAGGGATGATACTGTTTCATAGGATTAACGTTTTTTTTCTTCCCCTTACTGTTAAATATTTTTACTTGTTATCCGGGTTTATCACTGATATAGGAAAATCCTGTGAAAATTACAAGTTTATTATTGAATTTTTTTTACAATATTTATTTGGCCACAATGACATGTGAGATTAATGTTCCGGAGCATATCCTTTATGATCCAATGTCGATTTTCCATTTTGTAATTGCTTAATAAGACCAGAATGTTTATTCTATAAAGCTATATCATTGTTTTTATGGGATTCAACTTCGAATAGTATTTGTGAAGATTGAGATTATCTGAATAATTAATTGTGAATAAGTATTGTAAAAATTACAGTACAATATTTTACAATTCGTAATTTCAGTTCATAATTCATAGGAGTTTTATTATGAAAAAAGACTTTTGGGGAATATTATCAATTTGGTTGATAGTATTATTTTTTTTATCCTGCGGGGATAATAAAGAAATTCAGGAAATTCAGGACCAGCAGGAAAAAAGTACATCGGCTTATGCACCGAAACGACCGATGACAACTATGGAAAAGACAACCAAAATAGCTTTTGAATCAACACTGAAAGGAGCATTCGATATTTTTATTATGAATGCTGATGGCACCGGTATTATGCAATTAACTCATGGTGAGGGACGTAACCAATTCCCCGCATGGTCACCTGATGGTACTAAAATAGCTTTTGGATCAACCCGTAGATTACAGAATACTTTAGATATCTATGTAATGAATGCCGATGGTTCCAATCCTCATATGATTACAAAAATTCCCGGTTGGAACGGACATCCTGACTGGTCACCCGACGGAAGCAAGATAGCATTCGAGACCGCCAGGGATAAAAACTTCGAAATTTATATAATGAATCCTGATGGAACCGGGATGATAAATCTTTCAAACCATCCCCTGAATGATACCAAACCCAAGTGGTCTCCTGACGGTTCCAGAATTGCTTTTGTTTCTAAACGGGATGACAATGAAGAAATATATATTATGAATGCTGACGGTTCCGATCAGATCAATATAACGAAACATGAAGGAAGAGACACGATGCCTGCCTGGTCACCCGATGGAATGAAGATAGCTTTTGTATCGGATCGTGACCACAAAGGAGAGGAAGAAGTTGAAAAACCCGATATAAATGAAGCCGGGGATCCTGAGTATCTGGCTAAAGCTATGAAAGCGAGAAAAAAACACGACATTTTCGTAATGAATGCCGATGGTACCAATCCGGTCAATCTTACAAATTTTCCGAATAATGATTTCATACCTACATGGTCCCCTGACGGTACAAGAATTGCTTTCGTATCGATACGTGAGGGGAAAAGAGAGATATTCACAATGGCTGCGGATGGTTCGGATGTTATCGCAATTACCAATAACGAGTCAATGGATGAAGCACCTTCCTGGTCACCATTTCTTAAGTAACCGGAGTTAGTTAATGTTATCGAGATTTTTTATTGCCATATCTCTAAGCAGTTTGATATTTACCCTGATAATTTCGTGTGATAAAAACGAAAGTACACAAAAAGAAATCCCGCAATCCGGGAAAGTATCGTCCTCAAAAATTGTGTTTGAATCTACCCGCGGTGGTGGATATGATATTTTCACTATGAATGATGACGGTTCAGAAATAACGAAAATTACCGACAGCCGGGGGATGAACAAGTTTCCCGCATGGTCTCCGGATGGAACCCGGATCGTTTTTATGTCAAACCGTATAAAGGATAGTGCATATGATATATTTACCGTTAATGCCGATGGCACAAATCTTGTAAGACTTACCGAATTTCGCGGATGGAACGGGCATCCTGACTGGTCGCCTGACGGCAAACGGATTATTTTCGATTCTGCATATCAGGGCGATTTTGAGATTTACAGCATGAACACAGACGGCACCGATGTGATAAATCTGACTCAACATGATGGCTGGGATAACCGGCCCCAGTGGTCGCCCGATGGTACAAGGATTGCCTTTGTAACAAAACGTGACGATAATTTTGAGATATATGTTATGAACGCCGACGGTTCGAATCAGATTAACCTTACTAATCATGCCGACCGTGATGATATGCCGCAATGGTCACCCGACGGAACAAAGATCGCTTTTGTTTCAAACCGTGACCGGGAGCCTGAAAAGCAGAATGACTATGTTACCGAGTTTCGCAGGCAGTATGAAAAGAATAATAAGGTTATCAAGGTTGATGATCGAAAAGTCGATGTTTTTGTCATGAATGCAGATGGTTCTAATCAGGTTAATCTTACCAATTACCCCGAGAATGACACGAAACCGACCTGGTCACCTGATGGATCAAGAATTGCATTCATAACTTTTCGTAACGGTATGCGTGATATTTATACTATGGCTCCGGATGGCTCCGATCTGCGGCCTTTAACCAATGACAAGGATATGGATGAGGCGCCGGATTGGTCGGGTGTGATAAAAAAGTGATTATCATATCACAACTGACTACTGAATTTATTATTTAACAAAACACAGATGTATACGGTGAATCGTTTCTGTGTTTTTCACACATTACTTCATCAGCAATACCTTTCTAGTTTCTGCAAATCCTCCGGTTTTCAATGTAACAAAATATATGCCGCTCGGCATAGCGAGAGCATCCCATACAACCGAGTGATAACCGGCACTTACTATAGTATCCCTTAAAACGGCAACCAACTGTCCCGACACGTTATACACCGCTAATGTGATATAGGTATCGGCCGGCACCTGAAAATTTATCGTTGTCGAAGGGTTGAAAGGATTGGGGAAGGGGGCACTTAAGCTGAATCCCGAACGATACATTTCGACTTCAGTCTCCAAGTATTCTGCCGCTACTTTGTTGCTTGTTCCTTCTTCAAATACAGCCTGTAACCAATAGTAGCAATTCTCGATATTTAATTTAATACCGTTTCGAGCTTTCCAAAGAGGCGATCAACCTCGGCGGCTGTACCGGGATCGAGGTCATATGAGGTAGGTTTGCGAACTTTCTGATTCTTGAATATTCCCTGTTTCACGAGAAGATATTTTTCGATTGCAAGGTATGTATCGAGGTTGGGGGATTGAAGCAGCACGATGGCTGCCAGCGGGAAATATACTTCATATGCCCGAGCGTCATTCCCCTGTTCCAGTGCGCGCCAGATTTCAACGATGCCCTTTATCAGGTCCGAACCGGACATGGTACCGTCAACACCGCGGCGATAAGAATCGATTAGAAGAAATCCTCCGCTTCCTTCGAAGATGACGCCTTCGTTATTGAGCGCTTCCTGAAGCTTTGATAAAGTCGGACCGGTGGGTAGCCCCTCGGGTTTATAATAGATGCGCGGGCTGAGTTCGGTACGCATCCGTGCCTGAAGTTCTACTGACATCGATTCACCACCCATGTAGCCGCTTGCATCCTGAACAACCAGTGGGATTGTGATTGCATCATGAATGGATTTGAAATAATCGAATTTTTTCTCTCCTGACAGTGAAGCGATAAACGGAGGCACTGCCATAACCGCATCGGCCCCCGCTTTTTCTGCTGCTTCTGCAAACTTAACTGCCTGGTATGTTGTCTCGGCCCCGACCGAGATGGTTACTGTGCCACGGCCATTTGCCATTTGGGGCAGCTTTTCGGACAGTTCGAAACGTTCATTATTGGTCAGACGTGTCAACTCGGATGCAAGCGCCAGTACTATACCGTCCGCACCGGCATCGAATACGTGATCGACCTCACGGGAGAGCACATCGAAATCGATAGCATCATTGTCACGATATGGCATATGCACTACCGGAAGCACACCTGATATTTTCGGCTGTTCTTTCATAGCGTCCAAAAATACAAAAAAGTTTGGGGAAAACAAATATATTTTCGTAAAATTGAAAAAATTATTTTGTTTATTTCACTAATATACGTAATAATAAAAATATAAAATATGAAGTAAAATCATTGTTTTTCATAATTTCGGAGTTCAAACCAATGAGAAAAGTGATTCTGGTATTAGTTATAACTATTGAAATTATATCTTTAAAAATTACTGATTCTTTTGCAGACAGTATTCTCGAACCATATACATATTCCGAAAATTTCGAAAGCCGTGAATTGGCAGCCTGGGCATCGTATCCACTCTGGCAGGATACCGCCTATGACGATAATTTCCGGGTAAATGAGATAATTTCCGGTGATCCGAATATTTCCATCGAACAGAAAGTTACACCGTACAGCCATAATGATGTTTATGCTGGCGCTCAAAAAAAACTTGATATGTATATTACTCCCGAATCATCGATTTCTCTGCGCTATTATATAAAAACTCATTTACCGGTTGAATTTCTGAAAGTTCGTATCGGTGCCGCCTCAGACGGGAAAATTGATTATACCGTACAAAATCCTACGGCAAACCACTGGGTATCACTTGAAATCGTCTATAACGATTTTGTTAATGAAAACACCAAATTAGACGGTAAAGAGAGGATAAAAGTCTATGGAATTGCCGTTCTGGTTAAGGTTCCCGATGCTGATCCCGATATGCCGGTCTATTTCGGTCTCGATGATATCGTCATAAACGGTTCAAGAGCGGCTCAGTTCAGATTTTCAGAACCGACAATGCATAAACTACTCGAATGGAAACCGTATATACCGGCAAAACACTACCACCAAAACGATATTTTTACACTCAACGGATCGTGGCCGTTTGATGCCGATACGGTTACGATGACGTTATCGCCATTTACCGACCGTGGCAAGGTTATGATAAAGGAAAAACTCAAGAAAAACAAAAACAGATGGTATCTGGAAGATATCAGACTCCTGTTGGATCCCGGTTTATATATCGGAACACTGAAGGCGCAGCATGACGGAAACGTACAGGCGGAAACGGAATTTACCCTCTATATAGCACCGGTAAACCCGGGTAAATCTCATCCAAGGCTCTGGTTTAGCTCTTTACAAATGGAACATATAAAGGAAAAACTCAAAACCGAAACATTCAGAACCGTCAGAGAAAATATTTCTTCGCAAGCACAGCATTTACGTGATTCCTATCCTCCCGGTCTTTTTGTCTATGACTTCGACCAGTTTCCCGATGAGGATTGGCTGATAACACGTTATGCCTGGTCACGTGAGCGTATCCGGAATATCGGAGATGTGGCATACTGGAACGCTCTGGATTATGCGTTACTCAAAAACAGCGAGGCAGGAGAGTATACGAAAACCCTTCTGATATCCTATGCTCAATTTCCCTCGTGGAATCATCCCTGGATGAAAAAACGGGGAAGGCATTTTTATCTCTTTATGGGTGACATGGCAATGTATTTTGCCTGCGCCTATGATCTTATTTATGATCTTCTCGATGACTACGAACGGGTGCTAATCCGCGACGCATTCAGAAATCAGGTAATTGTACCCGTGCATAAATCATATGTCGATGCCAATCTTGTTACCAATCACACATCGAACTGGATTGCGGCGATTCTGGGCGGATCGATAATGTGCCAGGCCGCCATTTATGGTGAGGAATCAGAGTATGAAGACAAGGAACCGTACTTTACCGGTTCGATCCTCAAGCAGAATGCGCTTATTCAGCATGTAATCGGCAGAAATGGCGGCTATGGGGAAGGATATAACTATTATAATTACTCTTCTTTGTCATGGTCAAAATGCCTACCTGCGCTTGAGAACGTCTTTAACATCGATCTGTCGGAAAAACTGAATGGCGCATATAGCGGATTAGCCTGGGCGGGACTGATACGGGATAAAAAAGTCTTTTATTTCGGAGATTCACGGGGAAACATTCAGCCGATGGATTCATGGGCATGGCTTCTCCCTAAATACAAGGATCCTTTGCTCGGCTGGATGTATTACTATCTGAATATGGATGTCGATGCATTTGAATTTGTGGCAGAGCAAAACAATCCGCCGCTTGACGGTACCATGTTTTTCCCGGCTATGAAGAACAAGACGCTTATGGACCTAATATACGATACGGAACATGTGCCTGTTCATGACCCGTTCGACGATAATCCCGTTCGACTTTTTAAAGACATCGGTACGACCGTATTTAAAAGCGGATGGGAGAGCGAAGATTTTGTGTTTGTGATGCGTTCCGGCCCGTTTTACAACCATCAGCATCTCGATCAGGGCACATTCTGGCTTGCCGACCGCGGCACTGTCCTGATCGGAGAGCGACAGGGCAGCGCGTATTATGACGATCCGTTCTATGAGTCTCATTACACTCAGCCCATTGCCCATTCGACCATTCTCATCGATCACAATCCGCAGAGCCAGCGAACCGGTGATCCGCTGTCGTTCATCGAGGGATTCGATGACCATGCTTTCGTGAACCATTTCCTCGATGGTGAGCAGGCCGCATTCGTTTCCGGTGATATAGGACGGCTGTATTGGGGGAAAGTCAAAGAGATGCAGCGTAATGTGCTCTACCTAAAGCCCCGGACGCTGATTATGCTCGACACTATCGAACCAACTGAAAACGATGTTGATGTGTCGCTGCTCTATCAGTCCGAACATCTGAAAGATATCGATGCGGGAAACGGTCTCTCGACAATCACCAAGGGTGACGTGTCACTTTTTTTACATCATGTATATCCCGGCAATACAGTGGCCGAAGCAAAGGAAATGCCTCATTTTCTCCGGGAATTTGACCGTTCACCCCTTGTCAGAAACGGCTACCTGCAACTGACTGCCCGGCCTGAGAGAAAACCGCTTGTTATCGGTAATATTCTGACCACCGAACATGATAACAAACTTGATATAACTTCATCCGGCAATGATGGTTGTGTTAACGGTACCATAAACGGTATCCCGTTTGTTTTTACCGCTGACCCCGGAAAAACCTATGATACCGGTGGATATATCTCCGATGCGCTGGCGCTGACATGGACGGAAACTCAGGTTTTCGCCGCAATCTGTACAACGCTGTCAAAAGACGGGACTCTGCTGTTTGAATCGAAAGAACCTGTTACATTCGAACTCAACGAAGCATCTATGAAATATTATATCGACAAAGAGAGTATGATATTACTCGGTGTGCCGTTAAGGCCGCAAAGCATATATATTAATGGCGAATCGGTAACGTTTATGTATGATTCGGACCGTAAAACAGTGATTTTTACGGTGCCGGAGGGTGAGGGTACGGTTACGTTTGAGTGAGATAAGAACAGCAACAGGATTATTCACAATTTTATACTATAAAGGATGGTATTGGGCAGTCTTCCCTCTCTTTCGCGTGCGAGAGAGGGGGATCGAGGGGGTGAGTGTGATAAAACTTTTTCCCTTCCACTTCTCCCGGAACTCACCCTTTAATTCCCTCTCTAACCTTTAGAGAGGGAAAAAAGACTTATCTCCAATCCATAGCGGTATTTTTTTTATGAAATACTAGAGTAGCTTTTCCGTATTTTATATCTGAGAATATGCCGTCGGAATCAGAAAAAAGTTGGTAATTTTTGAAACCGTATCCTTGTATTTTGGCATTACTTTCATGCGCAACCATTCCGGATGATCGCCAAACTTCGCCCAATGCGCTTTATGCGTTTCCCGATCAGAGGCGGACAGCATATAAGCAAGGTGAGGCAAGTCATCGCCGATAAGAGCTTCACCGTAAAACACTGGTGCCAACTCCGTATCCCGCATGACCTGCATCTCACCGCTGTTGAACATGTCGACTTTTAATGCCGCCTTTTCTTCCGTATGGCTCTCGTATATTCTCAGCTCAAAAATACGCGGTTTATTGCCGGCCGTCTGCTGTGGCATTTCAATGACGGGCATTCCCTCGAATGCCCTGTACAGTTTACTCTGAATTCGTGTAAAAACGGGATCATCTTTAGGAGCAGCGAAATAATTTTTTGATGCATTCTGATATTTTGTATCAACCAGGAGCTTTGGATTTACCGAAGCGAATAATTCAAGGATCGGATAGGGAATCAAAAGGTACATGGAATAATCATCCGTTGTATCCATATTGGTGAATACTCCGATACGGTCAAGCCCCAATCTGCCGAGAGCCGGGATCAGCGCTTTATCAAGATAATCACCCAGCACTTTCATTTTATCTGCGTCTGTAGTCCTGTAGATACGAAGCTCGTAATATTCCTGTTTCTTTCCAT